>NZ_FOVS01000008.1:0-216118 GCF_900115235.1 Pseudomonas sp. NFACC24-1
CCCACATGATCGTTCCCACGCTCTGCGTGGGAACGCCGCCAGGGACGCTCCGCGTTCCGCTTCTGCAAGGTGACGCAGCGTCACGGGATGCATTCCCACGCAGAGCGTGGGAACGATCAAAAAGGTAATCCCCTGGCCTAGCCAGCCTTCGCTATCACCCCACCGAATACCCCGCCATTCACCCCCAGCGCCAACCCTCTCGGTTAACAAAAGATAACGCGGCGTCGATTGTCAGACCTTTCGAAAGCCCGATAGGATAGGCCAGCTTCCGAAGTGGCTCTAGATTGCAGGTTTCAGGACTATGCTCCAGGACTGGCAACGTACCAAGCCATAACAATAATAATGGGGGAAAGGTCTATGAATGAGCCTGTCATGGCTGTGGGCCGCTGCCGGCCGCCGATGCTGCGCAGAATCGCGTTGCTGGCTTCGGCGCTCTCGCTGCTGGGCTCTGCGGTGTTGTCGGCACCGGTGATGGCCGTTGCGGCGTCGACGTCCGATGTCATCTATTCCGTCGAGTCGGCCAAGGCCAGCAAAACCCTGATGCTCGATGTGGTCCATGCCGGCCAGCGCCTGGTGGCGGTCGGTGATCGTGGGCACATTGTCTATTCCGACGACCAGGGCACGTCCTGGACCCAGGCCAAGGTGCCGACCCGCCAACTGCTCACCGCGGTATTTTTCGTCGACGACAAGCACGGCTGGGCCGTGGGGCACGACGCGCAGATCCTCGCCAGCGACGACGGTGGCAGCACCTGGACCAAGCAATACGAAGACCTCACCCGTGAAGCGCCGCTGCTGGACGTCTGGTTCAAGGACGCCAGCAACGGTTTTGCCGTGGGTGCGTACGGTGCGCTGCTGGAAACCACCGACGGCGGCAAGCATTGGGAAGACGCCAGCGACCGTCTCGAAAACGAAGACCAGTTCCACCTCAATGCGATCGCGGCCGTGAAAGACGCCGGGTTGTTCATTGTCGGCGAGGCCGGCAGCATGTTCCGCTCCGCCGATGGTGGGCAGACCTGGGAGAAGGTCGAAGGCCCGTACGAAGGCTCGCTGTTCGGGGTCATCGGCACCGCCCAGCCTTCGACGCTGCTGGCCTACGGCTTGCGCGGCAACCTGTACCGTTCCACCGATTTTGGCGGCACCTGGGAGCAGGTCGAGCTCAAGGCCGCCCGGGGCAGCCTGGAATTCGGCCTGTCGGGCGCCACGCTGCTGGCGGACGGTTCCATCGTGATTGTCGGCAACGGCGGCAGCGTGGTGCGCAGTACCGACGACGGCGAGACCTTCAGCGTGTTCAACCGTCCGGACCGAATCTCCGTGGCGGCCGTCACGGCGGCAGGCAACGGCAACCTGATCCTGGCAGGGCAAGGCGGCGTGCGCGCCACCACTTCCACCGGCGCCGAACTGAGCAAATGAGTCAGGCCTGCAAGACGGGCATAAAAACAAGAAGGCGGACCCCATGAGCAGTCATCACCAAGACAAGGCGACGTTCCTCGAGCGCCTGATTTTCAACAACCGCCCGGCAGTGATCGTCATTTGCCTGCTGGTCAGCATCTTCCTGTTCTGGCAGGCCACGCTGATCCGCCCCTCCACCAGTTTCGAAAAAATGATCCCCCTCGAGCACCCCTTCATCCAGAAGATGCTCGAACACCGCAACGACCTGGCGAACCTGGGCAACACGGTGCGCATTTCCGTGGAAGCCACCAATGGCGACATCTTCTCCAAGGACTACATGGAGACCCTGCGCCAGATCCACGACGAGGTCTTCTACATCTCCGGTGTCGACCGTTCCGGGCTCAAGTCGTTGTGGAGCCCCAGCGTGCGTTGGACCGAAGTGACGGAGGAGGGCTTCGCCGGCGGCGAGGTGATCCCCCAGAGCTACAACGGCTCGGCCGACAGCCTCGACCTGCTGCGCAACAACGTGCTCAAGTCCGGCCAGGTCGGGCGCCTGGTGGCCAACGACTTCAAGTCGAGCATTATCGACATCCCGCTGCTGGAGTCCTATCCCGATCCGCAGGACCAGGGCAAATTGCTCGCCCTCGACTATCGGAAGTTTTCCCACGAGCTTGAAGACAAGATCCGCAACAAGTTCGAAGCCCAGAACCCGAATGTGCAGATCCATATCGTCGGTTTCGCCAAGAAAGTCGGTGACCTGATCGATGGCCTGGTCATGGTGGTGCTGTTCTTCGGCGTGGCCTTCGTCATCACCCTGGTCCTGTTGTACTGGTTCACTCACTGCATGCGCAGCACCGTGGCGGTGTTGACCACCACCCTGGTGGCGGTGGTGTGGCAACTGGGGCTGATGCACGCCGCCGGTTTCGGCCTGGATCCGTACTCGATGCTGGTGCCGTTCCTGATCTTCGCCATCGGCATTTCCCACGGGGTGCAGAAAATCAATGGCATCGCCTTGCAGTCCAGCGAGGCGGACAACGCCCTGACGGCGGCGCGGCGTACCTTCCGCCAGTTGTTCCTGCCGGGGATGATCGCGATCCTGGCGGACGCCGTGGGCTTCATCACCTTGCTGATCATCGACATCGGCGTGATCCGCGAACTGGCCATCGGCGCCTCCATCGGCGTGGCGGTGATCGTGTTCACCAACCTGATCCTGCTGCCGGTAGCGATCTCCTACGCCGGCATCAGCAAGCGCGCGGTCGAGCGCAGCAAGAAAGATGCGACCCGCGAACATCCGTTCTGGCGCCTGCTGTCGAACTTCGCCAGCGCCAAGGTCGCGCCGGTGTCCATTGCCCTGGCGGTGCTCGCCTTTGGCGGTGGCCTCTGGTACAGCCAGAACCTGAAGATCGGCGACCTGGACCAGGGCGCGCCGGAACTGCGTCCGGACTCGCGCTACAACCAGGACAACAACTTCATCATCAGCAATTACTCCACCAGCTCCGATGTACTGGTGGTGATGGTCAAGACCAAGGCCGAAGGTTGCTCGCGCTATGAAGCCATGGCCCCCATCGACGAATTGATGTGGAAGATGCAGAACACCGAGGGCGTGCAGTCGGCGATTTCCCTGGTGACCGTGTCCAAGCAGATGATCAAGGGCATGAACGAGGGCAACCTGAAATGGGAGACCCTGTCGCGCAACCCTGATGTGCTGAACAACTCCATCGCCCGGGCCGATGGCCTGTACAACAACAGCTGCTCCCTGGCGCCGGTGCTGGTGTTCCTCAACGACCACAAGGCCGAGACCCTGGACCGCGCGGTGAAGGCGGTGCAGGACTTCGCCAAGGAAAACAACCGTGATGGCCTGGAGTTCATCCTCGCCGCCGGTAACGCTGGCATCGAGGCGGCCACCAATGAAGTGATCAAGGAATCGGAACTGACCATCCTGATCCTGGTGTACATCTGCGTGGCGACCATGTGCATGATCACCTTCCGTTCCTGGGCGGCGACGCTGTGCATTGTACTTCCGCTGGTGCTGACGTCGGTGCTGGGTAACGCCCTGATGGCCTTCATGGGCATCGGTGTGAAAGTCGCGACGCTGCCGGTGGTCGCGCTTGGCGTCGGGATCGGCGTCGACTACGGCATCTATATCTACAGTCGCCTGGAAAGCTTCCTGCGGGCCGGGTTGCCGTTGCAGGAGGCTTATTACCAGACGCTGAAGTCCACCGGCAAGGCGGTGCTGTTCACCGGCCTGTGCCTGGCCATCGGTGTCTGCACCTGGATCTTCTCGGCCATCAAGTTCCAGGCCGACATGGGCTTGATGCTGACGTTCATGCTGCTGTGGAACATGTTCGGTGCACTGTGGCTGTTGCCGGCGCTGGCGCGCTTCCTGATCAAGCCGGAGAAACTGGCGGGGCAGAAGGGCAATTCGTTGTTTGCCCATTGATTGGTGGAGGCTAGGCTGTTGAAGTTTTCCACCCCAGCCATCTGGAATGAACCTGTGGCGAGGGAGCTTGCGAAATGTAGGAGCTGTCGAGTGCAACGAGGCTGCGATCTTTCCCCAGACACTTGAATCTCAAGCGAAAGATCAAAAGATCGCAGCCTTCGGCAGCTCCTACACGCCGCCCGGCGGGAGCAAGGGGTAGGCGCCACAACCATCGGTTGTGGTGTTGGCCATCAAGGCGCCAACGGCAAGAACTTGCTCTGCGCCAACGACTTGCCAAGCTGTCCTCGATGCACGTTCACCACCGCATAAGGGCTGGTGGCCTTGGCCAGCAGTGAGTGGTAGTGCTCCTTGCGTTGTTCCTTGGTCTTCAGGTGCGCGACGCTGAAATTGTCCTTCGGTGTGTCAGCCGTTTCGTAGTGAAAATGCGCATACCAGAGGGGAGAGCCATTACGGTCGTTGATGGCGTACTCCTCGAGGAAATCCTTGCGGCTTCCTTTCAAGGCCGTGCGTTCGCCGAGTCGTGCGACTTGTATCAGGTTCTTTTCGAACAGGAACCGCAGGTTGCCGTCGGTAGGCGGCAATTGCAGGCTCAATTCGGTGCGCAGGGCACTGCCCTTGGCGGTCAGGCTGGATACCGCGTCTGACAACTGTTGGCTCAGTGCCTGGTCTGCCGGGGTAAGCGGGGTTTGCGCTGCGGTGAACGCCCGGTCGAGTTCCTCGGCAAGCTTGCGAAACCGACTCGCCTCATTGTTCATGATCTCCTCGATTTCCTGAGGATGGCGGCAGTGTTTCTTGTAGCTTTCAGCGCGATGCATGCGTGCGTCCAGCTCGTCGAGCAGTTTCCGCGCATCGGCCTTGATCGCCTTGACCGATCTTGTCTCGGGTGCCGGGACCGGGCGGCGTACTTCGACGACATCCCAGACATCATCATGGCGGGAATAGGTGGCGAGGATCTCGTCATCGACTTGCGAGCGCAGCTCGACGACTTCAATCGGCAAGGATGTTCCGGCCGGTTTCAGGTCGCCAATCAAGACGCCATTGTGGCGGGTCCTGATCAGCTTTTTCTGGGCGTGTGCAGCGGCTGGTCTGGGGCGTTTCGGCGGGCGCTTGCGTGGTTTGGGCTCGGGTTTGATTTCGGCGGCGAGTTTGCCCGACACCTCCTGGTAAAGACTGTCGACCAACTTGACCAGCCTGTCGAAATAGGACTCGTGGATATCGTCGGGGTAGAGGGTCTTGACCCCTTGCAGCGCATCCAGGGTCTTGCCGTAGCGCTCGGTCAGGCTTGTCAGGATTTCGAGTTGTTCCTGCGGCGTCAGCTCATACAGCCGTAGCTCGCTGTGGGAGCGCGTTTGTTCCCCCAGCGGTACGACGATGCGAAGCAGGACGGCGGGCACGTCCGATTGGGGATTTTTGATCGACAGCATGGGAAGCGTAGAAAGTTGCAGGGCTTTGCGGCTGATGGCATTGCCTTCGTTCAACGGACGATCCCTGGTCAGGCGTTCGAACGCCTGGGCGCCATCGGCATCGAAGTTCAAGAGGCGCTCAAGGTATTCGTCCTTGAGTTCCAGCCAGTAGATCGCTCGATCATTGATGTCGCTCATGAGGTCGAGGAACTTGATGTAGTCCTGCATGTGGTGGGTAAGGACTTCCCGGACATCGCTTTCTGCTCGAAACCTGGGGTCCCTGTTCTTGGCGGCTATGTAATCCATTTCGGTGACCACGACGGCCTTACGGGCATTGTTGATCACGTTTTCAAAGAGTCCGCGCATGTACTTAGGTGTAAGCCCGATACCCAGGCTGGCGCGTTCGGACGCACTCTTCACCAGTTTCAAATAAACTTCGGTCTGCTCCTGGAGCAGGTCATGGAATATTTTGCGTTTCGGCTCCCGCTGCGCTTCGGTGTAAGTGCTGCCTTCCTGGAGCCTTGTCATCACTTGAAGGGCAACGTCGAGGGCTTTTTGTCGATCGGCTTCCTGTGTGGCCCATTGGTTGAGTTCGTCGGTCAATTCCTTGATGCGCTGCAGATTGGCACGACGCTGTGTATCCATCCGCTTGGGCGGTGCACCGCCCAGCAGGCGCAGACGCAAATCCAGAGACCAGCGGCCCTGGGCATCGGCTTTCAACGGTGGACCGTTCCGGCTGGGGTCGAGCGGGTCGACGATGGTCGCGCTGCCGTCCGCTTCAGGGTTGACCTGATACAGAACGTCTTCCACCTCGGCGTGCCATTTTTTGTCGATCACGTACAGACCCTTGTACGGGCCATATCCGATGGGTTCGGGCATTGCCGGAGGACGCGATGCCTGCAAGCGCAGCAGCCGGGTGCGTTGTTCCGATGTCAGGCGCTGGCCGGCGCTGGCGAAACTGAAGTCCAGGTGTCTACTGGCGGCTTCGGCGTGGGCGCCAGGCACGGCGACGGTTCCCTCCACGACGGTGGGCGGTGCCGGCACGGGCCACTGCTCGGCAATGGCCCGTGGTGCTGGGGGGAGCATGGCTTGCTTCTTCAGCGATTCGGGCACCGCCGCACGGGTGACCGGCGCATGACCGATGGGCAGTTGGCTCACCAGCATGGCCAGGTTGACGAGCAGGTCGACGGCGGCCAGCTCCCGTGCCACCGGGTCCTCGCTGATCAGGGCTGGAATGTCCTGGGCACTGGCCATCAGGTTCCATAGCCAGACAGTGGTCATGACCGGGCCGCGCAATAAAGGGAGCAGCAATGTGTTGAACAACAGGCTGCCGCCCTGGAGCAACACGGCCCAGCGGCTCTCGCGATTGGACACCGAGTTCCGGTCGGCCTGGGCGACCAGGGCCTGGGCATTGCAGCCATAGAGGTACTGCATCAGCTCGCCGTTGTGCAGCGCTTGCAGCAGTTCGCCATGGGTGTCCTGCGTGGCGAGTGTGGCCGGGGCGGGTTTGTCGGGAGCACTGAACTCATCACCGGGAAAGAACCGCACGATGTGTGGCTCCAGGAAACCGCCGTTGGCGTACACCGGGCGAGCGGCGTCGGGCAGCCAGGTCAGGACGCTATTCTGCAGGTCCCCGGCCGCGGCAATGGCCTGAAACAGCGCCTCCCGTGTCGGGAACTCTTGCAGCGCAGGGGCGTAAAGCGGCCGATACAGCAGGTGCGGGCCGACCGTGGTGTCCTGCGCTTCGATAAGGAACATGTTGGTCACGGTATCGGGCTGGGCCTGGGGCTTGCGCATCAAACCCAGGTGACGAATGACCACCGGGCGACCGTTGACCTGTTGGCTCGCCGCGTCAGGTTGGAGAACGGCTTCCAGCAGGCGCAAGCCTTGCAGGGTCATGCCGTTTTCGTTGTCCAGCCGCTGTTTCAGCGCATCAAGGGCCAGTTGCGCAGGGATCTGTTCGGCGAACATCCGTTGGCGGTTCTTTGCCTGGGGCGAGTCACCGAGCAGGTGCTGTTGCAGGTAGCGAGGATAGGTCGTGCCAATGTCGACCTGTTCGACCAGCGCGGTAACGAAGTCCGGGGTCAACCAGGTCGGCAGCGTCAGGCCCAGGCGATGGCTGAGCGTGAAGTGGCCGCTGGGGCGGGCGACGAGATTGTGGATGGCCAGCTCGATCAGGCTCATCTGTCGCTTCTCGCTGAGGCCGATGGTCCCGGGGTAGCCTGCGGAAACGGTGAAGTTCAGGAGCACATCGTCGGGTTGGTATTGGCTCGATGGCACCTTGCCCGGGCTGCTGTCGTTCGTTTGCCTCATGGCGCTGGACAAGGCGCTGGCGGTAAAGGCCTTGATGTCCTCGATGCCGCTGAGGAAGGTTTGGCCCTGATGGCGCTTTTTGGCACTGGCCAGGGCCAGGCTGTAGTGCTGGAGCGTCGTCTGGTCGGCGATGGCGCTTTTTTTCAGCCAGCGGGGCAGCAAGGGAGCCAGGCGTGCCGAGGTTTGCGGCGAGAGTCGCGGGGCTTCCAGCAGGTAGCGAGCCGGGTCGCTCAAGTCGTTGTAGAGGTTCTTCAGGCTTTGCAGGTCGATCCCGGCGGGCAGTTGCACAGCCTTCAGGTCGGCCAGTTGTTGCTCCAGCAGCATCGCCGCCTGGCTCTCGAAGACGTCGCCGCTTATCTCGTAGCGCTGGCAGGTGACGGTGTCGACGGTGTAGCGGCTGGCGATCGATGCGCCCCAATGCCGATTGAAGGCGTCCAGGGAAGCAAAGGATTGCACGGCGCTGCCGGGGCTGCACAGCAGGACGTCGGTGGTGCCTTTTGTGGCGCGGACCAGGAGGATCTCGCTGCCGACCAGTACGCTGCTGGTGGTGCCCCGGGTGATTCGGGTTTCCAGGTTGTAGGCGTACACAGGCGCCTGTCGGTCGAGACGAAAGCGTCGCTCCCGGTCCGGCCAACGGACGACCTGGTCAAGGGTTTCGCGGGCCGTGTCAGCGAGCCCGGGCTGTTGCAGCCCGCGGATACTCAGCATGTTCCTCAGCACATCGCTGAGCCAGCGCCAGCGGTTGCCGTGGCTGTTCGCACCGGTTGCGTCAATGTCGTCGCCCCAATAACGGACCAGCGCATCCTCCAGCCCGAGCGGTACGCTCCAGGCCAGTTCCAGCAGCGAGTTCTTGATGACCTGGATGTCCACTTCCTGGTTGCCTGCCCGGAGCCGGTGCGGTGGGGTGTCGGAGAGAAAACAATCCAGGTTGCCCCGTGGGCTGAAATCCACGGGTGTGCCAACGGCCAGGTGATCGAGCACCACGGGCATGAACGGCTGGAATTGCCAGGCGCGTCCGGCGGCGTCCGGAGTCGCCAATTGGACAGTGGAGAGGTCGATGTCCAGCCAGGGGTGTGTTCGCTTGATCGCTTGTTCGAGCATGCGTTGCGCAATCTGTTCGAAGGTCGGATGGCTGGCGAATTGCAGGCTGACACTTTGCGTCAACGCGGAGATGGAGTCTGCGGGGGAGGGAGCGGTCATGAGAAGTCCTTTTCACAAAACATGGCCGTCGGGATGACGGCGAGAAAAGTATCGACTTCTCGGTTCGGTGCGGGTGGTACATAAATACCACCCGCTGAGAATAATGCTGGTCAGTCAGTCAAGCCAAGCCTCGTAGGAGCAAAGCTGCTCAGTCAAGCCACGACCCTGTGGGAGCAAAGCTTGCTCGCGATGGGGCGCACTCCAGTCCACTGTCGCGAGCAAGCTTTGCTCCCACAAGTCGGACCTTATCAGGCGGGGTCGTTGCCCAGCACGACGTTCAGCGCGCTACGGGCATCGTCCAGTTGCACCAGGGTGGCGTGGCGGGCACCGAGGGCATCGCGGTTCTCGATGGCGGTGAGGATCGCCTTGTGCCGTGGCATCGCCAGCTCATGCAGGTTGGGCCGCTGGTTGGAGTGCTTGAGGGCTTCGGCGATGGCCACCGACAACATGTTGCACAGGTTGGCGAGCAGGTCGTTGTGGGTGGCGTCGGCGATGCGGCTGTGGAAGTCCAGGTCCGGTTGCAGCACGGCCTCGGGGGTCGGGGCTGCTTCCATGCGTTGGTAGGCTTCGCGGATGGCGGCGATGTCGGCCTCGTCGGCGAACTGGGCGGCGAGGGCGGCGGCGGCCGGCTCGATGATGCTGCGCACGCTGGTCAGCAGGTTGAAGAATTCATTCTGCGGGCTGCTCTGCATCAGCCAATGCAGCACATCCGGGTCGAGCATGTGCCATTCCCGCCGGGCCTTGACCACCGTGCCCACGCGCGGACGCGAATACACCAAGCCCTTGGCGACCAGCACCCGCGTGGCTTCGCGCAGCACCGGGCGGCTGACCGCATACTCTTCGCACAACAAGGCTTCGGCGGGCAGTTTATCGTCCGGTTTGAAGCGCCCGGAAACGATCTGCATGCCCAGTTCCTGGACGATGCGCGCATGCATGCTCTTGCGGTCGGAGGGTTTGCGGTAATCCATGGGGCGCGGCGCGATCCTGTGGGAGGGGAGTGTTGCGCATGATAGCAGGCGTGGCGGATATTCATCAGGCCAAACCCTTGGGCCTGACCTTGTGGCGAAGGAGCTAGCTTCGCTGGAATGGGGTGTAGGAGCTGCCGAAGGCTGCGATCTTTTGATCTTTCGCTTGAGATTCAAGTGGTTGGGGAAAGATCGCAGCCTCGTTGCACTCGACAGCTCCTACACAGCTCCTACACAGCTCCTACGCAGCTCCTACGCAGCTCTTGCAGGGTCAGTGGGAGTGGCGTGGTACTTCGGCGCCGCGGCAGCCCACCAGGAAGTCGAAGTCACAACCCTGGTCCGCTTGCAACACGTGGTCGATGTACAGCTGGCGGTAGCCGCCCACCAGCAGTTGCTGCGGGGGGGCGATGTCGGCCAGGCGTGCGGCGAGTTCGGCGTCGGGGATGTCCAGGTGCAGGCGGCCGCTGGCACAGTCGAGCTCGATCCAGTCGCCTTCTTTCACCGCCGCCAGAGGTCCGCCGGCCGCTGCTTCCGGTGCCACGTGCAGCACCACGGTGCCGTAGGCGGTGCCGCTCATGCGCGCATCGGAAATCCGCACCATGTCCGTCACGCCCTGGGCCAGCAGCTTGGCGGGCAAGCCCATGTTGCCCACTTCGGCCATGCCCGGATAACCCTTGGGCCCGCAGTTCTTCATCACCAGGATCGAGCTGGCGTCCACATCCAGTTCCGGATCGTTGATCCGGGCCTTGTACTCGTCGAAGTTCTCGAACACCACGGCGCGACCGCGATGCTGCATCAGTTCGGCGGTGGCGGCGGACGGCTTGAGCACCGCCCCCAGTGGCGCCAGGTTGCCGCGCAGCACGCAGATACCGCCATCGGCGCGGATCGGGTTGTCCAGGGTGCGGATGACTTCATCCTGGCCGTAGATCGGTGCGTCCTTGGTGTTCTCGCCGATGCTCTTGCCGTTGACCGTCAGGGCATTCGGATTGGGAATCAGATTGGCCTCGCCGAGGCGCCGCAGCACGGCGGGCAGGCCGCCAGCGTAGTAGAACTCTTCCATCAAAAAGCGCCCGGACGGCTGCAGGTCGACGATGGTCGGCATGCCGCGACCGATGCGGGTCCAGTCGTCCAGGTCCAGCTGCACGCCGATGCGTCCGGCAATGGCCTTGAGGTGGATCACCGCATTGGTGGAGCCGCCAATGGCCGCGTTGACCCGGATGGCGTTTTCGAAGGCTTCCTTGGTCAGGATCTTCGACAGCTTGAGGTCTTCACGGACCATTTCCACGGCGCGCATGCCGGACATATGGGCCAGCACATAACGCCGTGCATCCACCGCCGGAATCGCTGCGTTGTGGGGCAGGGAGGTGCCGAGGGCTTCGGCCATGCAGGCCATGGTCGAGGCGGTGCCCATGGTGTTGCAGGTACCGGCCGAGCGGGACATGCCGCCCTCGGCCGCGAGGAAATCGTCAATGGTGATGGTGCCGGCCTTGACCTGCTCGCTCAATTGCCAGACCACGGTGCCGGAGCCAATGTCCTGGCCTTTGTGCTTGCCGTTGAGCATCGGCCCGCCGGTGACGACGATGGCCGGGACGTCGCAACTGGCGGCGCCCATCAGCAACGCAGGGGTGGTCTTGTCGCAACCGGTGAGCAGCACGACGCCGTCAATCGGGTTGCCGCGAATCGCTTCTTCCACGTCCATGCTCGCCAGGTTGCGGGTCAGCATGGCGGTGGGGCGCAGGTTCGATTCGCCGTTGGAGAACACCGGGAATTCCACCGGGAAGCCCCCGGCTTCGATCACGCCGCGCTTGACGTGCTCGGCGATCTGCCGGAAGTGCGCGTTGCACGGCGTCAGCTCCGACCAGGTGTTGCAGATGCCGATGATCGGCTTGCCGTGGAACTGATGGTCGGCGATGCCCTGATTTTTCATCCAGCTGCGGTACATGAAGCCGTTTTTGTCGGCGGTGCCAAACCATTGGGCCGAGCGCAGGGAGGGTTTCTTATCAGACATGATCGATTCTCTTATTGTATGACTATATTGTTCGAGCTTGAGCGTAACATAAGCGCAAATTGCGCGCTTTGGAAGTGTTGTTGGTTAAATAGTATTACTATATAGTCCGATTCAACGGAGGGGTTGTCCTGGCGGTCATTCGCGAGAGAAATCCCCCGAGGTTCCATAACAACAACAATCGGAGACCGGTCCCATGAGCCAGGAATTGCGGCTTATTCGTCGCATTACGCTGAAACTGATTCCCTTCCTGATCCTGCTGTACCTGATCGCCTACGTGGACCGCTCCGCGGTGGGCTTCGCCAAGCTGCACATGGGCGCCGACATCGGTATTGGCGACGCCGCCTACGGCCTGGGTGCCGGGCTGTTTTTCATTGGTTACTTCCTGCTGGAGATTCCCAGCAACCTGATGCTGGAGCGCTTCGGTGCCCGGCGCTGGTTTGCCCGGATCATGATCACCTGGGGCGCCATCACCATCGGCATGGCGTTCGTGCAGGGTCCGCATAGCTTCTATGTGATGCGCTTTCTGCTGGGTGCGGCCGAAGCCGGGTTCTTCCCGGGCGTGCTGTACTACATCACCCAGTGGTTCCCGGTGCGCCATCGCGGCAAGATCCTGGGCCTGTTCATTCTGTCCCAACCTATCGCAATGATGATCACCGGCCCCGTGTCCGGCGGCTTGCTGGGGATGGACGGGATCCTCGGCCTGCACGGCTGGCAGTGGCTGTTCATCGTCATCGGCCTGCCGGCGGTGCTGTTGACCTGGCCGGTGCTGCGTTACCTGCCGGATGGTCCGCAACAAGTGAAATGGATGGACCAGGCCGAGAAGGACTGGCTGACTGGTGAGCTGAAAAAAGACCTGCAGGAATACGGCCAGACCCGCCACGGCAATCCGCTGCATGCCCTGAAGGACAAGCGCGTCCTGTTGCTGGCGCTGTTCTACCTGCCGGTGACCCTGAGCATCTACGGCCTGGGCTTGTGGCTGCCGACGCTGATCAAGCAGTTTGGTGGCAGTGACCTGGTGACTGGCTTTGTCTCGTCGGTGCCGTACATCTTCGGCATCATCGGTTTGCTGATCATTCCTCGCAGCTCCGATCGCTTGAATGATCGTTACGGTCACCTGGCCGTGCTCTATGTATTGGGCGCCATCGGCTTGTTCCTCAGCGCCTGGTTGTCGGTGCCGGTGTTGCAACTGGCGGCGCTTTGCCTGGTGGCCTTCGCGCTGTTTTCCTGCACGGCGGTGTTCTGGACCTTGCCAGGGCGTTTCTTTGCCGGCGCCAGTGCGGCGGCGGGTATTGCGCTGATCAACTCGGTGGGCAACCTGGGCGGTTACATCGGGCCGTTCGTGATCGGTGCGCTGAAGGAGTACACCGGCAACCTGGCCTCGGGGCTGTACTTCCTGTCCGGTGTGATGGTGTTCGGCCTGGTGTTGACCGGCGTGGTGTATCGCCTGCTGGAGCGCAAGCATGTGCTGCCGGCGGATCAGTTCGCCGCCAGCGCCCGTGGGGCGACGCGTACCTGAGGCTACTGTGGGAGCGAGCTTTTGTGGCGAGGGGATTTATCCCCGCTGGGCTGCGAAGCAGCCCCCAAACAGCAACTCGGTGTGCCAGGAAGATTGAGTTCGCTGCTTTAGGGCTGCTGTGCAGCCCAGCGGGGATAAATCCCCTCGCCACAAAAGCCTGCTACGCCTATTCAAGTTTTGCTTACAAGGAGAAAGATATGCGTTTAGTTCAGTTCGAATTGCCTAACGGCGAACGCCGCGTCGGTGTGGTCGAGGGCGATCAGGTGCGCGAAGTGCAGGGCGCCGGCACCGTGCGCGAGCTGGCGCTGGCGGCCATCGAGGCAGGTGTGAAGCTGGAGCAGCAGGTCGGCAGCCTGGGCCTGGGGGCGAGTCATGACTACGCCCGGTTGCTCGGTGATTTGCGTATCCTGCCACCGCTGGACCACCCGGACCCGGCGCACCTGTTGGTCAGCGGTACCGGCTTGACCCACCTGGGCAGCGCCTCGGCCCGGGACAAGATGCACCAGCAGGCCGGTGACGAAGCGACCATGACCGACACCATGCGCATCTTCAAGTGGGGCGTGGAGGGCGGTAAACCCCAGGCCGGGCAGGCCGGCGTGCAACCGGAATGGTTCTACAAGGGCGACGGCAGCATCGTGGTCCGCCCGGGCCATCCGTTCCCGCTGCCACCCTTCGCCGAAGACGCTGGTGAAGAGCCGGAAATCAGCGGCCTGTATGTCATCGGCCACGACGGCAAGCCCTATCGCCTGGGCTTCGCCGTGGGCAACGAGTTTTCCGACCACGTGATGGAGCGCAAGAATTACCTGTACCTGGCCCACTCGAAATTGCGCAGTTGCAGTTTTGGCCCGGAACTTCGCGTCGGTGAACTGCCTCAACATCTGTCCGGGACCAGTCGTATCCTGCGCAATGGCGAAGTGCTGTGGCAGAACGAGTTCCTCAGCGGCGAGGCGAACATGTGCCACAGCCTCGAGAACCTGGAGTTCCACCACTTCAAGTACAGTCAGTTCCTGCGCCCGGGGGATGTGCACGTTCACTTCTTCGGTACCGCGACCCTGTCGTTCGCCGACGGCATCCGCACCCAGCCAGGGGATGTGTTCGAAATCAGCCAGGCTGAATTCGGCGCGCCGCTGGTCAACGGCATTGCCCCGGTAGACGCGGTGTTCAACCCGGGTACTATCGGCACACTTTAAAGGAGACTTGCGATGAACCAGATCCTTGGCCACAACTACATCGGCGGGGCGCGCAGCGCGGCCGGCCAGACCCGCCTGCAAAGCGTCGACGCCAGCACTGGCGAGGCCTTGCCCCATGATTTCATCCAGGCCACGGCCGAAGAAGTCGATGCGGCCGCCAAGGCTGCGGCTGCGGCTTATCAGGCCTACCGGAGCCTGAGCGCGGTGCGCCGGGCCGAGTTCCTCGAGGCCATTGCCGATGAACTGGACGCCTTGGGCGATGAATTCGTGGCCGTGGTCTGCCGTGAAACCGCGCTGCCGGCGGCACGGATCCAGGGCGAGCGCGGTCGCACCAGCGGCCAGATGCGCCTGTTCGCCAAGGTCTTGCGTCGAGGCGATTTCTACGGTGCACGCATCGACCGGGCATTGCCTGAGCGCACGCCGTTACCGCGTCCGGACCTGCGGCAGTACCGCATCGGCCTGGGGCCGGTGGCGGTGTTCGGCGCCAGTAACTTCCCCCTGGCATTCTCCACCGCCGGTGGCGACACGGCGTCGGCCCTGGCGGCCGGTTGCCCAGTGGTGTTCAAGGCCCACAGCGGCCACATGGCGACCGCCGAGCACGTGGCCGATGCGATCATTCGCGCGGCGGAAAAAACCGCGATGCCGGCTGGCGTGTTCAACATGATCTACGGCGGTGGTGTCGGCGAATGGCTGGTCAAGCATCCGGCGATCCAGGCCGTGGGTTTCACCGGTTCTCTCAAGGGCGGGCGTGCCCTGTGCGACATGGCGGCCGCACGGCCGCAGCCGATTCCGGTGTTCGCCGAAATGTCGAGCATCAACCCGGTGATCGTGTTGCCGCAAGCCCTGGAAACCCGCGCCGAGAGCGTCGCTCGCGACTTGACCGCCTCGGTGGTGCAGGGCTGCGGTCAGTTCTGTACCAACCCGGGCCTGGTGATCGGCATTCGTTCGCCGCAGTTCACCGCCTTCACCCAGCAAGTGGCCGCGCTGATCGGCGACCAGGCGCCCCAGACCATGCTCAACGCCGGCACGCTGCAAAGCTACGGCAAGGGCCTGCAGAAATTGCTGGCTCACCCGGGCATTGAACACCTGGCCGGGCGCGAGCAGCAGGGCAACCAGGCCCAGCCGCAGCTGTTCAAGGCTGATGCCAGCCTGCTGATCAACGGTGACGAGGCGCTGCAAGAAGAGGTGTTCGGCCCGACCACGGTGTTTGTCGAAGTGGCGGACCAGGTGCAACTGACCGCCGCGCTGAACGGCCTGCACGGCCAACTGACCGCGACGATGATTGGCGAGCCGGCGGATTTCGAACGGTTCAGCGAATTGACACCGCTCCTGGAACAGAAGGTCGGCCGCATCCTGCTCAACGGTTATCCGACCGGGGTCGAGGTGTGTGATTCGATGGTCCACGGCGGGCCTTACCCGGCGACGTCCGATGCCCGGGGTACCTCGGTGGGCACATTGGCGATCGATCGCTTCCTGCGCCCGGTGTGCTTCCAGAACTATCCCGACAGCCTGCTGCCGGAGCCGCTGAAGAACGCCAACCCGTTGGGAATCCTGCGGTTGGTGGATGGGGTGCCGGGGCGCGAGGCGCTCTGATCGCGGAGGGGCAGTTGCATTGAGGTTTGATGGACTGCCGCCATCGCGAGCTTGCTCGCGATGGCGATCGCCCGGTCAACATCGCTTCTGAAGTGATGGCCCAAGGTCCACTCGCCCATTGGGTTATCATGGCTACTTTCCCAAAGACCGACTGATCACCATGACTGCCGTAACCGACCCCCTGCTGCTTGCCCTCGACTCCTGCGACATGCTGATTATCGACGGGCTGCACGCATTCAATTTTGAGCTCGACGAGCAGGACCAACTGCACGTCGAGTGCATGAACGGCCGTACCCTCGAGCGCTGGCGTTTCACGCTGGCGCAAATGCAGGCCGCAACGTTCGACAAGGCTTCGAATCACTGGATCATCACCAGTGATTCCGGTGACCACCGTCTGGAATGCGTGGACGCCACCAGCGGCCACGACGATGAGGACGACGAAGATGAAAATGCGTAGTCTCTGGCCGCTGTTGATGGCCAGCAGCCTGGGCGCCATGGGCGTCCAGGCGGACACCGAAGAGCGTCATCAACTGCTGGTGGGGTCCTACACCGCCGGCCAGAGCCAGGGTATCTACCGGTTGCAGTTCGACAGCCGTACCGGCCAGATCGACGCCAATCCCTTGCAAGTGATCAAGACGGACAACCCGTCGTGGCTGACCCTTTCCAAGGACATGACCCGGCTGTTCGTGGTCAATGAAAACGGGCCGGGCCAGAAAGACCCGGTGGGCAAGGTCAGCAGCTACGCCATTGACCCGAAGACCCATGAACTGAGCCTGATCAATCAAGTGCAGTCCCTGGGCAACGAGCCGACCCATTCCAGCCTCAGCGGCGATGGCCGGCATCTGCTGGTCAGCAACTATTCGGTCGTGGAAGACCCGGGCGGCACCCTGGCGGTATTGCCGGTGGGCGCCGACGGCAAGCTGTCGCCGGTGGTGCAGTTGAGCAGCCATCAACCGAGCCGGGTCAATCCCGAGCGGCAGATGTCGGCCCACGTGCACTCGGCGGTCTCGTCGCCCGATGGCAAGTACGTGTTCGCCAACGACCTGGGGGCGGACAAGGTGTTCATCTACCGCTACGACCCCAAGGCCAATCCCGAGCTGCCGCTGACTGCCGCCGAGCCGGCCTTCGTGCAATTGCCACCCGGCAGCGGACCGCGTCACCTGCTGTTCAGCGCTGACGGCAAGCACGCCTGGCTGACCATGGAAATGACCGCGCAAGTGGCGGTGTTCGATTACCAGGACGGCCGCCTGACCCAGCGCCAACTGGTCGACCTGGCCGCCGGCAAACCCCAGCCGGGCAGGGCGGCGGCTGCGCTGCATGCTTCCAGGGACGGCAAGTTCCTCTACGTCAGTAACCGTGGCACCACCAATGAAGTGCTGGTGTTCGCCATTGACCCGGCTGCGGGCACGCTCAAAGAGCTGCAGCGGCGCTCGGTCGAAGGCGATCATCCGCGGGAGTTCAGCCTCGACCCGAGCGGGAAATTCCTGCTGATTGCCAATCAGAAGAGCAACCAGATCGTGGTGGTCGAGCGCGATCCGAAGACCGGCCTGCTGGGTAAAACCGTGCAGAAAATGCCGATGGATGCGCCGAGCGACTTGAAGTTCATGCTGCGTCAATAGACCGCAGGCCTTGTTTTTCAAGGCCTGCGCCGTTGTATCAACGAGACTGATATTCGCTAGTACTACAAAGCATTTCAAAGCGAGACGCCTCGGCGCGTAAGTTTGCTCCACGGCCCAACCGGGCAAGTCAGCCAACTGAATCCGAGGTCTACCGCCATGAATCTGAATCTTTTCTCCGTGATCGCCGCTTCCGCCATCTCTGCCACCGTGGCGCTGCCCGCCAGTGCCAATGTGGAGATCAGTGACAAGAAAAACCGTACCCAGAGCTACACCGAGAAATACCTGCAACAAAGCGCCAACTTCTATGCGGCGCTGGACCACAAGACCCAACACTGAAATCTCGCGCAACGCCTGAAGCCTGCGATCTTTTCATCTTCACTGAACACCGGGTGAAAGAGAAAAGATCGCAGGCTTCGCCGTTTCTGGAAAAATCCAGCTGTAATATCACTTGGCCATGTGTTTAAATTTGACGCTGACAAATTGACTCCTTTGCGGACAAGGATCGACACCATGGCAATGCGTCTGGCAGTGATGTTGCTGTTTCTCTACTCCACGCCGATTGTCTCGGCGGCCCAACCGGATACTGGTGAGTTGGAAGTGGCGCGTGAGCGATTGCTGAGTTTTCTGCACGATTGATAGGGGCAGGGGCTGGTTGCTTTTGTGGCGAGGGGATTTATCCCCGTTGGGCTGCGCAGCAGCCCCCTCAAAGGCAACCTGATCAACCTGACACAGCGAGTTGGTCGCTTTGGGGCTGCTGCGCAGCCCAGCGGGGATAAATCCCCTCGCCACAAGGGTTTTGTGCAGGGCGTTACTTGGCCATGATCGCCACAAACAGCTCGGACGCCAGGAACCTCTGCAACCAATCCTGTAGCCGGGGATAGGGCGCCTGGGCAAACCAGTCGCGGTCGACGTGGGCGAATTGCCGTATGAAGGGCATCACTGCCACGTCTGCCAGGCTCTGGTGCTCAGCTGCCAGAAACGGTCGGGTTTCTAGCAGTACCTCCAGGCGGCGCAGAAAGTCTTCGCCCTGGCTGCGGTAATGCTCCTTCGGGTGCTCGGGGTAGCGCTCGGGGTACTTGTAGCGATTCAAGTGCAACTTGAACACCTGGTCGTTTTCCTCGATCAACGCCGCCGTCAATGCCTGGCCTTCGGGGTCGTCCAGTAGCCTCCAGTCTTGCGGGTCGTGCTGGGCCAAGGCCCAGTTCATGATCTCCAGGCTTTCATCGATCACCCGGCCATCGACCTGCAGCACCGGCACCGTGCCTTTGCTGGAGAGGGCGAGCATCTCGTCTGGCTTGGCTTTCAGGCTGACTTCGACAATCGCCATGTCGACCGCGCTGTAGCGCAAGGCCATGCGCGCCCGCATCGCGTAGGGGCAGCGGCGGAAGGAATAGAGCGTGGCGCGGCTCATTTCACTTCCACCGTGCTCAACCCGTTGCCCTGGCGTCGCACTTGGATCTGCACCGGGATCCGCTCGTGCATTTCCTGCACGTGGGAAATCACCGCGACCTTGCGGCCTTGGGCCTGCAAGCCGTCGAGGGCGTCCATCGCCAGTTGCAGCGATTCGGGATCGAGGCTGCCGAAGCCTTCGTCGATGAACAGCGATTCGATCTTCAATGTGCTGGACGCCATCGAGGCCAGGCCCAAGGCCAGGGCGAGGGAGACCAGGAAGGTTTCGCCGCCGGACAACGAATGCACGGAGCGCAGTTCATCCCCCATTTCCGTGTCCATCACCAGCAGACCGAGCATGCTGCCGCCACGCTTGAGCCGATAGCGGCGCACCAGTTGCCGCAGTTGGGCATTGGCGTGATGCACCAGCAAGTCGAGGTTGTAGGCCTGGGCCAGCTTGCGGAAGCGGTCGCCGGTAGCCGAACCGATCAGGGCATCGAGGCGTGCCCAGCGCTGGTATTCGGCGTAGGCCTGTTCGATTTGCTGGGCCAGGGCTTGGTTGGCGTTCTGCCGGCGCTGGTCCTCGGCCTGTTCGGCACGCAGTTCGGCGCAACGCTGTTCGCTGACGGCGAATTGAGTTTGCAGTTCGGCGAGGGCTTCGGCGAGTCGCTCGGGCGCCAGGTTGCCGTTGTGCTGGGCCTGGTGGTTGTGCAGGCGCTGCTCGCGTTCGGTGAGCAATACGCTGGCCTGTTCGATGGCTTTTTCGCTGTTGAGCAAGCGCTGGCGCAACTGACCGAGGTGTTGCTCGTCCAGGCTGAGCAGCGCTTCGAGGGCAGCATCGTCCAGTTCAGGATGGCCGGTGCGCCACTGCGCGATACCTGTGGTCAACGCCTGAAGTTCGTGGTCCAGGGACTGCGCCTGTTCCTGGCGGGCCTTGAGTTCGGCGGCCAGTTGCACAAGGCTGTTGCGCACTTGCTGCAACTGCTGATTGGCCGTCGCCTCGGCCTCCCGGGTCTGTTCCAGGCGCTGGTCGAGTTGTTGTTGCCATTGTTCGGCGCTGAGGTGCTCGCCGAGCAGTTGCGCGAGTTTCTCCTGGCAGGCCAGCTGTTGCTCGCTCAGGGCGCTGAATTGCAGGCGGGCCGCTTCCAGTTGCTGGGCGCGGGTTTGCTGGCGGTCCTGCTCTTTCTCCAGGGTCTGCTGGCGCTGGCGTTGTTCGTCCAGTTCGTCGCGCTGCTGTTCCAGTTGTTCCAGGCGTTGGGCAATCTGTTGGTCGAGCTGCAGGAAGGTCGCGGCGGGCTCGTTGCGCAAGGCCTGCAAGGTGTCCGCCGGCAGCAGGGTGCTGAAGTGGTTCAGTTCCTCGTCCAGGCGCTGGCGGTCGCGGGCCAGTGCTTGTTGCTGGTTGCCTAGGTGGTGTGACGCCTGCTGGCTGGCCGTTTCGGCCTCGCGCAAGCGCTGGCCCATGCGTGCGGCGTCCTGCTGCAGGGTCAGCAGGGCGGCTTGGCGTTGTTCGTCCTGGCCGATGCGCAGGTGCAATTGGCTGTTCTGTTGGGTCAGCCAGGCGTCGCGCTTGCTCGCATCCTGGGCCAGCAGTTGCGCTGACAACGGGTGGGCTTCCAGGCTGGGGGCCAGGCTCTGTTGCTGGCTGGTAAGCTGTTCCTGTTGTTGCTTGAGTTCCTTGAGCTGGGCAATGACCCCGCTGTATTGCGCCCGCAGGTCGATGACTGTTTCATTGAGTCGCTCGACGGCTTTGCGGGCGTTGGCCTCTTCGGCTTCATCGAAGCGTCCGAGGTTTTCCAGCAGGGCTTCGGGCTGATGATAAGGATGCTCGACGCTGCCACACACCGGGCAGGGCTGCTCGTCCTGCAACTGTGCGCGCAGCTGTTCGACGCTTTCGCTGCGGGCCAGGCGCTGGCGCTCTAGCAGTTCGCGGGTCACGGTCAGGGTCTGTTCGGCGATGGTCAGCTCGGCCTTGGCTTCGCCACCCTCACGCACCAGGCGGTCACGTTCCTGCAACGCCTGTTGTTGGCGTCGCTCAAGCTCGGCACCCCGGTTGTCCAGCTCTTGCTGACTGGCCCACAACCGGGTCAGGTCTTCGAAGGCACGCAGTTGCTTGCGGTTGTCTTGCAGCAGGGTGCCGAGCAATTGGATCTGTTCAGCCACGGCCTCCGGCTCGGCGCCGGCTTCCTTGTACAGCACCTCGAGGTCTTGTCGGCGGCTGGCCAGTTCCTCGGCGGCACGGGCGGCGCCTTGCTCCAGCATGGAGAGTTCGGCCTGGCCCTGGTTCAGGCGATTGCCGATCAGCATCAGTTGTTGGAGGCGATCGCGATAGGCGTTCCAGGCGTCGCTCAGCGGTGCCAGGTGCGTGCTTTGTTCAAGCTCGCCGGCGATTCGCTGCAAGCGCTCGGCCACTTGTTTTTGCTGTTCGAGCAAGGTGTCGATGGCGCGCTGGCCTTCGGTGCAGGCCTGTTGCGCCTGGTCCTGATGCTCGGCGGCCTGGCTGGCGTCCCTGACGAGGCGGGCGAGGGTGCTTTGTTCCTCGAAAGCCTGGCGCAATAACGGCGCGTTGTCGCTGCTTTGTTGCCGGGCCGCGGCCAATGCCAGTTGCGTGACGCCCAGGCCCTTTTCCAGTTCGGCTTGCTGTTGGTGCAGGTCGATTTGTTGCTGGGTGAGCTGCTGGATCTGCGCGGCCAAGGGGTCAAGTTGTCGGCTCAGCTCCGCCTGGCGGATGAACTGATGGCGCTGGGGCGCCAGTTGTTCCAGGCGGGTCAGTTTCAGGCGTTCGTCGGCCAGGACGTGCCAATCGGCCTGGGCCTGTTGCAGCTGTTCGGCGGCGCTGGCGTGTTCATCCTGCAATTGGCGCAGGTCACGCAGCCAGGTGTGTTGCTGCTCCAGTTGCTTGAGTTGCGCCTGTTGGGCCTTGAGTTGTTGCTGGGCGTCGTTGAAGCGCTGGTCGAGCTCGGCCCGGGCTTCGGGGGGCAGCGGGGTGACACCGGTGGCCTGGTCCTGCAGCTGTTTGTGGTTTTCCTTGGCTTGCTTGGCTTTGTCGAAGGCGCGGCGGCCGAGGCGGGTATACAGGGCGGTGTCGGTGAGTTTTTCCAGCAGTTCGCTGCGGTCGTTGTCATCGGCCTTGAGGAACGCGCTGAACTCGCTCTGGGCCAGCAACACGGCACGGGTGAACTGCTCGAAGTTCAGCCCCAGGGCGGCTTCGAGCTGGGTCTTGTATTCGCCTTTCTGGCTCGCCAACAGTTGATCGTTGTCCAGGTCCCGCAGGCTCTGGCGGCTGGCTTGTAATTTGCCGCCGGCCTTTTCCCGGGCGCGATTGGCTTCCCAGCGGGCCCGGTAGCGGCGTCCGTCGATGCCGCGAAAATCCACTTCGGCAAAGCCATCGCCGGTGCCACGGCGCAGCAGCGTGCGCGGATCGCCCGTGGCAATCTCGCCATCGACGTCCGGCACCTTGGCATCGCGCCCGGTATTGTTGAGGCGCGGCACAGCGCCGAACAGCGCCAGGCACAAGGCGTCGAGCAGCGTGCTCTTGCCGGCGCCGGTTGGGCCGGTAATGGCGAACAGGCCGGCGCTGGCCAAGGGTTCTGCGGTGAAATCGATTTCAAACGGCCCGGCCAGGGACGCCAGGTTTTTCAGGCGGATCGCGAGGATCTTCATGGTTGCTCGCTCTCCATCTGAACGTCTTGCAACAGCACGGCAAAGTCCTTGAGGGTCTGTTCATCCACTTCGTTGCCATAGGTGTCCTGCCAGGCGCGGCTGAACAGTTCCTGCGGGCTGAGTTGATCCAGTTCCACCAGCGCGCTGCCGTCATCGGCACTGCCGGCGCCACCGTTGCCGGCGTACTCGGCGGCGATCCGTACCAGGCGCACGGCCTTGCCTTGCAGTGCGGTTTCGACCTGGTGGCGCAGGTCCGGCTGCGGTTCGTCGAGGCGCACCCGCACTTCCAGCCAGGGTTGGCGCTGGATGTCGGCCAGCAGGTCGATGTCGGGCAGCTCCTTGAGTTGCCCAAGGATATCGGCCAGGGGAGCCGGGCCCAGGCGTTGCAGGTTGACGGCCCGGGGAATCAGGCGCGGCTCGACCTTGACCAGGGTTTCGCCGTCCAGGGTGATGTCGAGAATCTGATGCTGGTAGCCAATTTCCGAGAATGACAGCGGGATCGGCGAGCCGCTGTAGCGGATGCGCTCTTCGCCGTTGACCTTCTGCGGTTTGTGCAAGTGGCCGAGGGCGACATAGCTGATGCTCGGGCCGAACAGGCTGGCGGGCAGGGCCTCGGCGTTGCCGATGATCAGGCTGCGCTCGGAGTCCTCGGACACCGAACCGCCGGCCATGTGCGCATGACTGATGGCAATCAGCGCCTGGCCTTTCTTGCGCTTGCTGTTGGCCGCGGCGATCAGCCACTCATGCACCTGGCCGATACCCCGCAGGTAGTCGTCGCCCAGTTGCGCGCCGGTGACTTCGGCGGGACGCAGGAACGGCAGGGCCAGGCACCACGCCTTGACCTTGCCCTTGGCATCGGGCAATGGCAACAACAGGCGCTCGACGTCCAGTTGGCCGTCGTCCAGCCACAGCACCCGGCCCAGAGCGTGGGTGCGCAAGCGGCGCATCAGCGGTGCAGGTAGCTCGATTCGCGAGCCGGAGTCATGGTTGCCGGCGATCATCACGATGGTCAGGTTGGCGTTTTGCTCATGGGCGCTGACGATGAAGTCGTAGAGCCGCTCCTGGGCTTTGACCGGCGGGTTGACGGTGTCGAAGATGTCGCCGGCGATCAGCAGCACGTCGGGTTTTTCGTGGGTCAGCTGACGCAGCAGCCAGTCGAGGAAACAGGCGTGTTCGAAATCCCGTTCCTGACCGTGCAGGTTTTG
The DNA here is from genome assembly GCF_900115235.1 of Pseudomonas sp. NFACC24-1. NCBI lineage: Bacteria > Pseudomonadati > Pseudomonadota > Gammaproteobacteria > Pseudomonadales > Pseudomonadaceae > Pseudomonas > Pseudomonas sp. NFACC24-1. The sequence goes on from NZ_FOVS01000008.1 coordinate 23,891, forward strand.
CCCCAGGTGCCAGTCGGAGGTGTGAAACAGACGCAAGGCAAACTCCAGAAAACAGATGGTGGCCGCGATGAAGAGAAGGGCGGCTAAAAGAAGGAGAGTTTACTGGGAAACGGGGGGGAGGACTTGTTCAACTTCGTTGGATGTACCGATCAAGTCTGGAGTCAACTCTGTGGCGAGGGGATTTATCCCCGATAGGCTGCGAAGCAGCCTTGGAATCCTACCTCTCCATTTGTCTGTTTGATGGCGTCGACAGTGTTGGGGCCGCTTCGCGGCCCAGCGGGGATAAATCCTCTCGCCACAGGTACTGTGGCTGGGTTTATTTCTCTGCATCAATGCGTGAGTTACTTGGGGTACAACGGCGGTAACCCGGAATCACTGGCCGAGGCTTGCGCCCCTTCGGTGGGCGGGATGGTGCGGATGGCGCGCCACAGGTCTTCGCCTTGCCAATGCTGGCCGGTCTCGCTGTAGAGCGCGCCGTTGAGGCCGTCCAGGGCATCGGACAGCGGCACGAAACGCGCCGCCATGTCGGCCAGGGTTTCCGGTTGCTGGCGGGCCCAGGCATCCAGGGCCTGGCGGGTGGCGTGGGGGTCGTTGGCCAGGCAGGTGCGCTTGAGGTCGTCCAGCAGAGTGCGCGGGCTCGGTCCGGCCTGGGTCGAGCGCAGGATGGCCGGCTGCCAGCGGGCGCGCCACCACAAGCCAAAGCCGAGCAGCGTCGTGCAGGCCAGGATCAGGCTGCTCAGTTGCCAATACCACAGGGTCTCGCTGTCGACTGTTGTCACGATCTGCGCCGTGCCGGCGGGCGTATCCACCATCAGGCTCGGATTGTTCGCCACCTGCAGGGTTCGCGCCGGGAGGCTGGTGCGGTCCAGGTGATCTTCCAGGGTGTTCCACCAGACCACTTCCACCGGTGGCAACTCGATGGTGCCGCTACGGTTGGGCACCAGCGCCTCGCGGTCTTCGCGGCTGCCCACCAGCCCGCGTTCACTGCTGCGGCTGCTGAGTACCGGCTGGTCCGGATAACGTCGCAGGCCATTGATCTCGGTGGCCGGCAACGGTGGTAATTGGGCGCTGGCCAGGCCTTCGGCTTCCAGGGTCAGGCTGCGGGTCAGGGAGTCGCCCACCTGGCTGTGGGTCGGTTCCGGGCTCCAGCTCTCGCTCAAGGACAGGCTGCGTGCCGGTAACCAAGGCACGTCGGCCGGGTAGCTGGCGGGCTTGGGCTTGACGCTCAGTTGCAGGAGCTCGGAGCTTACCCGCATCAATTGACCGGGCTTGGGGCCGGAAGGGGCGGCGTCCTGGGCCACCGGTTCGACCAGGGTGGCGCTGAAGGTCTGCGCCGGGATCGTCAGTTCGCCGCTGCGCTGCGGGTAGATGCCATAACGCAGTTCGATCACGCCGTGGCGCACATCGTTGATGACCTTTTCATAGGTGCGCGATTCGCCCAATTGTTCGGTGCGGGCATCGGGGATGTGCAGCGGCGTCAGGCTGCTGTCGTCGTACAGCGACACCGAATGGTAGATGCGCAGCGTCAGGATTGCCTGGGCCTGCACATACACCTGGGTCTGGTCGAGGCTGGCCTCGATGAACACCGGTGCCAAGGTCCCGGACGCATTGCGGGTTTCGCTTTCGATGACTTGCAAGGTGATCGGCTGGCTGGTCACTTCGCCCAGTTGCAGCGGGGGAATGATCACGGTACCGCTTTGGCGCGGCAGCAGGGTGACGATCCAGCGGGTGGTGGCGCGGTTCTCGCCGTCGAGGGTCGTCAACTGGTTGACCTGACGGGTGCCGCGCACATCGAACAAGGCCTGGAGCGGGCCCAGGTCGGGTTTGCCGAACAGCGTGGCGTCGTTGGATTCCAGGGTCAGCTCCACCGTTTCCCCGGAGTTCAGGCGGCTGCGGTCCACACTGGCCGTCAGCTGTGCAGCCTGGCTTCCAGAGGCCCAGAGCAGCAAGACGAGGAGGTAGGCGGTGAAGCGGGTCATGGGGTTTTTCCCTGGGCCTGATGGCTTTGCTGTTCATACCAGAATTTACGCCTGAGCAGCTCGCCGGGATTGTCCGGGATCTGGCGCAGCCATTGTTCCATGGCCTGGCGTTGTTCTTCTTCATTGCGCTGGCCGGCGGCGGGACGCAGCGGCGGCGTGGTGGTCTGCTCGTCAGGCAGCTCGCTGCCCGGCACATCCTGGGCGGTGGGCGCTTGTGCGGTCCGTGGCGGCTGGGATTCGTCCGGTGTCGAGGTTGTCTCGGCGGAGGGTTGGCCTGCTTCGGAAGATTGACTCGTCGAAGTGCTATCCGGCGTTTGTTCGCCCTGGCCCGGTTCCTCGCGTTCGGCGGGCTTGGGCTCTGGCGTCGGTGGCGCCTGTTCGTTCAACAGGCTCTGCACCAGGGCCTTGTTGGTCTGGGCCGGGCGCAGGTCGGGTTGCAATTCCAGGGCTTGTTCATAGGCATCCAGTGCGGCTTCCAGCTCACCGCTGCGGGCCAGGGCGTTGCCACGATTGTAGTGGGCACGGGCGTCGTTGCCTTCGGCGAAGCGCCGGGCGGCTTCGCTGTATTGGCCGGCTTCGTACAGGGCGACGCCTTGCCATTGGCTGTCTTCGAAGTGGACGGCGGCTTCGGCGGGGCGCTTTTGCTTGAGCAAGTGCTGGCCCTGTTGGTCGGGGCGCAACCACAGGTCCTGGAATTCGAAAGCGTGGCCGGTTTGCGGCAAGACGAAAAGCAGCGGCAGGCAGAACAGCCAGCCTCGACGCCCGGCGCAAGCGGCCAGCAGCAACAAGGGCAGGAGCAGCCAGTAACCCTGGTCGGCCCAGGTGTCCAGGCGCAACGTCTGGCCGTCGCTGCGCAGATGGCGAGGACCGTCCAGCAGACCCAGGCCGCGCAGATCGCTGTCGTCCAGCCGCGCGGGTCGGTAGCGGCCGTCCAGCTCGTTGGCGAAGGCCTTGAGGCCCGGGCTGTCCAGGCGCGGTACCAGAATCGAACCCTGGGCATCCTTGAGGTAGCTGCCATCTTCCTGGGCCACCGGTGCGCCTTCGCGGGTACCGATGCCCAGCATCAGCCATTGTGTAGCGGAACCGTCCAGGACTTGGCGGATGCCTTCACGCTCCTGTTCGTTCAACGACGAGCCGATCAGCAGGATCCGGCCGTGGCCGAGTTCACCCTGGTCCAGCAGGGCCATGGCTTTATGAACGGCCAGGTCGGCGCGATGGCCGCTTTGAGGCATGATCGACGGCGCGAGGGCTTCGAGCAGGTTGGTGCTGGTGGCCAGGTCGTCGGACAGCGGCACCAGCGTGTGGGCGCTGCCGGCATAGACGATGATCGCGGTCTGGGCATCGCTGCGGTTCTGCAACAGGTCCAGCACCTTGCGCCGGGCCTGTTCCAGGCGCGTGGGCGGGACATCGGTGGCGAGCATTTCCGGGGTCAGTTCCAGTATCACTATCAGCGGATCGGCGGGTTTCTGGCTGGTCTGTTCGACCCGCGCCCAGCTTGGCCCCAGCAACGCCAGCACGATCAACAGCCAGCCCAGGCCCAGGGCAATCCATGGCAGCCGGCTTTCCCGGCCACTGCCGCCACTGAGCAGTACGGCGTGGAAGGCTGGCGGCAGGATCATCTGCCAGCGGCCCACCCGTTTCTGCCGGTGCCACAGTTGCCAGAGCAACCAGCCGAGCAACGGCAGCAGCAACACGAACCAGGGGCGCAGCCAGTGCGGCCAGAGGGCGATCATCGACGCCTCCGCAAGCGCAGGCGCTTGAGCCGCTGGCGCCACTCGGTATGTTGGGACGGCTGGAACAACGGCTGGTTGAACAGACGTTGCAGTGGGTTGTCCGGCCAGCGCGCCCGGGCCACCAGCAATATGCTCAACAGCAGCGCAACGGCCAGGGGCCAGTGATACAGCGCCAGGGCAGGGCGCGCCTGGGTCGGTTGCTGGGTCACCGGTTCGAGCTGGTCGAGGGTGCTTTTGATCGCCAGCAATTGCTCACCATCCTGGGCACGAAAATAGCGACCGCCTGTGACCTGGGCAATGTCCTTGAGGGACGGTTCGTCGAGGTCCAGGCTCGGGTTGACGCCGAGGAAGCCCGCCGTGCCACTTTGTTCCGGGTCGGCACCAATGCCGATCGGGTAGATTTTCACGCCTTCGTCGGCGGCCAGCCGCGCGGCGGTCAGCGGGTCGATTTCGCCGCCGTTGTTGGCGCCGTCGGTGACCAGGATCAGTACGCGACTGTGGGCCGGACGCTGGCGCAGGCGCTTGAGGGCCAGGCCGATGGCGTCGCCGATGGCGGTATTCTTGCCGGCGATGCCGATGCGCGCCTCGTCGAGCCAACGACGCACGGTGCGGCGGTCGAAGGTCAGCGGCGCCTGTAAGTAGGCCTGGCTGCCGAACAGGATCAGGCCGACCCGGTCTCCTTCGCGGCCTTCGAGAAAATCCCCGAGCATGTGCTGGACCAGCGCGAGGCGACTGACTTCTTCGTCCTTCCACTGCATGTCGGGAAAGTCCATGGAGCCCGAGACGTCCACCGCCACCAGCAGGTCGCGACCGCTGGCGGCAATGGGCAGCGGTTCCCCCAGCCACTGCGGTCGTGCAGCGGCGATCAGCAACAGCAGCCAGAGCAGGATAAAGGGCGCCTGTTGCCGCCAGGTCGGCAGATTGGCCCGGGCTCGACGGCCCACCAGGCCTTCCAGGTCGTCGAGGAAGCTGACCTTGAGCGCCGGCTCGCCGCTGTCGGCCGCCGGCAGTACCAGGCGCATCAGCCAGGGCAGCGGCAAGAGGGCGAACACCCACGGCCAGGCGAATTCAAACATGTTTGCGAATCCAGATTTCGACCGCCTGGGTCAGGCCGGCGATGGCTTTGTCGTCGAGCTTGCATTCGGGCTTGTAGGCGCCTTCCACCAGTACCATCCAGCGCGTCAGGCCGGCGGCCGGGCAACGGTTATCCAGGAAGGCCAGCCATTTGCGCCCGTTGAGGGTGTGGCTCTGGCTGTAGGGGTAGTGGTTGCGACACAGGCGCTTGAGCAGCCCGTTGAGTTGCTGCAACCAGGCACCGGCCGGCGCGCCGTCGTAGGGCTTGGGCAGCTGGGCGAGTTCGGCCAGGGCGGCCAGGCGCACCGGGTCCAGGGGTTGCTCGCTGCGGACGGTGGTGCGCTTGGCGGGAATGAACCGGCGCAATTGCCACAGCCCCAGGCCCAGCAATGGCAACAGCAGCAGTAGCAACCACCAGCCTGGCGCGGGCGGCCAGAAACCAATGGGCGGTGGCGCCATCAGCGGCTGCAATTGATCGAGACTGCTCATCGGCTTTTCCCGGCCCGCTTGGGGTTCAGGTATTCGCGCAACTGCTCGACCATGTCGCCCTGGGTACTCAGGGGCATCATCAGGATTCGCAGCTTTTGCGCCAGCAATTCCCAACGCGCCTGGCGTGCCTCGGCCTGGGCGCGATAGGCCTGGCGCAGTTCGAAATTCAGGGTGTCGAGCTCCAACTGCGCGCCACGCTGGGCGAAGCGCAGCAAGCCGGCGGCGGGCAAGGCGTGATCCAGCGGGTCCGACAGCGGCAGCAGCAACAGGTCGCAATGGCGCGACAGCAGGCTCAGTTGCTGTTCGGCGGTGTCGGACAACGCACGCTCGTCGCAAATCACGATCACCAGGCTGCCGGGCCGCAGCACTTCCCGGGCCCGGCGCAGGGCGATGCCGAACGAGTCGCGGTCCGGCTCGCCCTCGGTGTGCAGTGACTGATTGACCCGCACCAGCCGGTTGAGCAATTGCAACAGGCTCTGTTTGCTGCGCCGCGGCTTGACCTCGTAATGGGTGTTGTTGCCGAACACCAGACCGCCGACCCGGTCGTTGTGCCCCAGCGCGGCCCAGCCGATCAGGCTGGCGGCCTGGGCGGCGAGTACCGACTTGAACATCAGCCCCGAGCCGAAGAACAGCCGGTGGCTTTGCTCGATCATGATGAAGATCGGCCGCTCCCGCTCTTCGTGGAACAGCTTGGTGTGAGGCTCCTGGGTCCGGGCGGTGACGCGCCAGTCAATGGTGCGCACGTCGTCGCCGGCCTGGTAGACCCGCACCTGGTCGAAATCGACCCCGCGCCCGCGCAGCTTGGAGTGGTGCAGGCCGATCAGCGGGCTGCGCTGGCCCGGTGTCGAGAACAGTTGCACCTCGCGCACGCGATGGCGCATCTCGATCAGCTCCGAAAGGCTGACGCGGATGCCCGGTGCGGGCGCCAGGGGGTTATTCATGACGCATGCTCAAGCGACAGCGACGACGTCGAGAATCCGCTGCACGACCCGGTCCTGGTCGATGCCGGCGGCCTCGGCTTCGAACGACAGAATGATGCGATGGCGCAGCACGTCGAACAGCACGGCCTGGATATCTTCCGGGCTGACAAAGTCACGCCCGGCCAGCCAGGCATGGGCACGGGCACAGCGATCAAGGGCGATGGAACCCCGCGGACTGGCGCCGTAGGCAATCCATTCGGCCATTTCCGGATCGAACTTGGCCGGGTTGCGGGTGGCCATGATCAGTTGCACCAGGTACTCCTCCACGGCGTCGGCCATGTACAACCCGAGGATTTCCTTGCGTGCGGAGAAGATCGCCTGCTGGCTCACGCGGCGCTCGGGCTTGGTCTCGCCGTTCAGCGCTTCACCCCGGGCCTGCTGGAGGATGCGGCGTTCCACGGCAGCATCGGGAAAACCGATCTTGACGTGCATCAGGAATCGGTCGAGCTGGGCTTCGGGCAGCGGGTAGGTGCCTTCCTGCTCGATCGGGTTCTGCGTGGCCATCACCAGGAACAGCGGCGACAGTTCATACGTGCTGCGCCCGACACTGACCTGGCGCTCGGCCATGGCTTCGAGCAGGGCCGACTGGACCTTGGCCGGGGCGCGGTTGATTTCGTCCGCCAGCACCAGGTTATGGAAAATCGGCCCTTGCTGGAACACGAAACTGCCGGTTTCCGGCCGATAGATTTCCGTGCCGGTAATGTCGGCGGGCAGCAGGTCAGGGGTGAACTGGATACGATGGAACTGCGCTTCGATGCCCTCGGCCAGCTCTTTGATGGCCTTGGTCTTGGCCAGCCCAGGCGCGCCTTCCACCAGCATATGACCGTCGGCGAGCAAGGCGATGAGCAGGCGCTCGATGAGTTTTTCCTGGCCGAGAATCTGCGTTGAAAGAAAGGTTCGCAGCGCAAGCAGCGCTTCACGATGTTCCATCGATGACTGTTCCTGGAAAGGGTGGCCCCAGGCGTTCGGATAACGCCGGGGCTGGGGGCGTTACTTTAATGCATGGCGGGGGGTGGCGACTAACGGGATTTTGTCTGGTGTGCGGATTTGTGATCGGTTTGGAGTCAAGGTATGAGTGAGTTGGCTTGGGATGGCGGTTACACAATCAACATTGACGTCGCCTGAGCCGCCGCTATCGCGAGCTCGCTCCCACAGGTTTTTGCGTCGTGTGCAAATGTTGTGAACACCCGCAACCCCCTATGGGAGCGAGCTTGCTCGCGATAGCGGTGGTAGAGCTACATAGAGGTTGGACATGTGTCCCGCTCTTGTTCTTGCTTTGGACTTTGATCTCGACGCCCCGTTAGCTCAACGGCTCTTGCCAACAGCCAGGATGGTCGCCACCAACGCCTGGGCGCGAGGCACCAGCGTGTCCAGTTCCAGATATTCACGATCGGTATGAACCTTGCCCCCCACCGGCCCGAGGCCACACAGGGTTGGAACGCCCAGGCTGGCGGTGAACCCGGAGTCGGCACAACCGCCGGTGAACTCGCCTTCGACGCTGAAACCCAGGGCCAGGGCCTTTTGTTGGTAGATGTGCAGCAATCGTTCGCTGTGACGGGCCTCCATCGGGAGAAAGGTGGTCGCTTCCTTGAGGATGGCGTGGGTGCCGATCAGTTCTTCTTCGGCGACGATGCCCAGGATTGCGGTAAGGATCCGGTCCCAGTGCTTGAGTTCGATGAAGCGCACGTCCAGCCGGGCCGAGGCGCTCGGTGCGACGGTGTTGCTGGACGTGCCACCGGATATCAGGCCAACGTTAGTGGTGATGCCTGCCGGGTAATCGGTCAAGGCATGGAGCTTGACGATCTTGCGTGCCAGGGCCTCGATGGCGCTGGCGCCGTCGGCATGGTTGACCCCGGCATGCGCCGCACGGCCGCTGACTTCGATGATCAGCGTGGCACCGCCTTTGCGTGCGCTGACCACGTTACCACTGGCCCGGCCGGGTTCGGTATTGAGCACGGCGCGGGCGGCACGGGCTGCCTGTTCGATATGGGGCCTGGCGCTGCCGGAGCCGATTTCTTCGTCACCGGTGTACAGGACCTGCACCGGATAGGGCAACTGGCCGGCGCGCTTGAGTGCCTTGAGGGCGAAGCAATTGAGCACCAGGCCGCCTTTCATGTCGGCGACGCCGGGGCCATAGGCGAGGTCGCCATCGCGGCTGTAGCCGCGCGTCGCGGTGGTGCCTTTGGGGAACACTGTGTCGCGATGGCCCAGCAGCAACACCGGCTTTCCAGGTTCGCCTGGCACTTCGGCGAGCATCACGTCGCCAAAACCATTGACCGGCATGCGCTTGAGCAGGATGCCGTCGGCTTCCAGTTCTGCCGCAAGCAGTGCCCCCACCGCGTCGACGCCGGCTTTGTCATAGCTGTTGGAGTCGGTGTCGACGATACGCTGCAGCAGCGCTTCCATGGCGGGGCGCTGGTCGGCAAGCCAGTCCAGCGCCTGTTGTGCCGTGGCGCTCATTGCGCCTGCTCCCGCAACTGATGTTCCTGGGCCAGGCGTGCCGCGTCGTTGCCCAGGTCCCAGAACAGCCCGGCCATGATTTGCAGGCTTTCCTTGACCACCGGTGCCAGCAAGTGCTCGTTCGGCGCATGTTGCGAGCAGGCCGGGTACGAGTGCGGCACCCACAAGGTTGGTAGGCCGAGCACGTCGGCGAACACATCGTTGGGCAGCGAGCCACCGAGGTTTGGCAACAACGCGGGTTTTTTCCCGGTGGTCTGGGCCAAGGAGCCGAGTGCCCAATTGACCCACGGGCTTTGCGGGTCCAGCCGAGTGGCATGCATCACCTCGACGTGGCTTTGCTTGACCTCGACATGGCTGAAACCATGAGCATCCAGGTGGGCACGCACAGCCGGGATAAAGGTCGTGTAGTCGCTGTTCACCACGAAACGGATATGGCAGTGGGCATTGGCCTTGCCGGGGATCGCATGCACGGGGGCGTCCGGGTTGCCGGTCTTGAAGGCGATGACGTCGAGGGTGTTCCAGCCGAACACCTTTTCGCTCAGGGATAGCTCGGGGTTGCCCCAGTTGGCGTCGATTTCCGGATCGCCCGGTCCACCGCCGACGTCAATATCGGCCAGTGCCTGGCGAACCGGCTCAGGCAGTGTCGCGGGCATCAGCCCCGCCACTTTCACCCGACCGTGTTCATCGACCATGCTCGCGATGGCATTGGCCAGAATGATCCCGGGGTTGGCCAGCAGCCCGCCCCAGTTGCCAGAGTGATGGGCGCCTTCACGCAGATTGACCACCAGCTCGAAGTTGAACACCCCCCGTGAGCCGAGAAAAATCGTCGGTCGTGACGCTGCCAGACGCGGGCCGTCCGAGGCAATGAATATATCCGCCGCAAGCTCTTCGCTGTGGGCGGCACAGAACGCGTTCAAGCCCGGCGAGCCTTCTTCTTCGCCCATTTCCAACAGCAGCTTGACGTTGAACCCCAGCTTGCCGTCGCGAGCCTTGAGCGTTTGCTCCAGCGCGGTCAGGTTGATCAGGTGCTGGCCTTTGTTATCCGCCGTGCCGCGGCCGTACCAGCGATCGCCCTCGGCAATGACTTGCCATGGCGACAGGCCTTCACGCCATTGGGCTTCATAGCCGCGCACCACATCACCGTGGCCGTAGCTGAGCACGGTCGGCAGTTCCGGGTGTTCGATGCGTGTGGCGATCATGAAGGGACCGCGCTCTGCCACCGGGTTGTCATAGATCTTGACGCTGAAGCCCATCGCCTCGACATGGGGGGTGATGAACTCATGGAGATAGCGATACAACTCGGGCCGGCTGTCCGTTGCCTGGCTTTCGGTGTGCAAGGCGACGCTACGTTCGAGCAAACTGAAAAATGCGCCGTTATCAAATTGCTCGGTGGTGTTGCTGATGGCCAGTGAACGACTCATGAGTGGACGAGCTCCAGTGTTTGGGCGGGATTGTCGTGAAGGTGGCAACGCACATTGCCGCCGATAATCGGATCATTGGCCGGGTAGGCCGTCTTGCAGGGAGCGAAGCAGCTCGGGCAGCGCGGATGGAAGGCGCAACCGGAGGGCGGTGACATCGGATTGGGGAAGGAACCGCGCAGGCCGATTTCGGGAATGCCCAGGCGTGGATCGGGGGTGAGCACCGAATCCAGCAAGGCGCGGGTATACGGGTGGCCGGGTTCAGCGAATAACGATTCGCGGGTACGTTCTTCGACGATGCGCCCCAAGTACATCACCGCGACCCGGTCGGCGAGGTGTTCGATGACCGCCAGGTTGTGGCTGATCAGCAGATAGGTCAGGCCGAACTCGCGCTTGAGGTCTTGCAGCAGGTTGAGAATCTGCGCCTGCACCGACACGTCCAGCGCCGAGGTGGGTTCGTCGCAGATCAACACGTCAGGGCGCATGATCAACGCCCGGGCAATGGCTACCCGTTGCCGTTGGCCGCCGGACAGTTGGCTCGGATAACTGTCGATGACCCGCTTGGGCAGACCGACCACATCGAGCATCGCTTCGGTTTTCTTGCGCCGCTCGGCGGGACTGCCGATGTCATGCACGATCAGCGGCAGGGTAATGATTTCCCGCAGTGTCTTGCGTGGGTTCAGCGAGGAATACGGGTCCTGGAATATCGGTTGAATGTGCCGGGCCATTTCCTTGCGATCCGTCGCCGCCAGATGTTTGCCGTTGACCAGCACATCACCGCTGGTCGGCGCCAACAGACCGAGCAGTAGCTTTGCCAGGGTACTTTTTCCGCAACCGGACTCACCTACCAGGCCGAGGGTCTCGCCACGCATCAGGCGCAGGGAAACACCATCCACGGCTTTCAGGGTGGCGGCGGGTTTGAAAAAGCCCTTGTTGATTCGAAACTCGCGACGGATGTCACACAGCTCCAACGTGATGTCTTTTTTCATGACCTTGCGCGCTCCAGAAGGCGAATCGGTGCCGGAGCCGGTGCGGCGAACAGGCAGCGCGCCATGTGTCCCTCCTGCTCGATTTCGGGAATGTCTTGCGCGCAGGCCGCTATCGCTTGAGCGCAACGATTGCGGAACGCACAACCCTGCTGTTCGCCCACCAGGCTTGGCACCAGGCCTGGAATCGAACCCAGGGCCTCGCCGGGTTTGGTCCGGCCAGGGATGGGAATACTGGCCAGCAGACCACGGGTGTACGGATGCTGCGGGTTCTCGAACAGTTGCCGGGCCGGGGCGGTTTCGACGATTTCCCCGGCATACATCACCGCAACCCGATCGGCGATCCGTGCCACCAGCCCAAGGTCGTGGGTAATGAAAATCACCGCCAGGCCGAGTTCTTTCTGAATGTCGCGGATCAAGCGCAGGATCTGCGCCTGGATGGTCACGTCCAGGGCCGTGGTGGGTTCATCGGCGATGATCAGGTCCGGTTCGCACATCAACGCCATGGCGATGATCACCCGCTGGCGCAAACCGCCTGAAAGTTGATGCGGGTACTGGCGCAAGCGTTCGGTGGCATTGCTGATACCGACTTTCTCCAGCATTTGCGCGGCGCGAGCCAGGGCATCCTTGCGTGACACCTTGCGATGCTGAGTCAGCACTTCGCTGAGCTGATCGCCAATGCTGTAGGCCGGGTTCAGCGAGGTCATCGGCTCCTGGAAGATCATCGCCAGACGGTTTCCGCGCAGGTCGCACATGCGCCGCTCGCTCTGGCCGATCATGTCGATACCGTCCAGTGTCAGCCGGGACGCGGTGCGTTTGGCCTTGCGTGGCAACAGGTCCATCAGCGCCAGCGACGTCAAGGATTTACCGCAGCCGGATTCGCCGACGATGCACAACATTTCACCGCGTTCGACTTCAAAGCTCAGACCGCGCACGGCATGCAGCATGTCATCCGGCGTCGGGCTGTTGCCCATGGGGATGTCCACACGCAGGTTTTCAACATGGAGTAGTGCCATGTTCGGTACCCTCTATTAGTAAGGCCGTCTATCAATAAGGCCGTCTATCAGTTGCGACCGTCGGGCAGGATCAGATCGCGCAGACCATCGCCGACCAGATTGATGCCCAGCACCAGAATCATCAGGGCGACGCCGGGAATGGCGATGACCCACGGGGAAAAGAACATGTAGGGTTTGCCTTCGGCGATCATCAAACCCCAGGACGGCGTCGGTGGCTGCACGCCAACCCCAAGGAATGACAGGGCCGACTCCAGCAGGATCGCGTGGGCCATTTCCAGCGTCGCCACGACGATCAGTGCGCCGACCAGATTGGGCAGGATTTCACTGACCAGGATGCGCAGGGTCGAGCAGCCCAGCGCCTGGGCCGAGGCCACATATTCAGCATCGCGAATCTGTTGCACCGAAGCCCTGACCACCACTGCGAAGCGATCCCATAACAGGCAGCCGAGCAGCACGATCACCACTTTCAGCGAGCCGCCCATCAACGAGGCAGAGGCCAGCGCGACCATCACGACGGGCATCGCCAGCCGGGTGGTGATCAGGTAGCTGATAAACGCATCGACCTTGCCGCCGTAGTAACCCGCCAGCAGCCCCATGACAGTGCCGATAAAGCCGGAAATCAGCGCCGCCGCGATGCCGATGAACAGCGAAATCCGTGCGCCGTAGAGCAATCGCGACAGGTAATCACGGCCCAGCTTGTCGGTTCCCAGGACGTATTCCCAGGTGCCGTTGGCCATCCATACCGGCGGTTTCATGCGCAGCATCACGTCTTGCGCATAAGGGTCGTGAGGCGCCAGCCACGGGGCGAAGAGTGCGCCGGTGAAGATGATCAGCAACAACACCGCGCCGATGGCGAAACCACGATGGCGAAAGCTCTTGCCAAGGACTCGGCTCAGGCTGCTGGGGGGTGGCAGGTAGTCATTGATCGCGAGGGTCGTGGGGATGCTCATGTAAGCCTCCTAGCGCACGCGGATGCGCGGGTCGAGCAGTGCGTTGAGCACATCGGCCAGCAAGGTGAGGATGATGTAGATCACCGCAATCAGCAGGACCACGGCCTGTACCACCGGAAAGTCGTCACGGGCGATGGCGTCCCAGGCGAGTTGTCCGATGCCTTGCAGGGAGAACACGGTTTCGATCACCACCGAACCGCCGAGCATGAAGCCGAACTCCACCGCTGCCAGCGCGACGACCGGAATCAAGGCGTTGCGCAGTGCGTGCTTGAACAACACGCGGGCAGGGCGCAGGCCCTTGGCGCGGGCGGTGCGGATGTAATCGGAGCTGAGCACATCAAGCATGCCGGCGCGGGTCAGGCGCATGATCGCCGGCGTCGCGTAGTAGCCCAGGGCAATGGCCGGCATGACGAAGTGCAGCAGGGTCGAGTTGCCGGACACCGGCAGCCACTTGAGTGTCACCGCGAACACCACGATCAACATCAGCGCGAACCAGAAGCTGGGCATGGCCTGGCCCAGTACGGCAATGCTCAATGCCAGTCGGTCGACCCAGGTGTCGCGCTTGACCGCGGCCAGCACCCCCAGTGGAATCGCCACCAACAAGGCGATGCCCAGCGCCAGGGCCCCTAACCCGAGGGTGATCGGCAAGCGGCTGGCGACCAGGTTGTAGACCGATTCCTGAAAGAAAAACGAGTTACCCAAGTCCAGTCGCATCAAATCGCCCAGCCAGTTGAAGTACTGGGTCGGTAGCGGTTTGTTCAAACCGTATTGCACGCGGATCTGTTCGATCTGTTCGCTGGTGGCTTCCGGTCCGCCAATGGCCGTGGCCAGGTCACCGGACAGGTGCAACAGGGAAAAGCTGATCACCGACACGGTAATGGCCACGCAAATAGCGATGCCCAGCCGGCGCAGAAGGAATCCAAGCATGGCAAGTTTCCTCATATCCAATGGATGGCAGGTGTGAGGAGGTGTCCGTGGTGCGGTTGGTCCGCAAGCCACGGCACCTCTCGATCAATCCGCTCGGTTGCGGATTACTTCCAGCTGGACTGAACGAAACGCGGCAGCTCGTCCGGGTACGACGTGAACGCCAGTTCGGAGGTGTAGGCGTAGTTCATCGAGTAGTTGAACAGCGGCGCCCAGTACGCCTGTTCGCTGATGCGCTGCAACGCCTTGCGGTAGTTGTCCTTGCGCAGTTGCGGGTCGAGGGCGTTGTCAGCGGTCTGCAGCCAGCCCTGGACTTGCGGATCCTTGATGTTGTCGTCCGGGTTGCCCTTGAACCAGGTGCCGGCCGACGCCGAGGTGTCGAGGATCGAGAACGAGCCCCAGGCCTGAAACGACATGGGCACCTTGCCGCCACGTTGCTGATCGCGCAGGGCGGCGTACTTCAAGAAGCGCAGCTTGGCGTTGATGCCCACGGCGCGCAGGTTGCCGATGATGGCTTCGACGTAGTCACGGTCGCGATAAGCGAAGATTTCGGTCTCGAAGCCATTTGGGTAACCGGCTTCGGCGAGCAGCGCCTTGGCTTTGGCCGGGTCGTAGTTGTAGACCGTGGCCGCGGAGGTATCGCAGCCGAACTGGCCTGGATAACAGGCAACCTGCAGGGGTTTGGCTTCGCCCCCTACCAATTGCGTGGCCAGCGCATTGCGGTTGATCGCATGGTTGATGGCCTGACGCACCTTGAGGTTTTTCATCGGCGAGTTTTCAGTGGAGGTGCCTCGCGCATCAAGAATCAGGAAGCCGATGCGCATGGTTTCTCCGCTGGTCACGGTCAGGTTCGACATACCTTTGAGATCGACAGCCTGGTCCGGGGTCACACGCCAGGTCCAGTCGACACCATCGGTCATCAACTCGGCCAGGCGGGTTTCGGCATCCGGGATCACCCGGAACTTGAGGTGGCCGATATGGGGCTTGCCTTGCGGGCTGTCCGGGAAGTAGTCCTTGTTGATCTCCATGGTCACGCCTTCGCCAGCCACCACCGACACCGCTTTATAGGGCCCGGTACCGATTGGCTTGCGGCTGAATTCCGCCAGGCCGACCTTCTCGAAATACTGCTTGGGGAACATCGGAACGGCGTTGGACAGGTATTCCAGCGCCGGAGGGAAGGGCTTCTTCAAATGCAGGCGGACGCTGTAGTCACCGGTTTTTTCGGCGCTCTTGATCCAGTCCACGTTTTGCACGGTCACGACTTTCGCTTCGGGCGACACCACGTAATTGAGGGTGAACACCACGTCGTCGGCGGTGAAGGCGTCGCCGTTGTGAAATTTGACGCCTTTGCGCAGCTCAAAGTCGATGGTGGTGTCGTCGACCTGTGTCCAGCGGGTGGCCAACATGGGTTTGTATTCGCCACTGTTGGGATCGCGGTAGATCAGGTTGTCCCAGATCAGCCGGCCGAGAATCACGCCTTCGCGTAGGTCGTTGTGATAGGGACTGATGTTTTCAGGCTCGCTGTCGGAAGCGTAAACCAGGGTGTCGTTGGCTTTACCGGCATGAGCCGGAAAACTGCTGATGAGGCCCATCAGCGCGATAGTGCAGGCGAAACCTTTGATGCCCATGCCGTCGTCTCCGTTGGCGAGAGTGGTTGAATCAAAGGGCAGCGAATCGCAAACGCGGAAAGGAGGGTAAAAAGACCAGGTCATGTTTTTTTTGATCTGGACACGAATGTAGGGAAAGGCTATCAATGCCACAAGAATAATATTTCGATACTTCCTTTGCCGAAAAGGCAAACCTTGGGGGCGCCGATGCAGCTGTATGGTGTGCAGTCCACGGCACTGCGCTATTTTCTTGAAGTGGCGCGATGCGGATCGATCAGCGAAGCCTCGGTACGGCTGAACGTCGCGGCGTCAGCGGTGAGCCGGCAGATTGCCAAGCTTGAATTGGCCCTGGATGCCAGCCTGTTCGAGCGTCGTGCCCGGGGCATGGTGCTGAGCGAGGCGGGGGCACGACTGGCGGCTTATGCGCGCAAGTCGCAGCTTGAGGCTGAGCAGGTGGTGCTGGAAATTACCGAGCTGCATGGCTTGCAACGAGGTCATGTGCATGTGGCCTGCTCGGAAGGATTTGCGCTGGAATACATGCCCAGGACCATCAGCGCGTTCCGGCGTGAGTATCAGGGCATTCATTTCACGTTGGAGGTCTGTGCGCCTGCCGAAGCGACCGAGAAGGTTCGCTCCGGCGAAGCCGATCTGGCGATGACCTTCAGCCTGACGCCGCAAAAGGAAATCAAGGTCGAACATGTCCTGAGCGGGGCGATTTTTGCCGTGGTCTCCAACGCTCATCCTCTGGCCGGGCGTGAAGCGGTCAGCCTCGCGGAGTTGCAACCCTGGCCCATTGCGTTACCCAAGGCCGACACCACGATACGGCAGTTATTCGACATCTGTTGCGGTGTGCAGGGGTTGTTGTTCGACCCGGTGTTGACCACCAATTACGTTGCCTCGCTCTATAGCTTCGTCCGCGAAGAGGGGGGCATCAGCCTGGCCAGCGAAATGACCTTGCACAAGCAGGTGGCGGACAAGGCACTGCAATGCTTGCCGATCCTCGACGAAGGCATGCATGCGCGGCGCATCGAACTGCAAAGCATGGCTGGACGCAATTTACCGGCAGCGGTTTGTGCATTCAGGGATTTTCTGATTGCGGATCTGGCGAAAGCCAAGCTCTGAGCCGGGTGAGTGTGTTTTCAATGCTTGAATGACGTCATTCGATTTTCTTGACCGTCAGCCGCCGCGCTGTATTTGCTCCAGGATCAGGCTATCGGTGATGCTCATGTCATCCAGCAACAGGAACATCTTGCTCAGCACCTCGGCCATTTTCTTGTCGGTGTCGGCGAACGGCAGGTAGAACTCCGTGACGTGGCTGCCTGCGGGCACGATGCACAGGTAATGGCCGGGTTCGATATGGATGGCGGCGCTGCCCAGATGAATGCGGTAGTTCGCACGCTGGCCGGTAATGTGCAGAAAATGTCCTTCGCATTTAACGTTTTGCAACCCTAGCCCTCGAATCAGCTCGCCGACCAGTTCGGCGCGTCGTTGCACGGTTTCGTGGCTGGTGCTGTAGTCGTCTGCGGCGTGGGCCACGGAGACCAGCAGGTCGGCGTCACGCATGACTTCCGAGAACAGCAGCGGCGGTACTTGCTCAAGGGGGATGGCTTTGTGGTCGCGGAGGAACGCAATCGTGTCGAAGGTAAAGTGTTCTGTTTCCGAGAGGTAATGACCGGTATCCAGAAAGTTGAACAGGGCGTAAATGCCGTGCTCCTTGCTCTCGTAATAGATGTCCTCGACGCTGGCGGTCGACCAGTTGCGCACCTGTAGCAACCGGGCGGCGACGTTGGCTTTCAGGCGGTGACCGGCAAAGCGGTTGGACCATAGGCCGGTGTCTCGCTCGGCCGGTGTGAGCAGGTACAGCTCGCGAAAGGCCTGTTTGAACGGCTGCACGCGGCGATGGGTCACCACGTCTTTCTGCCAGGCCGACAGTTGCCCTGCTGTGAACAGATGAAAAGGGTGAGCGATACGCAGAGTCTTTTCAGCGACGTGTTGGCGGCCTTCAAGGTCAGTCACCGTCAGCGTCGCGGCATCGAGCCAGCCCAGCGCAGCGTCGTCGGCCTGCACAATCAGTTGTTCCAGCAGCAGGCGAACGGCGGGCATTTTCAACAGCGGCTTCAGGTCGTCCAGGGCGAGGGTTTCGCCGCTGCTCATCATCGCTTCCAGGGTGCGGCAGAAGCGGCCGATCTGCTCCTTGAGCTGGGTCTGCTGCGTTTTGAGGGCGATGAAGTCTGCGTTCTTGCGAATCGCCGGCGGTGCGGTCTTGAGCGTCTTTGCGGCCTTGCAGATGTGCAGCGTGGGTGACAAGCCGTCGATGACGAGGGTGACGTCATAGTCATCGATGGTGGCGGCGGTCAGGGTGGATTCGGCGATCTCCGATTCCATGGCCCATTCCAGGCGAATCGCCGAGGGGTAGCCGGCGACACGCGCCAGGTTTTCCAGGCCTGCCTGCACCGCTGCGTGGGAGTTGGCCTGGCGTTCAGCGCCGTACTTGCGCACCTCTTTGTGCAGTTTCTTGAGCGTCAGATAACGCTGGCGTACATCGTCCGAATCCGTGACGGGCAGCAGGCCATAGATACGCATTGCCGCCTGTGCATGGCGGGTCAACTTCTTTTCCAGCGCGGCTCGACCGATGCCCTGGTAGGCGTTGAGCAGCACACGCGTCTCGGGAAATGCCCAATGCGAGGGTTCGAGCGCCGCGAGGTACTCGCGCAGGTGGTCTGGGTCGGCCTCGGCCAGCGCCTTGTCCAGCAGGTAGCGGTCCACCACGCCCACGGTTTCATCCAGCGTATTGGGCAGGTCGGTGCCCCAGCCGGATCGAGGTGCCAGTGCAATGTTCAGGTATTCGCGCTGGAAGGCTTGCAGATCACGCCAGCCAAGCGCGTCGAGCACCACCCGACTGGCTTGTCCGGCGTAGGGCAGGGCGGTCAGCAGGGTATTTCTTGAAAAGCCGGACAACGCCGCGAGCAGCGTTGCCGATTGGTCTTTGGGCAAATCCTGGAGCAGCAGGAAGCATTGGAGCACCGCGGCTGTATCGCCGAAGCTGTCAAAGTCATCCGGCGTCATGCCCAGTCGTTCGATGACCGCCAAGGCCTCTAGCAACCAGCGTGTCTGATACACCTCGACGGAGCGGAAGGTGTCAGCCAGCCTCACGGCGTTGTCGGGTAATCCAGCCAGGGCGTCCTCGACGTAACGAACGGTGAAGTTCGCCAGTTCCGAGGGCACCTCGGTGGGAGTGTCGTCAGGCTGAGATGACTCATCATCGAGGTCTTGCGGGTCATCGTCGTTTGAGTCGTCTTCGTCGAAATCTTCATCGACGTACCGATTCAGGTCCGCATCATCGCTGTCCAGTCCGGTGTCGTCTGAGTAGAACATCATGGCGCGGCCCCAGGTATTGGCCGCCCGAACGAAGCGCGGGTAATCGAGGCGACCTGCTTCCATCAGGCCCAGGGCGATGCGCCTGGTTTCCTTGTGCCCATAGATATACGCATCGGCGATTGTCCTTTGTTCACCACCCGGCGTTGAAGGGGGCTGCTCGCGGTTCCAGCTGCCATCCAGCAACCATTCGGCGAAGGTCTGCCAGGCCGGGGTGGACGGGTAATCGCTCAGGCGCTGGAGGCAGGCCTGAACATCGGGGAAGGCCCAGGCCTGGTCTGGGCTTCTTCGGTAATAGGCAGGGCCATCTTCGTCAGTGGGCAATGGATAGTCGCTGTCCTCGAAGGCAAATTGCAGCATGTGCCGCAGTCGGGCGCAGATCTGCTCCAGCCCATAGGCATCCGGATGAGCCGTGACCCAGGCATCGCAGAGTCGATGTTGCAGACCGTAGCGCTGTTGATCGCGACGGTCCTCCAGATCGTCCCAAACGGTCGGGAACACAAAACCATCAGCCAGTGCCTTGGGTCCATCCTTGGGATGCTGCCTGACCCAGTCATCGGCCAGGCGCAGGAAGTCGATGCCGTCCCAGAAGTCGGGCTCGAATTCGTCATGGTGGCTGAGCTCTGGATAGTCATCCAGCGCTCTATCACAGAATGCTCGCAGTGCTGCGAGGCGTGTGGCTTGTTCAGGCACAGGACGGCGTGACGGCATGATGTTGTCCGAAGAAGTGAGTAACGAGGATCAACCGCCAAGCAGCGGCACCAAGCGGATAAACGCGAGGGTGGAAGGGGGACTCAGTTCGATTGTCTCATCGAGTCCTTGCAGCATGACGCCGTTGTGCAGGACGCGGAACGCACGGCTTTCAAAACCCTTCAAGGCTCGTTCGACCTCAACGTCGACATCCAGGTCTGGAGGCGCGCTGGCCTGAGGCATGAGCACCGCGCCTTCACTGGCTTGTCGGAGAATGTCCCGCTCGCTCAGGTATTGGCGGTCGAGCACTTCACGCATCGACATCTGTTCCAGCCAGTGCTGGACCGACAGCGCGGCGATCTGCTCGGCAACGGTCAGGCGAATGAGCTCGGCGACTGTCAAGGTCGACGCGGTCGGCGTCAGGGTGACAGGGGGCAGCAAAGGCTCTTGGCGTGCGCCTTTCAGGCAATAGCTATGAACCACGAACTCCATGACGCGTTCCTTGCAAGCCAGGCCAGCCGGGCGGATGGCACCGTAGCATAGCCCTGTGTGCAATAAATATCATCGCGCCGCGTTCTCTTTTCATCTTGACGATATTCGCGGTCAGCCTCTCTCTGCCGAGCTACCGATGAACCTCTGTTGTCGGCGAAAAAACCGTAATGCTAAGGCTGGACAGTGCTCTTGGTGGAGACGATTTTGCCGTACCCTTCTATCGGCGAGGTCTCGACCACCGTCGTACGCTCGCTGCGACATTTGAACTTCACACCTTTGCGCGGCGCCATGACCCGGGCTGTCTCCATGCACATTGCCCTGGTAGCAAAGGTAGGCCCTGGTTTTCGCTCCTCGACACAACCTTCGATGCCACTGCAGATCGTCATCACAACAAAGTAAACAGTCATCATCTCAGTATTGCTCCCTTGCGCGATGCGAGTGATTACATCCTGTAGTTCAGGTCGGCTGGCCTAAACGTTTAGCGGGAGTTGCCTGCGGATAATGAGCTTCGATTTAAATAGCCAGCAATGGCACGTTGGTACCGCGCGTCGGGAAACTGTCGCTTTATTAATATATTTTTATTTCATTGATTTTTATGCCGGAAAATTGGCGTCATCCGTGCGCAGGGGAGGGGGTGAACGCGGGGGCCATGAACACCCGGGAACCCCTGTGGGAGCCGAGCTTGCTCGTGATAGCGTCGGTACATCCAACATCACTACAAGCTGACCCCGCGCCGGCAAGCCCGTCGTTGCACGGCTTGCCTACAACGACAGAGGCAAAGGCGCTAGCATGAGCGTTTACTCATAGAAGGGAACATCATGCGAAACCTTCCTCCTTCTTCGAGCCTGCGCGCCTTTGAAGCCGCTACGCGGCACGCCACGTTCACCGCGGCAGCAGAGGAGTTGCATGTCACACAGAGCGCAGTGAGCCACCAGCTCAAGCATTTGGAACAGCTCTGGGGACTGCAACTGTTTCATCGCGGTAACTCGCTGCACCTGACCTCGGCAGGCGCAGCGCTTGCGCCCATCGTGCGGGAGTTCTTCATGAAGCTCGAGGCCACCCTGGCCGATTTGCGCGAGCAAAACGGGCGGCAGCGGCTGAGTGTGAGCACGACCTATTCTTTCGCCTTGAAGTGGTTGCTGCCCAGGCTTCCTGATTTGGCGCAAGCGCATCCGCAAATCCTGCTTACCCTGGACAGCACCGATAGCCCCATCAACTTCTCGACGACAGACCCGGACGTGGCTATCCGCCTGGGCAACGGGCATTTCCCTTCGCTGTTTTCAGAATTCCTGTTCCGCGAGCAGATTTTCCCGGTCGCCAGCCCAGTGTTGCTTGCCCGCTTTGGTACGCCTCAAACGGCCGCCGAATTGCTGCGCTATCCACTGCTTACACGCGATGGCGCGGCGTTGGTGCCGAAATGGGAGCAGTGGTTTGCCCAGGTGGGCGTCGAGGTCACGACCTTGAAGGAAAGCATTCGCTACGCAGATACCAATATGACTATCGAGGCGGCGCTCTTGGGACAAGGTATCGCGCTGGCACGCAGCGGGCATGTCGAAGCCGAACTCAATGACGGCCGTCTTGAAAGGCTTTTCGAACTGCCGTGCGCCTCGCCTCTGGCGTATTACTTTGTATGCCCCAAAGGGATCGAGACTCAGCCTCATATCACCCGTTTTCGTCGTTGGCTGGTGACCCAGGCCCTGGACGCTCAGCACGCTTATGCATGAGGTTTTCCTCATGCAGGGATGAAGAGACTTCGCTTTTTCAGCGCTACTGGATCGGTCTAGGATGATGCATGCCCTTACACATCATCTGCCTCGTCTTGTTCGCCGCGCTGCTACACGCCAGCTGGAATGCCATGCTGCGTGGGGGCACCGACCGTTTGTGGTCCATGACCATCATGTGCGTGGCGATAGCCTTGGCGAGCGTCGTCGTGGCGATGCTGTTGGCGCTACCCGCCCGTGCCAGCTGGTTTTGCATCGGACTCTCCGCTGTATTGCACGTGGGGTACAACCTGTTCCTGGTGCGCAGTTACCAGTCCGGCGACCTGGGCCAGACCTATCCAATCGCCCGCGGTGTATCCCCGATCCTGATTGTCCTGGCCGCCTCGCTGTTCGCGGGCGAGCGCGTGGCGCCGAGTGGACTGCTGGGTATTGCGTTGGTGTCGACCGGAATCCTGTCGCTGGCTTATACCGGGCGCCGGCGGGCGTTGCCTGACTTGCCCTACGCACTGGGCACCGGTTTTTTCATCGCCGCCTACAGCGTTGTCGATGGCATAGGTGTTCGCCTCTCCGGGGCGCCAATGGCCTACACCGCCTGGATGTGCCTGTTGTGGGGCGTGATGATGCCCCTGGTTTATATCGGACTGCGGGATGCCAGAAGCCTCTTTGCCTTGCGGCCAGGTATCGCCGTGGCCTTCGCTGGCGGCCTGGTTTCATTGTTGGCCTACGGCGTCGTGATCTATGCCATGGCCCATGCCCCGATGGGGGCGGTGTCCGCCCTGCGCGAAACCAGTGTCATGTTCGCCGCTTTGATCGGGTACGCATTTCTTGGCGAAGCATTGACCTTGCGCAAGCTGTTGGCCTGCGCCGTCATTGCCCTCGGTACGCTGGTGATCGGCTGACGCCGCTTTTTTCATTTGGCTGTGAGGATTGACCATGAATGACCGTTCGCAAAAACCCGTGATCCTGATCACCGGAGGCGGGCGCGGGATCGGGGCGGCGACCGCCCTGCTGGCCGCTGAGCAAGGTTACGACGTCGTGCTGACCTACATCGCCGATGAGGCGTCGGCATTGGCGGTGGCAGCGCAAGTCGAAGCCAAGGGGGGCCGTGCCTTGGCAGTGCGTGCCGATAACGCCGACCCAGCCCAGGTTGCCGAACTCTTCGCCACCCTGGACCTGCGCTTCGGACGAATCGATGTGCTGGTCAACAACGCTTCGATATTGGCCCGCCAATCTCGCTTGGAGGATCTTGGTTTCGAGCGCATGCAGCGAATCTTTGCGGTCAACACCTTGGGCCCGATGCTCTGCGCGCAACACGCGACCCGGCGCATGGCCTACCGTTATGGCGGGCGTGGTGGTGCGGTCATCAATATCTCTTCGGCGTCAGCCCGCCTCGGCAGCCCGAATGAATACGTGGACTACGCAGCGTCCAAGGGGGCGGTTGAAACGTTCACGACCGGTTATGCCAAGGAAGTGGCCCGGGAGGGCATTCGTGTCAACTGCGTTCGCCCCGGGCATATCTATACCCAGATGCATGCGAGTGGGGGAGAACCGGGCAGAGTCGACCGGGTGAAGGAGACGATCCCCATGGGGCGTGGCGGCCAGCCGGAGGAGGTGGCGCGGGCCATTCTCTGGTTGGCGGGGCCGCAGGCTTCGTTTGTGACGGGGACCTTTCTGGATGTGACCGGAGGGAAGTAGGCGGCTATCAAGTGCTTCTTTCAAATGACAGCGTCCGATTATTGCCGCTGCACCACGATGTGCAGGTCAGCTTGATGCGTCTCCTGCAGGAAGGCGAGGTGCACAAGTGAAGGTCAGAAAACGGTTTTCTTGAAGGGGCGAGCGGGGATGCCCCGATAGAACGACAAAATGGCCAGCACCTGCACGATGACCGCTGCTGTCACGACAGCGACGATGGCGTGATTCGGATCAGTGAAGGCGGCGCGCAACAGGCCAAAAAAGGCCGGGGCGAAGGCGTAGGTGGCCTGGCTGATCGCAACCATCAGGGCGATCACCCTGGCGGTGTGTTCACGGCTGAACTCGGCCTGTGCTATCAGCGGCGGCAAGGAGGTGGCATTGCCAATGCCCGAACCGATCAGCACCACGGCTATCCAGGCCACTGTCGGGTGAAGGTCCAGGCCCAGAAGCATCAGCGTGCCCAGCATCTGTACGGTGTAACCGAGGCAAGCCAGCTGTCGGCGATTCATACCTTGGGTCATCAAGCGTGCGGCGACATATCGCCCGCCTATCGCACTGGCGGTGGCCAGGCCCATGGCGAATGAGGCGTCATACGCCCCCATGCGTCCCACCAGGATCGAGTACAGGTGCGCGATCAAGCCGATCTGGGCGAACAGCCCCAAGGACATGCCGGCTGCCAGGGTGCGGAAACTGGCCGACCTGAGCGTCTGCATGACGGTCCACGGCGCGGCGCTGGGGCTGATTGGTACGGGGGCCGGCGGGGCTGCATTGTCGGGATGTTGTCCCTGGCTTTGTGGGGTTTTGTTGAAAACCAGAAAGGCGAAAGCGCCTATGAGCAGCACGGCGATGACGCTGATCAGCGCCGCCGCCGGGGCAAAGCCGAAACGCTCGATCAGCCACACCCACAGCGGCGAAAAGATCACGCCTCCCAGGCTGGCGCCGTTATAGGCCTTGCCCAAGGCCTTGGGTCTTTCCTTGACGTACCACGGCGCGATGAGGGTGTTAACGGCCGCGGCCCCCAATGTCACCCAGCCGATACCCGAGCAGACGGCGCCGACATACAGCACCCAGGGCTGGTTGGCCTGCGCCCAGAGGTTCACGCCGATGCCCAGGACGATGCTGCCAAGCAAGGTGATGGCGGGGATGCCGAAGCGTGCATAAAGTCGTGGCAGGTTGGCGATGACCATCGTGCCGCTGAGAAAGTGCAAGGTCACGGCAGCCGAGACCTGGGCGATTGGCCAACCCGTGCGCTCAATGACCGCCTGCATATAAATTGGCGGGCCATAGAAGCCGATTCCCCAACCGATCATCGCCAGGATGAACGTGCAGGCCAGTACGGTTTTGCCAAAAAAACGGGTATGTGTCATCGCCATCTCCTCCAGGGTGGCTCGCAGACTATGCGCGCGACAGGCTCCTCACTTCGTGGTGCGTCGAACAATGGATGTCGAGCACGATGGCTTGGCCAGATCCAGGCCGGACGCGGCAAGGGTGGGCCTTCAGCGATCCGGAACTGATCAGAGGGCCGGGGCAGAAAGGATGTTACAAACTTGCTATTTCCCTTTTGGGCCGATGACAGCAGAGCCGACTATCCTTGCGGACACTGAACGTAAACGCTGCATCCATAAAAAAAGAGACGCCATGTCACATTATGATTGCGCCATCGGCTCCAGACCCGGCATCACGCGCGGTGATCGAACCTGTTTGATCAAGTCCCGGTTGCTCCGGATAGTTTCAATGACGATACTCTGTCTTTTCACGGCAACGCCTGGGTATGCCCAGGACCTGCCAGCCGCGACGGACACGCCGGTGACGGTGACGCAAGCGCAGGAAATGGTGGCCAAGGCCACCCTCGGCGCCGTTCCCTGGAGCGGCCCTGAGTCCGGCCCGCGGGCCCAGCGCGGCAAGAGCATCGCCATTGTCGCAGAAGATATGCGCAACGGCGGCATTGTCGGCGTCGCCCAGGGCGCCCGCGAGGCCGCCAAGGCGATGGGCTGGACGCTGAGGGTATTCGATGGCGCTGGATCCTCGGCCGGGCGTGCAAAGGCCTTTGCCGATGCCCTGGCGGCGAACCCCGATGGGCTCATCCTGTGTGGCGCCGATGCCCTTGAAAACAAGGCGGCGCTGGCTGTCTTCGCCGACAAGGGCGTGCCGGTGGTGGGCTGGCACGCCGGGGAGCGCCCCGGGCCGATTGTTGGCACGTCGATGGCCATGAACGTCACGACCGACCCGCTGGAAGTGGCTCGCATCACGGCAATGGCGGCAGTGGCGCAGTCGAACGGAAAGGCCGGAGTGGTGATCCTGACCGACTCCAGGTACAGCATCGCGATGGCGAAAGCCAAGGCCATGGAAAGCGTCATTCGAGCCTGTCGGGAGTGCTCGTTGCTGGAGGTGCGCGATGTCGCGATCTCCGAAAGTCGCGAGAAGATGCCGGCGATCACCACGGAACTGCTTCAGCGCCATGGCAAGCGTTGGACCCATACGCTGGCCATCAACGATATCTATTTCGACTATGCGGTTGACACCTTGGCCAGCGCCGCGATACCCCGCGACGGCATCAGTCTGTTGTCTGCCGGCGACGGTAGCGCTTCGGCGTTCTTGCGCATACAGGAAAAAAACTACCAGACCGTCACCGTGGCCGAACCGCTCAATGTGCATGGCTGGCAAGTGATCGATGAATTGAATCGACTGATGGCT
Organism: Pseudomonas sp. NFACC24-1; assembly: GCF_900115235.1. NCBI lineage: Bacteria > Pseudomonadati > Pseudomonadota > Gammaproteobacteria > Pseudomonadales > Pseudomonadaceae > Pseudomonas > Pseudomonas sp. NFACC24-1. Next base: position 50,171 of record NZ_FOVS01000008.1, read on the forward strand.
GGCCAGCCGGTGAGCGGCTTCGTGGCACCGGTTCACTTGGTCAACGCCGACAATATCACCTTGGACGGCGGGACGAAGCTCCTGTACGACCCAAGCAATGGTTATCGAGACATCTATCGATTCCAGTGGAATCCCTGAGCGTTGGACGTGACTTCACGGCAGGGGAGCCTTGGCTCCCAGGCCGCCAGCAATCTATCGAAAAATAATCCCGTCGAGCTGTCGATTTCGACCATTGCCATTCGATTAGCCCGTAGAGCCGCCACAAGGGCGACCATTCTCAGGAGATACGAGTATGCGATTTATGGTGATCGTCAAGGCCAGTCCGGAGTCTGAAGCCGGAGAAATGCCCAGCGAAGAACTGCTGGCGGCCATGGGCGCCTACAACGAAGAGTTGGTCAAGGCCGGGGTGATGCTCGCCGGTGAAGGCCTGCATCCCAGTGCCGAAGGCGTGCGTGTGCAGTTTTCCGGCAAGAACCGGACTGTCGTCGATGGGCCCTTTGCCGAGACCAAGGAGCTGATCGCCGGCTTCTGGATCTTCAAGGTCCAGTCATTGCAGGAGGCCATCGACTGGGTCAAGCGTTGCCCGAACCCCATGGTCAGCGACAGCGAAATCGAAATCCGCCAGATCTTCGAACTCGAGGAGTTCGGCGAGTCCTTTACCCCCGAGTTGCGCGAGCAGGAAGATCGCTTGCGGGCGCAGATGACCGGTCAATCGTGACGCCGACGACAGGAGAACCCAGCATGAGAATCATCCCTTACCTGACCTTCAACGGCCGCTGCAAGGAAGCCTTTGCGTTTTACAAGGATGTGCTTGGCGGCGATCTGTTTTCCATGTCCTATGCCGAGGCGCCGGAGGACGTCGGCATGCCCAAGGACGCCAGCCTGATCATGCACGCCTGCCTGACCGTGGGCAATTTCAGCCTGATGGCGTCCGACTGCCCACCGGGCCAGCCGTATAGCAAACCACAAGGCGTATCGATTTCCCTCAATGTCGACAGCGTGAAGGAGGCCGAGCGGCTGTTCGAACGCTTGAGTGAGGACGGTCACGTGCAGATGCCCTTGGACAAGACCTTCTGGGCGGAACGCTTCGCCATGTTCGAGGACCGTTTCGGAATCGCCTGGATGGTCAATTGCGAGGGCCAGCCATAAGTCGAACGCTGCCTGGTCGCAATGCGCCGCCTGGCCCTTGGCAGCGCTCGCGACAGGCCTCACTTCCTGCCCATGGATTGACGATTCTGGCGAGTACGCTTGCCAGGTATTCCCTCCATCGTGTGAACCTTGCGCCAATACTGCGTTCACTTATTGAGTTGCCGCTTTACATGACCCAGTGGGAGCGAGCTTGCTCGCGATGACGGAGCGTCAGTCTCTATCCTTGTAACTGATCCACCGTCATCGCGAGCAAGCTCGCTCCCACAAGGGGGCAGTCTGAATCTGACGGTGGCCCCAGTGCCGATAAGGACTTCGCATGCACCCAACCTCATCCACTATCCCTTTGAACGCCACAGTCGAACGCGAACTCAGCCCGCGTGCGGTCAGTACGGGGATCGTCCTCGGTATCCTGCTGACACCTTCCAATGTCTACGCCGGGTTGAAGATCGGTTGGTCGTTCAACATGTCGATCATTGCCTTGCTGATCGGCTATGGCATCTGGCAAGGCTTGGCCAGTCGGTCAGTGGGGCGACTGCCCTGGACCCTGCACGAAAGCAACATCAACCAGACCGTGGCTTCCGCCGCGGCGTCGATCATTTCCGGTGGGCTGGTCGCGCCCATCCCGGCCTACACCCTGCTGACCGGCCAGCAGTTGGATGCCATTCCCATGGTGGCCTGGGTCTTTTCGGTGAGTTTCCTGGGGATCTGGATTGCCTGGTACCTGCGACCCTCACTGCTCAATGACAAGGCGCTGAAATTTCCCGAAGGCATGGCGACCCTGGAAACGCTGCTGCACATCTACAACCACGGCCACGAAGCCGCGACGCGTTTGAAGGTGCTGCTCAGCGCCGCGCTGCTGTCCGGGTTGGTCAAGGCGGTCGACACCTTCATGTGGGCCATCCCGCGCTGGTCTCCGAGCGCTCAACTGGAGCGCCTGACCTTTACCGCTGACCCTTCGCTGCTATTGGTGGGGTTCGGCGGGATCATCGGTATTCGCGTGGGCCTGACCCTGCTGCTCGGTGCTGTGCTGGCGTGGGGCGGGTTGGCGCCGTGGCTGTTGGAACAGGGCCTGGTGACGTTGCCGCACGGCAGCAGCGGCCCGCAGTTCGCGGCGCTGGTGGAGTGGTTGCTCTGGCCGGGGGTGAGCCTGATGGTCTGTTCGACCCTGGCCTCACTGGCGATTCGCTTGTGGGCATTGCACCGGTCCACCAAGGCGGGCGGCGGGGCGATCTGGACGATACCCAAGCCTGGGCCTGCCGCCGGTTTCGCACTGTCGATCATCCTGGTGGTCAGCCTGCAAGTGCTGTTGTTCGGTATCAACCCGTGGATGGCCTTGTTGACCATTCCCCTGGCGATCTGCCTGGCGGCGGTGGCCGCCCGGGTGGTCGGCGCCACGGGTATTCCGCCGATCGGGGCCATCGGGCAATTGTCTCAACTGAGTTTCGGCATCGTCGCCCCGGGGCAGGTGCCAATCAACCTGTTGAGCGCCAATACCGCCGGTGGTTCGGCCGGGCAGTGCACCGACTTGATGAACGACTTCAAGGTCGGCCGGGCGATTGGCGCCACGCCGCGTAAGCAATTGATCGCACAGACCTTGGGTATTTTCATCGGTAGCATCGTCGGCGTGCTGGCCTATCTGGCCCTGATCCCGGACCCGCAAACCATGCTGCTCACCGAAGAGTGGCCGGCCCCGGCGGTCGCCACCTGGAAGGCCGTGGCGCAAACCCTGACCCTGGGCCTGGATTCATTGTCAGCGAGCATTCGCTGGGCGATTTTCATCGGCGGCCTGGTGGGTTTGTTGTTGGGGATCCTCGACAGCCTGCTGCCAGCGCATCGGGCCCGCTACCTGCCGAGCACGGCGGCCCTGGGCCTGGCCTTCGTCCTGCCGGCCTCCGTGTCCTTGATGATGGCGCTCGGTGCGGTGCTGACGTGGCTGGTGAGCTGTCGCTGGCCGAGCCTCACGGAACGCTTCGCCATTACCGCGGCGGCGGGGTTGATTGCCGGGGAGAGCATTACCGGGGTGGGGGCGTCGTTGTGGCAGATGCTTGGCAATGGGTGAGGGCAACCTCAGTTGTCAGGAAATGGCAACGACAGAAGCCAGGCGCTGAAGGCCTTCAACGCCGGCAGGTGTTGGTATCGGCTCGCGTAGACAAGGTAATAGCGGCGTCCACTTTCCATTGGTTCAAACAGCGCAACCAGGTCGCCGCTCTTCAGTTCATCCTGGACCAGGATTTGTGGAACCAGCCCAATCCCGATCCCCGCCGACACGGCTTGGATCAGGTGGGCCGTGAGTTCGAAGCTCGGGCCGGATCGCATGTTGCGGTGGTCGACGGTGTGCTTGTCGAACCAGTCCGACCAGACACCCGGCCTTGATACAACGTTCAACAAGGCATGCTCGGCAACGTTCGCCGGCGACATTGTCCGGTACTCGGGCAGTGCGGTCGGGCTGGCGATCACCACCAGCTTTTCCGTGAGCAACTGATGTGCAATGTAGCCAGGCCACTCCCCCGAGCCTGCGCAGATGATTGCATTCATGTCATGGGTGGAGGATTGAACGTCTTCGCGGATGATCCTCGAATGTATGTGCACCAGCAGGTCCGGGTGCCTGGCATAGAATTCATGCATCCGCGGCAGCAGCCATTTGGAACCGAGGGTTGGCAGCACGGCCAGGTTCAATGGGCCGCTGTCGCTCTTGTAGGCGATGGCCTGCAACGTTGCGCTTCGAATACGCCCCAACGCGGCCGCCAGTTCGTGCTGATACAGCGCGCCGGCGGCGGTCAGTTCAATCTTTCGGCCTTCGCGACGGAAGAGTTCGATTTCAAGTTGCGCCTCCAGGGTCTGCACCTGTCGGCTGACGGCGCTTTGGGTCAGTGCCAACTCTTCCGCGGCCTTGGTGAAGCTGCCGTGGCGTGCGGCGGCCTCAAAGGCAACCAGCAGCGACATCGAGGGCGTCAGGCGTCTAGGGTTCATTCATAAAGCTCATGCAAAAACAGCAGGAATTACGTTTGCTCCGACCGTATAGGCAGGCAAGAATCATGAAAAACTTATGCAGCTGCTCGATACGTCCTGTACTGAGCATACGTAATGTGAATGCATAGATTAGCTTTTCAGCCTGTAGGAATACATCATGATTGCCCGGTTATCGCCTCCTGATCCCCAGAAAGCGACCTATGACGCTTTTCTGAATGCGCTCCAAGTGGCGGGGTTCCAAGGCGAGATTGCCCGCGACCATGGCGACCGGACGGTATTGGCCACCGACAATTCCATCTACCAGCGCCTGCCCCAAGCGGCGGTATTCCCCCTGGACGAACAGGACGTGATGATCCTGTCACGCCTGGCCGCCGAACCCGCGCACCGTGCGGTCGTGCTCACGCCACGCGGTGGCGGTACCGGCACCAACGGGCAATCGCTCACCGATGGTGTGGTGGTTGACCTTTCCCGTCATCTGAACAGCATCCTGGAAATCAACGTCGAGGAACGCTGGGCCAGGGTACAGAGCGGTGTGGTCAAGGATCAACTGAACGCAGCGCTCAAGCCCTACGGTTTGTTCTTTGCCCCCGAGCTCTCGACGTCGAACCGCGCCACGATTGGCGGCATGATCAATACGGACGCGAGTGGCCAGGGGAGCTGCACCTACGGCAAGACGCGCGATCACGTGCTCGAACTTTCGACGGTGTTGCTGGGCGGTGATCGTCTCACCAGTTCAGCTGTCGACGCCGCGCTGTTGCCGGCGTTGGTCGAGCGCCAGGATCGGGTGGGGGAGGTCTACCAGTGCGCGTTGGACATCGCCGATACCCACGCCGAGCTGATCAGGGACACCTTCCCGAAACTCAACCGTTGCCTGACCGGTTATGACTTGGCCCATTTGCGCGAAGCCGATGGGCGCTTCAATCTGAACAGCGTTCTTTGCGGCTCCGAAGGGTCCCTGGGCTTCATCGTCGAAGCCAAACTGAACGTCCTGCCTATCCCGAAATACTCCATCCTGGTGAACGTGCGTTACGCCGGGTTCATGGAGGCCTTGCGTGACGCGAAGGCGTTGATGGCAATGAAGCCGCTGTCGATCGAGACCGTGGACTCGAAAGTGCTGATGCTGGCGATGAAGGACATTGTCTGGCACGGCGTCGCCGAGTATTTCCCTGAAGACCCTGATACACCGACGCTGGGGATCAATCTCATCGAGTTCAGTGGGGATGACGAAGCGGCGGTTCAGCAGCAGGTTCATGAGTTCGTCCTGCACCTGCAGCGCGATACTTCCGTGGTCCGCTTGGGCCACACACTGGCCATCGGCGCCGATGCGCTCAAGCGTGTCTATGCGATGCGCAAGCGGGCCGTGGGGTTGTTGGGCAACGTCAAGGGCGAGGCCAGGCCCCAGCCGTTTGTCGAAGACACCGCTGTTCCACCCGAACACCTGGCGGACTTCATCCAGGCGTTCCGTGCGCTGCTCGATAGCCATGATCTGCAGTACGGCATGTTCGGTCACGTCGACGCCGGGGTCTTGCATGTGCGGCCGATCCTCGACATGAAGGACCCGGCCCAGGCCGCCTTGATCCGGCCGATTTCCGATGCGGTCGCGGCCTTGACGCAACAGTATGGCGGACTGTTGTGGGGCGAACATGGCAAGGGCTTGAGGTCGCAATACGTGCCCGATTACTTCGGTGATTTGTATCCCGCGCTGCAAGCGCTGAAGGCGGCCTTCGATCCATTCAACCAACTCAACCCAGGCAAGATCGCCACCCCGAGCACAGTGCCCGGCGCACGATTGACCCGCGTCGATGAAGTGGACATACGCGGTGCCCTGGATCGCACTATCGATGAACGTGTCTGGCAAAGCTATGACACGGCGGTTCATTGCAATGGCAATGGCGCGTGCTACAACTTCGACCCTGACGACGCCATGTGCCCGTCCTGGAAGGCGACGCGCAATCGCATTCACTCGCCCAAGGGGCGGGCCTCGTTGATCCGGGAATGGCTGAGGTTGCAGGGCGAGCAGGGTGTCGATGTACTGGCGGCCAGCGAGCGGGTTCGAGGGGCTGGCGGGGCGCCGGGCGTTGCGCGTCGGGCCGTGAATAGCCTGGCCCGGAAGATGGGGCAGCCGGACTTTTCCCATGAGGTCTATGAGGCGATGACCGGTTGCCTGGCTTGCAAATCCTGCGCGGGCCAATGCCCTGTCAAAGTGAATGTGCCGGAGTTTCGCTCGCGCTTCCTTGAGCTTTATCACAGCCGCTACCTGCGTCCCCTCAAGGACTACCTGATTGGCTCATTGGAATACACGGTTCCGTATCTCGCCAAGATGCCGCGGCTGTACAACTTCGTGATGAGTGCCTGGCCGATCCGCTGGGGGCTCGAACGTGTAGCCGGGATGGTCGATAGCCCGTTGCTCAGCCTGGTGGATTTTGCCGCCGTGTGCCGGCGCTGGAACGTGGAGGTGGCAACTCCGGAGCGCCTGGAAGCGCTTAGCGCTGAGCAGCGTGAGAAAAGTGTCATCCTCGTTCAGGACGCTTTCACCCGTTTTTTTGAAACGCCCTTGCTTGTTGACTGGGTTGAGCTGATCTCGAGGCTGGGCTACCGAGTCTTCCTGGCCCCGTACGCGCCCAACGGCAAGCCGCTTCAGGTTCAGGGTTTCCTGAACGCGTTCGAGAAGGCCGCCAGCTTCAACGGCCAGACCTTGCTCAGCCTCCAGCAGTATCGAGTGCCATTGGTGGGGCTTGATCCGGCGATGACCCTGGTCTATCGACAGGAGTATGCCAAGACACTGGATAGCGGCAACGCTCCCCAGGTGATGCTTGCGCAGGAGTGGCTGATGGATGCGCTGCCGGAAGATGCAGCAGTGGAGGAGGGAGAGCCTTACCACTTCCTGCCCCATTGCACGGAAAAGACCAATGAGCCAGGCAGCATCGGGCAATGGCAGAAGATTTTCCAGCGCATGGGGCTGACGCTTCAAGTGCAGGCCAGCGGCTGTTGCGGGATGTCGGGCACCTACGGGCATGAAGCGCGAAATGCTGGAACGTCCGACACGATCTACGGGCAGTCCTGGAAGCCGCTCCTGCAGAAACTCAATCAGTCGGGCAGGGTGGTCGCCGATGGGTACTCTTGCCGCAGCCAGGTGAAGCGGCAAGAGGGTGTCACTGTGCTTCATCCCCTGCAGGTTCTGTTGGCGCGGGTGAAAGAGATAGGCACAGATCCCCTGTGGGAGTGAGCTTGCTCGCGAAGGCGGTGGGGCAGGCAATGAAGCATGGCCGCTAAAGCCCCCTTTCTGGCCTCCCATAACCTAAACGCTGGAGTAGCGCTGCCGTAACGTGCACCTGACTGCGCGCGAAGGAGCGTTCTGATGAACCGTAGAACCTTTATGCTCGGCACCGCGGGAGTGGGTGCGTTGATGGCAGGGGTGGGGGCGCTGTTGCGTCCGAGCGACCGGGGCAGTCCCGAGGCCAACCTCTTGCTCGGCAAGCCTTTGCCGGTGCGCTCGGTCGAGCTGTTCTACCAGACCCACAAGGGCACCTTTGACCCTTCCAGGCAATTGCAGTGGCTGCTCGACACCCCCCGGCGGCTGATGGATTACCTGAGCTACCGAATACATGAACAGGAGCGCTTGAGCAGCGAAGTCTCGGTGGGGACGGCGTTTCTCAAACCGACCCATTACGACTTGCCATCGCTGGCCGAGCATGTGCCGGCGGCCTTTATCGCAACGCCGGTGTTGAAGAGCACCGGGGCCGTCAATTTTCCCGCTTTGGATGACAAGTCCCGATTGTTCTCCTGGTGGAACCCGAATCAGCGCGGAACCTTCTTCATCTATGGCGGCAACTGGATGGCCGAGTTCGAGTCCCCCTCGGGGCTGCAAAGTAACGGACTCTATGGCCGCAGTTCCAACCAGGAAATGGTCAACGGCTCACCGGCCGTGGGGGGAAGATTGTCGAAACCTGGCCGGTGTATTGACTGGCCCTTATCACGGGCGAAACCCTCCATCGTGCTTGGCCCGCAAAGCGGTTTGCTCAAAGCTTGCCCCGCAACAGAAACAGCACCAGCGCCACCAGGCAGGCCGTCGCCTGGATCCCACCCAGCGTCGTGACCGGTGCGAAGCTCAAGACCGAGGCCAGCCATGTGGTCAGCGCAGCCGCGCCCATGGAGAGAAAACCCAGCAGTGCGGAGGCCATCCCGGCTTCTTTGCCGAATGGGCCCATGGTGATTGCCGTGCCCAGCGGATTGGCCAGGCCCATGCCCCAAAGGAAGGTGACCATCGAGAGGGCATACCACCACAGGCCAGGCACGGCCGGACCTACCAGGAGCAGGCCTCCGCCGATCATGGCGCAGGCGATGCCCAGGAGCGTGATGACTCGAGTGCCATGACGATGGGCCAGGCGCGGGGCCGCCATACCGGCTGCGAACACGACGAATACCGTAGAGGCGAAATACAGGCCGGTCTGCACCGACGTCAAGCCGATGCCTTGCATCAGGATGGCGGGCGCCGCCGCGAACGAGGCGAACAGGCCGCTCATCAGCAAGCTCATTGAGAGGGCTGGGAGGATGAAGCGCTTATCCAGTACCAATCGGCGATAGGCGAGCACCACGCTCTTGGCCGAGTGGGGCGCCCGGCGATCGGCGGGATGGGTTTCTCCGAGGTCGCGCACGTAGAAAAACGCCAGTACCACGGCGGCCAGTCCCACCAGGATAAAGATGGCACGCCAGCCGAGCGTGACGGCTAGTACGCTGCCGGCCAACGGCGAAAACCCCGGTGCTGCGGCAGTGGCGATCATCGTCAGCGACAGGGCGCGGGCGAGCGTCTCGCCTTCGAACAGATCCCGCGCGATGGCGCGCGACAGCACCGAGGCCGCACACACGCCCAGCGCCTGCACGACGCGCCCGGCGATCAGCACATCGAGGGTGCTGGCAAGACCGGCGATGACGGTGCCGACCACGAACACCGACAAGCCGCCCAATACCAGTTTCTGGCGCCCGTAGCGGTCGGCCAGTGGTCCGACCACCAGTTGGCCCAAGGCGAAGGTGATGAAGAAACTGGACAGCGTCAGGCCGAGCTCGCGAGCGGTCACGCCCAAGTCTTCACCGATCGCCGCAAACGCCGGGAGGATGATGTTGGTAGAGAGCATGCTGATCGCCGCCAGGCCTGCAAGCAGCGCCACGACTTTGCCGGTCAATGGTTGTGTGGAGGCGTGCGGTTGGCTAGCGGTAATCGCCAATGAAGTTCTGGCTTCCATACATGCTCTCCGGTGTATAAATGATGATCGTAATATTTTGTAAATATGATGACCATCATCTCTTGCGTCAAGCTAAATCTGGAGGGCAGGTGGGACTCATTGTCGTCGTCTCAAAAAGCCGCTGCGTTCCGTTCAGGGCTGGACTGACCTGCGATACTTGTGCGGATGACGATTTGAACGGACGGCAAGCGAGTGCGGGGATCTTCGTAAGCACAGCCCATCAGGGGCATGGCCCACCTTGATGAAATTGCCATGATCGTGAAGAAAGTAAGGCCCGACGGTAACCTTGAAGTCGTCGCGCTAGGTGGTGCCCAGCCTATCTGTTTTGGTGTTTGTCCGGTAGACATACTCGGCGATGGCCAATGCCTCTGCGGCGTACTGTCTTATGGTTCCATGTACAACAGTGGTGGTTCTGCCCAGGGGCGGGATGTGCTGTCGGGAGCGGTGCAGTGGAGCGACGTCCATGTCATCACCCGCTGTTCCCAGGAAGAACTGGCCGCCGCCGGTGTCCGTCCTGGCGTACGCGTGGTGCTCAGCCACCACTGGCGTCGGCCGTTCCAGGTAAAAGACACGGTCGCTGCTCACTTCCTGGATGACCGGGCGCCATTGGCGGCGGTGATCACCACAGCGCAGCAGTTGAAAAACAAAAGGCACGCGCTCAAGCAGGATGTCTGGTTCGTCTGCACGACGCTTGAGGAGGAATCCAACGCCGGTGCGCTCTATGCCGCTTCCCGCGTGCCGGGCGATACCACCATCGATGCTACAGTCCCGTCTTTCCAGGGGAGAGCGCGTCATGCGGATCGTATTATTGGCTTTGACGATGGCGCTGCTGGGGGGATGCGCGACGGCCAACGAAACCTTTGGCATGGGGCAGCTTTGCGGCCGTCAGCCTTATTGCGGCGCGGCGACCGATATCGAGATCATCAAGGGCTCGATGAACGACAACGATGTGTATTCACGCGCGCTGGCACCGTTTGCAATCATTGACCTGCCTTTCAGTGTCGTGGCCGATACGTTGATTCTGCCCTATACGATTTTTCATATGAGGCCTGCCGAGGAGTAGGCCTCTCTGAATGATTCGAAGCCGCTCCCTCGTCCCAGGGATTCAAACCCCGGCGACAACCTCGCGAACGAAGTCTTCATAGGTGCGCAGCGGGCGTCCCAGAATCGCCTGGAGCCGTTCCACGGTGCCTTCAGCGGCCTGCATGCCAAACCTCTGGATACCGGACATCATCAGGCGCATGTCATAAGCCAGCCAGGCAGGGCCGAAGGTGCCTTGTCGCGACGCAGCAACTGGGCGGCGGCGAAGGAGGGCGTATCGACGCCGCGCGGACGCTTGCGTGTCGCTGCCCCGGTCTGTGTTTCTACTCGGTGGGCAGCGCGCTGGGAGCGGCCGCTGCAACCCAGGTCTATGTGCTGTGGGGCTGGATGGCGGTCAGCCTGCTGGGCGCCTTGATCAGCCTCGCCGCGTTGGTGGTGTGGAGACGCTCGCTTCATTGCGGCCACTGTTCAAGCAGGATCGAGACGAATTTCTCCGCGGCCGGGGAGAGCGATGCGCCCCGGCGGTAGACCAGGCCCAGGGAGCGGTTTACCACCGGCTCGATCAGCGGCACGCTGACCAGGGTTGGATGATCCCCGGCCGGCATGGCCAGGCTGGGCATCGCCGACACGCCCAGGCCGGCCTCGACCAGTCCCAGCGACGTAGACAAGTGCTGCACTTCGTAGAACCACTGCGGGCGCCAGCTCAGGCCCGACAGCGCGTGGTCCAGCAGCATGCGGTTGCCGCTCAGGCGCCCGACCCCGATCAGCCGGTAGTCGCTGAGTTCCGACCAGGTGACCGCGCTGCGTTCAGCCAATTCATGGTCGCGTCGGCAGGCCAGCACAAAGGGTTCGTTGACCAGGGGCACGAATTCGATGTCCGGGTGCTGGCCGCTCATCATGTTGATGCCGAAGTCGGCTTCGCCGCGCAGTACCGCTTCGAGCCCTTCGTTGGCGCTGAGGTCGAGCAGGCGGATGCGGATTTTCGGGTAGCGCTCGTTGTAGAGGCGGATCACCGAAGGCAGGAAATAGAACGCCGCCGTGGGGATGCACGCCAAGGTCACCCGACCGATCTGCCGCTCCGCCAGCTCGCGGATGTTGAGAATCGAGTCGTCGAAATCATCCAGCAAGCGCCGCGCCTTGGGCAGGAAATCACGGCCGACACTCGTCAGGCTGACCTTGCGGGTCGTGCGATCGAGCAAAGCGGTTCCCAGGCCTTCCTCGAGTTTTTTCATCCGTCGGCTCAGGGCCGGTTGTGACAGATGCAGCGCATCGGCGGCTTCGTGGAAACTGCCCAGTTCGGCGATTTTCACGAAAGATCGTATGTCCTGGAGCTCATATTCCATGTTCTACCTCACCGCAGAGGGGATGCGCAGTGCGAATCATCGTAAAATAATTCATTTGCTAAACGCAATAATTCCTCTGATCTTTGCATTGGAAACACTTTTCAAACTTTGCCACTCTTGTGTCCAGAGCATCAATTATCCAGATTGATCAACAAGAGTTAGTGAACATGCAGCGAATTCCTTGTGTGCTAATGCGCGGCGGTACGTCCAAAGGCCCGGTGTTTCTCGCCTGGGATCTGCCGGTCGCCATCGCCGAACGTGACGAGCTGCTGCTCAACCTGATGGGCTCCGGCCACGAGCTGGAAATCGACGGCATCGGTGGCGGCAGCCCACAAACCAGCAAAGTGGCGATCGTCAGCCCATCGCTGCACCCAGACGCGGATGTCGATTATCTGTTCGTCCAGGTCATGGTTTCCCAGCGTCGTGTCGATACCGCCCCCAACTGCGGCAACATGCTCTGCGCCGTCGGCCCCTTTGCCATCGAGCAGGGGCTGGTCAAGCCTTCCGGGGACCTGACCCGGGTGCGCATTCGCAACCTCAACACCGGGACGTTCGTGAATGCCGAAGTGCAAACCCCGCAAGGCAAGGTCAGCTATGAAGGCGATACCGCCATCGACGGTGTGCCTGGCACAGCCGCTCCGGTACAACTGACGTTTCTCGATGCGGCGGGCAGCAAGACGGGGAAACTCTTCCCCACCGGGCAGACCCAGGACCTGATCGACGGCATCCCGGTAACCTGCATCGACATGGCGATGCCGATGATGATCGTCGAGGCCAGCCAGTTCGGTAAACGCGGTGACGAAAGCCCTGCCGAACTGGACGCCGATAAAGCCTTCCTGCACCGGCTGGAGTCCTTGCGGCTGAAAGCCGGCCTGGCGATGGGCCTGGGTGATGTCAGCGACAAGGTCATTCCCAAGCCGGTGCTGGTGTCTCCGGCCAAGTGCGGCGGGACGGTCCAGGTGCGCTACTTCATGCCGCACAACTGTCACCGCGCCCTGGCGATCACCGGCTCCATCGGTCTGGCCACGGCGTGCGTAACCGAAGGCAGCGTCGTTGCACAGTTGCTCGGCAACGTCAGTGAACCGCGCTTGCAACAGGTTCGGATCGAACACCCAAGCGGCGGTATTGATGTCGTACTGTCCTACACCGGTGAAAAGGGTGAGACCATTCGGGCTTCGGTAGTACGTACCGCGCGCCGGCTTTTCTCAGGTTACGTCTATGCCACGGCGTCCCAACGGCTGGCCGGATAACCCTGGTTGCCAGGGTCTTTTGCATCAGAACAATTCTAAAAATGGGTGATGCCATGAAAGTTGTTAAATCGCTCTACTTCCAGATCATCTGCGCCGTGCTGCTGGGCGTGGTCGTCGGGCACTTCTGGTCGCAACAGGCAATTGCCTTGAAGCCGCTGGGCGATGCCTTCATCAAGCTGATCAAGATGATGATTGCGCCAGTGGTGTTCTGCACCATTGTCACTGGTATCGCCGGTATGAGCGACAAGCGCTCGCTGGGGCGTTTGTTGAGCAAGACCATGCTGTTGTTCCTGGCGCTGACGGTGATCAGCCTGATCATCGGCCTGGTGTCGGTCTACCTGTTCAAGCCCGGCGCGGGCATGAACATCGACCCGACGCAGTTGAGTACCCAGGGACTGTCGCAGTACACCGAATCCGCCGCGAAACTGAGCGTGGTGGACTTCTTCATGCACATCATTCCCGACACCTTCATCGGCGCCTTCAATAAAGGCGAGGTGCTGCCGGTGCTGTTTATCGCGGTGCTCTGCGGTTTTGCCCTATCGTCCCTGGGCGAGCGCGGCAAGCCTGTGCTGGAGTTCCTGGAATCGGCTTCGCACATGGTGTTCAAGATTTTCTCCTACCTGATGCGTTTCGCTCCGATTGGCGCTTTCGGGGCCTTGGCCTTCACGGTGGGGCAGTACGGCATCACGTCGCTGGGCTCCCTGGCCAAGTTGATCATGACCTTGTATATCGCCTGCGCCTTCTTCGTCTTCGTGGTGTTGGGCAGCCTTTGCCGCGCCCACGGTTTCAGCCTGTGGAAGCTGTTGCGTTATCTGCGTGAAGAGTTCCTGGTGGTGCTCGGCACGTCCTCGACCGAACCGGTAATGCCGCGGATGTTGGAAAAACTCCAGGCCCTGGGTTGCAAGAAAGGGGTCGTGGGGCTGGTGCTGCCAACCGGTTACTCGTTCAACCTCGATGGCACGGCGATCTATCTGTCGCTGGCGGCGATCTTCATTGCCCAGGCCTGCAACATCGACCTGACGCTGACCCAGGTCATCACCATGCTGGCGATCATGCTGCTGTCGTCAAAGGGGGCCGCGGGTGTGACCGGCAGTGGGTTTGTCGCCCTGGCCTCGACCTTGACGGTCATCCACGACATTCCCCTGGCGGGCCTGGCCCTATTGATCGGGATCGACCGGTTCATGTCCGAAGCGCGGGCGTTGACCAGCCTGGCGAGCAATGCCGTCGCGACCGTGGTGATCTCTCTCTCGGAGAATGCCTGTGACCGCGAAGTGCTGTTGCAGACCCTGGATGGCAAACCCGCCCTGACACAGACCCCGGCAACGGACTCGAGCTGGGACGGCACGAAGGCCGCCAAACACATCTAGCCGCTCACGGCTGACTCGACAGCACCGCGCAAGCTCACTCGATACCTCTGCGCCAGGCACACTTCAGCGTGTTGCCTGGCGGGCGGGAGGGCGTGCGCCTGGGTGTCTGCCAAGCTACTCATAACAACAAGAGATCTGACATATGCTCGCTTTACTTGGCCTGGCCATGGTGGTGGTCTTCACCTTCCTGATAATGACCAAACGGTTGTCCCCGATTGTCGCCCTGACGGTAGTGCCCATCGTCTTTGCCGTGCTCGGCGGCTTTGGCGGGACCACCGGCAAGATGATGCTGGACGGCCTGAAAATGGTCGCGCCCTCGGCGGCCCTGCTGTTGTTCGCGATCCTGTTTTTCGGCCTGATGATCGACGCCGGTCTGTTCGACCCGCTGATCCGCAAGATCCTCAAGCGGGTCAATGGCGACCCGATGAAAATCGCCGTGGGCACCGCGCTGCTGTCGCTGTTGGTGGCGCTGGACGGTGACGGCACGACGACCTACATGATCACCTGTGCCGCGATGCTGCCGCTGTATAAGCGCATCGGCATGAGCCCGATGATCCTGGCGACCATTTCCATGCTCTCCCTGAGCATCATGAGCGGCATGACCCCTTGGGGCGGCCCGGCGACCCGTGCGATCGCAGCGCTGGGCCTGGATGCCGGTGAGTATTTCGTGCCGTTGCTGCCGACCATGATCGGCGGTGCGATGTGGGTGGTGTTCACGGCCTTCCTGCTGGGCCGTGCCGAGCGCAAGCGCATTGGTAACGTCCAGCTGCAAAGCGGTGGCGGTGACTGCTACATCAACGCGATCATCGAGGACACGCCACACAAGCGCCCGAAACTGGCCTACGTCAACCTGCTGCTGGTGGTCGCGGTGATGGTCGCGCTGGTGATGGGACTCATGCACTCGGCGATTCTGTTCCTGATCGGTTTCGTCCTGGCGCTGATGATCAACTATCCGCAACTGGATATTCAGAAGGAGCGCATTCTCGCCCATTCGGGCAACGCCATGACCGTGGTCCTGCTGGTGTTTGCCGCGGGCATCTTCGCCGGGATCTTCTCCGGAACGAAAATGGTCGATGCCCTGGCACAGACCCTGGTCGATTGGATTCCGCCTTCCTGGGGCCATCTGTTCCCGCTGGTGGTGGCGATTACCAGCATGCCGCTGACCTTCGTATTGTCCAACGATGCCTACTACTTCGGGGTCGTGCCGATCCTGGCCAACGCCGCGGCTGCCTACGGGATCGATCCGGTGGAAATTGCCCGGGCCTCCATTCTCGGCCAGCCGGTGCACCTGATGAGCCCGCTGGTGGCCTCGACCCTGTTGCTGGTGGGCATGGTCGACCGCGACTTGGGCGACTTCCAGAAAGCCACCGTCAAATGGGCGGTGCTCACGTCCCTGGTGATTACCGCGTTGGCCCTGCTGACCGGGGCACTGACGCTGTTTTCCTGATTCCCCCGACAATCTTGTTTTCCTGCCTGACACGCCCCCTGCAAATGGGGGTGAGAAGGCCTGCATGCCGAATAACAACAACGAGTAGCCAGACATGACCATTTTGCTGACCCGCGGGGCTTTGTTTCCAATCCTTGGCCTGTTGCCCCTGGCCACGGCCAGCGCCGAAGGCTTCATCGATGACAGCAAGCTGAAGCTGCAATTGCGCAACGTCTACTTCAACGAAAATTTCCGCGACGAACATGGTATGAGCGCCCGGGCGGCAAGGACCGCCAAGAGTGAGCGCACCGAATGGGCTCAGGGCTTCCTGCTGGATTACCAGTCAGGCTTTACGCCGGGCACCCTCGGCTTCGGGGTCGACGCCCTGGGCCTGCTCGGGGTCAAGCTTGATTCCGGGCGTGGCCGCAGCGGCACCGGCCTGCTGCCGGTGCATGACGACGGTCGCGCCGCCGACGAGTTCGCCAGTGCGGGCATGACCGCCAAGGCCCGGGTGGCCAAGACCACGCTCAAATACGGCACCTTGCTGCCCAAGACCCCGGTGCTGGTCTACAACGATGCGCGGCTGTTGCCCCAGACTTACCAAGGCACCCAGATCAGCAGCAATGACATTGACAACCTCACCGTCACCGGCGGGCACCTGGAGCGTTTCAAGCTGCGGGATTCGAGCGACAGCATGCCCATCGTGCCGGACGGCTACGGCGGCGATAAGTCTGGTGACTTCAGCTATGCCGGTGCCGACTACAAGCTGGGCAAGCACATCCGCCTGAGTTACTTCTATGGCGAGCTGGAGAATTTCTATCGACAGAACTTTGTGGGCATCCAGCATGATCTGCCCCTGGGCGCCGGGGTATTGACCAGCGACCTGCGCTACTTCAACAGCGTCGATTCGGGGTCGGCCTACGGCGGCAAGATCGACAACGACATGCTCAGCGGGTCGCTGGCCTACGCCGTTGCCGGCCACACACTGAGCGCCGGTTACCAGACCCTCAGCGGCGAGGCGGGCCTGCCTTACATCAGCGGCGCCACGGTGTACTCCTTCAGCAACGTCGGGATCGGCAAGTTCATCGAGGAAGACGAGAAGACCTGGATGCTCGGTTACGGCTACGATTTCGCGCGCCTCGGTGTGCCCGGCCTGACGTTCTCCACCCGCTACCTGAGCGGTAACGACGGTAAGTCCAACACCACGGTCAAAGAGTGGGAACGTGACGCAGAGATCGCCTATGTGGTGCAACAGGGAACGTTCAAGGGGCTGGGGGTGAAGTTGCGAAACTACGTCTATCGCTCGGACTTTTCCCGGGGCCGTGACAGCAATCGGATCTACTTTATCTACGACATCGCTCTTTGGTAGGTCATGCAGTTCATCTAAGAAACAACGATGGACCTGACGCCAGAGATTGCTCCCGCTAGGCGCTGTAGGAGCTGGCGAAGCCTGCGATCTTTTGTTCTTTACGCTTGAGATTCAAGTGTCAGAGGAAAGATCGCAGCCTCGCTTCGCTCGACAGCTCCTACAGGCGCGACCCAGCGGGAGCAAACTCTGGCTCCGGTTTTCTCAATGGCTCCGCGGTCATCGCAGTGGCTCGGATCGATACTTTGCGACATCATGGCGCGTCCCGTCACGACGCGTGGGTGACGGACGGAACAGACCGTGTCGTCTTGTGTGGCCGCACACCTTGGCGCCAATCACCTTTGGGCAAAGCCCCCGTCGAGGCCGCTGTGGATCGAAACCGAGACCGACGCAACAACCTTTCCCTGGATGGCCTGAATTTTTTCCTCGCGGATGTGCGCGATGGTTTGGGTCCTTACCTGGCGATCTACCTGCTGGCGGTGCATCGCTGGGACCCGGCCAGCATTGGCGTGGTGATGACGGTGGCGGCCATGGCCGGGCTCGTCGCCCAGGCGCCCGCCGGCGCGTTGATCGATCGGGTGCGCAGCAAGCGTGCCGTGGTGGCCGTGGCGGCCTTGGTGGTGACGCTGGGTTGCCTGGTACTGCCGTTCACGTCGTCCTTTGGCCTGGTGGCATTGACCCAGGCCATCGGTGCCGTGGCTGCGTCAGTCTTTGCGCCGGCTATCGCGGCGATTTCCCTGGGCATTACCGGCGCCAAGGCCTTTACACGGCGCACGGGGCGCAACGAAACATTCAATCACGCGGGCAATGCCTGCGCCGCGCTGCTGGCGGGTGGGTTTGCCTGGTTGTTCGGTCCCATCGCGGTGTTCTACCTGATGGCCGCCATGGCATTGGCCAGCATCGTGGCGGTCGGTTGCGTGTCCGCCGAGGCCATCGACCATGACGTGGCCCGGGGCCTGGAGGCGGGGCAGTTGGTTCACGGCCCTGTACCCTCGACGCTGCGGGTCCTGCTGGATAACCGTACGCTGCTGTTGTTCGCCATTTGCTGCGGGCTGTTCCACCTGGCAAACGCGGCGATGCTCCCGCTGGTCAGCCAGAAGCTCGCCCAGGCCAATGTGCACCTGGCCACGCCGCTGACGTCGGCTTGTATCGTTGCGGCGCAACTGGTCATGGTGCCCATGGCGTGGCTGGTGGGCGTCAAGGCCGATGCCTGGGGCCGCAAGCCGTTGCTGCTGGCCGGCTTCCTGATCCTGCCCATCCGCGGTGTGTTGTACGTGCTCTCGGACGACCCCTACTGGTTGGTGGCGGTGCAACTGCTGGACGGTATCGGTGCCGGGTTGTTCGGCGCGCTGTTTCCCCTGGTGGTCAAGGACCTGACCCAGGGCACCGGACGCTTCAACGTCAGCCTCGGGGTGTTGTCGACGGTGTTCGGGCTCGGGGCCGCGCTGAGCAACAGCCTGGCCGGCTTCGTGGTGCAAGGGGCTGGCTACAGCGCGGCGTTCCTGACCCTGGCGGCGATTGCCGCGCTGGCATTCGGCCTGTTGCTGGCGATGCCCGAGACCTTCAGGCCAAGCCGTGTGAGCCAGGCCGACCCCCTTGCGGTGTCCGACGGCGGGGTCGCCTAGGTCCCGCGTCCCCGGCCCTTGGTGCAAGGCCCGGATGTTCGCTCAAACGATATCGTCGATCAGGATGTGGCGCTCGCCCCGGCTGCACCGCTCGATCCGCGCTTCGACCTTGTAGACCTGACGCAGCATCGACTCGGTGATCACCTCGGCGCTCGGGCCGCTGCCCTGGGCGGTGCTGTCGGCGATGACCAGCACTTGGTCGGCAAAGCGCAGCGCCTGGTTCAGGTCATGGATGGCGATGAACACAATGACCTGGCGTTGGCGCGCCAGGGCCCGCATGAAATTCAGCACCTGGACTTGTCGATGCATGTCCAGGGCGCTGGTCGGTTCATCCATCAACAGGATTTCCGGTTCGCGCACCAGGGTCTGGGCGATCGAAACCAGTTGCTGCTGTCCGCCGCTGAGCTCTCCGAGATTACGGAACGACAACTCAGTGATGCCCAGCGCGGCGAGAATGTCGTCCACCCGCTTCAGTTCATCATCATGGACGACCCAGCCCGGCGTGAGCTGCTTGCGTGCCAGCAGCACCGACTCGTATACCGTCAACCGGGCGCTGGCGTTCAAGCCCTGGGGCATATAGCTGATGCCCTGCGGTCCCTTTTTCGAGTCCTCCAAGACCACCTGTCCGGGGCCGTCGATCAACCCGGCCATGCGCTTGAACAAGGTGGATTTGCCCGCCGCGTTGGGGCCGACTACCGCCACCACCTGGCCGCCGACAAAAGCTGCCGTGGTCACGCCGTGAATGACCAGGCGCTGGCCATAGCGGGCCCCGAGATTCTCCAGCCGAATCGTTACCATGAGTTTTTCTTCCCACCGAGAATCAAGGAGATGAAGAAGGGCACGCCGATCAGCGACGTCACCACGCCGATGGGGAAAATGGCCCCAGGGATCAGGGTTTTGCTGATCACCGAACTGGCGGACAGAATCAGTGCGCCGGTCAACAAGGACGCAGGCAGGAAGAACCGTTGGTCTTCGCCGATCAGCATCCGCGCGATGTGCGGGCCGACCAGGCCGATGAAGCCGATCGTGCCGACGAACGCCACCGGAAACGAGGCGAGCAGGCTGACCATGATCAGCGTCTGAAAGCGCAGGCTGCGCACGTTGATGCCGAAACTCGCGGCTTTGTCGTCCCCCAGCCGCAGCGCGGTCAAGGCCCAGGCGCGTCTGGCGAAAATCGGCAGGGTGACCAGGATCACCAGGCAGATCACTCCGAGCTTGGGCCAGGTGGCTTTGGTCAGGCTGCCCATCGTCCAGAACACCACGGCGGCCACGGCTTGTTCGGTGGCGAAGAATTGCACCAGCGCCAGCAACGCGTTGAAGGTGAACACCAGGGCGATGCCAAGCAGCACGATGGTCTCGGCGGTGACACCGCGGCGCAGGCTCAGGAAGTGGATCAGCAATGCCGACAGCATGGCCATGATGAACGCGTTCACCGGCACCATGTACTGCGCCGCCAGCGGGAACAAGGCCACGCCAAACGCCAGCCCCATGGCCGCACCGAAACTGGCGGCGGCGGAAATGCCCAGGGTGAACGGGCTGGCCAGCGGGTTGTTGAGGATCGTCTGCATCTGCGCGCCGGCCAGCGACAACGCGGCACCGACCGCAACGGCCATCAGCGCCACGGGCAAGCGGATGTCCCACATCACCACGCGGACCTGGGGCGACGCGCTGTCCGGTGAAAACAGCGCGCCGAGCACTTCGTCGAGGCTGTAGCGTGCCGGCCCGAGGGCCAGGTCGAGCAGGACACTGCAGATCAGCAACAGCGTGAGCCCCCCGAGGATAAGCCGCTTGCGCAGCACCAGGCGCCGGTAGGTGTCACGTTGCATCACCAGGGTTTCGTTCAACGAAGTCATGGCTTGTCCTCTGTCTGGCCCAGGCTGACGGCATAACCCGGCTCATAAGGGACCGGCAGGAACTGCTCGTGCAATTGGCGGAACGAGGCGTCCGGGTCCAGGTCGGCGAACAACGTCGGGTGAAACCACTTGGCCAATTGCTGGATGGCCACGAACTGATAGGGACTGTTGTAGAACTGATGCCAAATGGCGTGGAACGCCTGGTCGTCCTGGGCCTTGATGCCGGCGTAGGCCGGTCGCTGGGTGTACCACGCCAGTTTTTTCCTGGCTTGGGCCATGTCCGCCCCGGGGCCGACGCCGACCCAATGGCCAGCGGGTGCAAAGGCTTCCCAGTTGGCGCTGGTGATCACCACCTGTGCCGGGTTGGCGACCACCACTTGCTCGGCATTCAACTGGCCGAACGTGGTGGGGATGATGCCTTTGGCGATGTTGTCGCCACCGGCCATTTCGACGAACAGGCCGAAGTTCTCGTTGCCGAAGCTCAGGCAGCAATCATCGGTGTAACCGCCGATGCGTTCGATGAAGACCTTTGGCCGGGCAGGGTGGCGCGCTTCAATGACGTCGGTGACCCGTCGAATCTGTTGGTTGCGAAAATCGATGAAGGCTTCGGCACGGGCTTGCTTGCCGAACAGTTGGCCGAACAGGCGCATGGTCGGCTCGGTGTTCTGCATCGGGTTGTTGCGAAAGTCGACGTAGACCACCGGGATGCCCAAGGCGTCGAGCTTCTCGATGTAGCGCGCATCCTCGGTGGCGTGCTGGGCTTCGATATTGAGGATGATCACATCCGGACGCTGGGAGATGGCCTGTTCGATGTCAAAGGTGCCGTCCTCGAACCCGCCGAAGGTCGGGATCTTGGCAATGTCGGGAAATTTGCGCAGGTAGGCGCCGTAGGTGTCCGGATCTGACTGGATCAGGTCCTTGCGCCAGCCGACGATGCGTTCGATGGGATTTTGCGTGTCCAGCGCCGCCACCAGGTACAACTGGCGGCCTTCGCCGAGGATCACCCGCCTGACCGGGAGATGGACCTTGACCTGGCGCCCGAGCAGGTCGGTCACGCTGCCCAGGGCAGGGTCCGCCTCGGCGGCCAGGGCGTTGCGGGGCGTCAGCGAAAGAAACGACACACCGAGCAGCCCGGCGAACAGCAGGGCGGCGAGGGTGTGAGGGCGGCGAAAAACAGTAACCATGGTTCAGGCCTTTACAAAAGCCGGACCGGACAACGGCGCAAGTCGCCGCCCCGGCCCGCAGGTTTCAGAAATCAACGGTGGCGGATAACAACAGCGTGCGCGGTGCGCCTTGGGAGAACGCGCCATAGGACGCGACCCCCGACCAATAGGCGCGGTCAAAGACGTTCTGCACCGTGGCGCGAAATGTCGTGGGCCGTTCGGCAATGCGCGCGGCATAGCGGGCACCGACATCGAAGCGGGTCCAGGCATCCAGTTCCTGGGTGTTGGCCTGGTCGACGTACTGGCTGGCGGTGTAGATCGCACCGCTGGTCAGTGTCAGCCCGTCGATGCCCGGGGTGTCCCACTCGGCCCAGAGGTTGGCCTGGACCTTGGGCACGCCCACCGGTGTATTGCCGCGGTTGGCGGCGACGCTGGTGCGGGTCAGTTCCCCATCGAGTAGCGTCACGCCACCGAGCAGGCGCGTGCCCCGGGCAATCTCGCCGGACAGGTTCAGTTCCACGCCACGGTTGCGTTGCTGGGCCTTGACCGAGAACACCCCGGACGACAATTCACCGCTGGGTTTCTTGATCTGGAACAGCGCCAGCGTGGCCATGAAACGTTCGTAGTCGACCTTGACCCCGATCTCCTGCTGGCGGGAGATGTAGGGGGAAAAAACCTCTTCGGCGTTCGTGGCGGCAGACGGCGCGATGTCGCCCTTGCTCAGGCCTTCGATGTAGTTGTAGTACAGCGCGACATGGTCCCAGGGCTTGGCGACGATACCGAGCAGGGGTGTGGTCTTGCTTTTATCGTAGGACGGGGTGGCGACGGTGGTGTTGTAGTTGTTCGACTGGATGTTTTGCCGGCGCAACCCGAGGGTGACTTGCAGGCGCTCATCGAGCACCGACAAGGTGTCGGCCAGGGCGACGCCCGACAGTTCGCTTTCGGAGACTTTTGGCGTGTGAGGTTCGGCGAGGTTGGGCCTGGGCCGGTCGACCGGGTGATAGATGTTCGAGAGGATGGCGGGGCCGGAAATAATGCCGCGGGACAACTCATCGCGATAACGGCTGACTTGCAGCACCGCGCGGTGGCTGACCGGCCCGGTGTCGAAGCCCAGGCGCGCGCCGGCATCGACGGTGTAGCGTTGGACGTTGAATTTGTAATAACCGGGAACCGATGACGTGTCGCCGGCGGCGTTGATGATGGTCGGGGTCTGGTCGGACATGCGCTCGACCTCGGATTTTCCGCCGCCGGCGTGGGCAAACAGGGTCAGCTGGTCGCTGAGGTCGTACTCGCCACTCAGCAACGCCGATTTGTCCCGGGCCCGGGAGCGTCCCCAGTCCTGGCTGACACTGGTGCGGCCGTTGGCGGCGGAGGGAATTTGCACGCCAGGGGCGATCAGGAAAGGGCGTGAGGCGGCGTCGAATTTTTCATCCTGGCTGATCAGGTCCAGGGTCATGCGCAGGCGATCGCCTTGGTAATCCAGGGCCATGGCGCCGGTACCGACGTCTCGGGACTGCTTGTCGATGGCCGTGTCACCCTGCTGCAGGCTACCGTTGAGCCTGATCCCGAACCGGCGTTCTTCGCCAAAGCGCCGACTGACGTCGAGGTGGCCGCCCAGTTGCGAGTCCGTGGCGTAGCGGCTGGTGAATCGGGTCAGGTCCTCGTCGAGGGCGCGCTTGGGGACCACGTTGATCACGCCGCCCACGGCGCTGTTGGGCGACATGCCATACAGCAGCGCCGCGGGCCCCTTGACCAGTTCGATACGCTCGGCGTAATCGGTGAACACCCGGTAATTGGACGCCACGCCATACACACCGTCGAAAGCCAACTCCCCGAGGTTGCCTTCCCCCAGCGGAAAACCGCGGATGAAGAACGAGTCGACGATGCCGCCCGCCTGGCCAGTGGAGCGCACCGAAGCGTCGCGTTCCAGCAAGTCGCCCACGGTGATCGCCTGTTGATCCCTGATCATCGTCGAGGTGTAGCTGCTGACGCTGAACGGTGCATCCATCACATCGGCGTTGCCCAGCAGGCCGAGGCGTGCGCCGCGGGCGACCTGGTCGTTGGCGTCGGCAGGTGGCAGGTCGGTGCTGCGTCTGCCGGCGGCATCGACGCTGATCTGCGGCAGGGACACCTGGCGCAGCACCAGTGTGTAGCTGCCATCGTCGCGGGCAACCATCTCCACGCCGCTGTCGGCCAGCAGATGGGTGAGTGCTTGCGCTGCCGGATACGTGCCGGAAAGCCCAGGGCTGACCAGGCCTTCAGTGATCGAGGGCTGGAACGACAGGGCAATGCCGGCGGTCACCGCAAAGCTCGACAGGGCAGGGCCGAGCGGCCCCGGGGCGATGTCATAGGCGCGGGGAGCGACGGCTTCCAGTTGCGTGGGCGCGGCGGCGAAGGCGAACGGCCCGGTGACCGTGCTCAACGCAAGGCTCAACAGCACACTGCGCATGACGGGCTTGGACGGACGATCCGGACGCAGGGGCCGTGCAACGAGCATGGATGGATGACCCTATGGACGAGATGAAATGGTTATTCCTTTCTTTGCCAGTTGAGATCAAAAAAAGTATCACCCGGGCAGCCAATAATTTTTGTGGGGTCAGGCCGGGGAGAGCGTCACCCAGTAACCGCTCAAATGACCGGTGACCAGGACCGGGTAGGTTTGCACCAGCATGTTGAGCGTGCGCTGGGTATCGCTGATGGGAAACGCGCCGGACACCCGCAGCTCGGCAATGGCCGGGTCGCAACGCACGAAGCCGCGGCGATAGCGCGCCAGTTCGGCGACGAAATCCGCCAGGCGCATCCTGTCGGCCATCAGCATGCCTTGGGTCCAGGCGCTGGCGTTGCGATCTGTCGGGGTCAACGGGCCGAAGGCCTGGGACGAGAAGTCGGTGCGCTGTCCGGCGTTGACGATGAGCGGCGCGGCCTGGCGAGCCTCGGTCAATTCAATCCGCACCGCGCCTTCGAGTACCGCCAGATGGGTGCGCGATGGCAGTTGGCGCACGATGAACCGCGTACCCAGGGCCTGCATCCGGCCGTCGCGGGTGCTGACCAGGAACGGTCGGGCCTGGGGTGAGGCATCCGGCGCGGTCTGCACCAGGACTTCCCCTTCGCGCACATGGAGGAGCCGCTGGCGGGTGTCGAACAGTACGTCGATGGCCGTGCCGGTATTGAGGGTGAGGTGAGAGCCATCGGCCAGGGTCAACTCGCGGCGCTCGCCGATGGCGGTTCGGTAGTCGGCGGACCATTGCTGCGATTGCGCCAGTTTCCAGCTGCCCCAACCGACAGGCACCGCTGCCAGCAGCAACGCCAGTTTGCCGAGGGTCGCGCGGCGTTCGGGGCTGCTTGGGCGATCCAGCGCCGACATCGCCAATGCGCGTGGCAAGCCGCCGAGCTTGCTTTGCAGCAATTGCGCACGAGACCAGGCCCGGCCGCGCTCGGGGCTGCTGGCCCTCCAACATTCCCATTCGACGCGCTCGTTGTCACTGAGGTCGCTTTCGCTCAAGCGCATCAGCCATTCGGCGGCTTCTTCGAGGACCTTGGGGTCGAGCGGCGGCTCACGGCGACGAGTGAGCATTCACTCCACCAACATCAAGCACTGCACGAATGCCTGTTTCATGTAGCGCTTGACCGTGATCAGCGAGACGTTCAGCTGTTGGGCGATGTCGTCGTATTTCAGGCCGCCGATCTGCGACAGCAGGAACGCCCGCTTGACCGGCGCCGGGAGGGTGTCGAGCATGGCGTCGATTTCGTGCAGGGTTTCCAGCACCAGAAAGCGCAATTCAGGGGACGGCACTTCCTGGGCCGGCAAATGCGCGAGCGCCTCCAGGTAGGCACGTTCCAGGGCCTTGCGTTGATACCAGTTGATGAGAATGCCCTTGGCCACGCAGCTCAGGTAGGCCCGGGGCTGGTCGATGGCCGTGACTTGGGAGGCGAGAATGCGCGCGAAGGTGTCTTGCGCCAGGTCCGCCGCATCCATGGCGTTGCCCAGCTTCTTCTTCAGCGTGTTGTACAGCCAGCTGTGATGGCCGGCATACAGGTCTTCGATCACGCGCAGATGCTGGTCGTTGTTCGCGGGCAGGGTTTCGCTCATGGCTGCGGCTTTTTTGCAATTGAGAAGTATTCCCAATGCTAAGGGACAACCTGCTCGTGACGCAAGCGGCATGCAGGGTTCAAAGGGAAACGCCTTGATCAGTCCGCGGGCGGGGCGGGGCTGGCTTGCAGGCTCGCGGGCCAGTACCGCAAGGCGACGACGGGAATCAGGGCCAACACATAGGCTAGGCAAACGAACAGGTAGGTGTACTGCAAACCGTAGACCTGGCTGAGCAACCCACCGGCCGAGATGCCCGCGATCGAGGCGAACTGCGCGGTGCCCTGGGCAATGCCCAGCACCTGGCCTTGGCGCGCGCTGTCGGCGGATTTCGAGATCAACGCCATCAGCACCGGTGTGGTAGCCCCCAGCAGCACGCCCCAGATGAAGTAGACGACGACAAAGACGATGGCATTGCGCGTGACCCCCGCCAGGGCGGTCAGGGCGATGCAACCGAGCACGACGTAGATGATGCGGTGCAAGGTGTCCTGCTGGGTACGGTGTTCGAAATAGCGCGACCAGGCCGTGGCCGAGAGGATGAAACCCAGCGCCAGTAAGCCGTAGCATAGGCCGACCACTGAGTTGCTGACGTCGAATACCGAGCTCACATACAAGGAGAAGGAGGTCTGTGGCAGCATCCGGGCCAACAGCAGGATGCCCATGACCCACAGCAACGACAGCAATGGCGATCCTTGCCAGACACTGTCGGTACGGCTTGGTGTCGTCGGGGCCTGGCTGGTCGCGGGTTTTTTCACCGGTGGCACGTCCGGCAAGGTCACGGCGGCCACCACCGTGCACACCGCGCACAAGGCCGAGGCGATGATGTTGATCCAGAAGAAGGTGGCGTAGTCGAGGATCAGGCCCCCGACCACCGCGCCGAGCAATGAGCCGACGTTGGTGGATATTTGCAGGATCGCGAACAGCCGTGCCCGTCGCGAGGGGGCTTCGATGCTGACGCCATAGGCCTGGGCCGGGGCGATGTACCCGGCAAAGGCGCCCTGCAGGAAGCGCAGCACCAGGATGATCCAGATATCGCTGCACAGCGCCAGCCCGAGCTGCGTCAATGATAGGCCCGCCAGGGCGCGGATCATCATCAGCTTATGGCCGTAACGATCACCGATACGGCCCCAGAAGGCGCTGGTCAGAATGATGCCCAGCATCGGCCCGACATACACGGCGATGCTGGCGAAACTGAAGATTGACTCCGAGGACGTCAGCCCGCGCAGGTGGACCGGCCAGAACGGCCCGCTCATTTCCATCGCGCCCATGGAGATGAGCTGGATCGCGAATAGGAGGTAAATCAGGATCCTGACGTTCGAACCCTGGATGGCACCTGCGTGGGACATGACTCAGCCTCGGTGGTTAAACGCTCGCAAGCGGGTTGGTCAGCGTGTGCTGTAAACGATAGTTGGAGTATTGCAGCAGGTGCATGCGCAACAACGATCGGATCGGCCACAAGGCGATCTTGTGCAGGTGGGTGAGGAACACCGCGTCGAGCACGCACATGCGCATCGGCTCGATATCTTCCACGAACACGGTCGGCAAGATGCCCGGCTGCACATGAGGTTGCAAGGTGTACCAGCGTTCCTCCAGCAGGGGCGCGCGTAGCGGAATCGCGGATCAGCAGGCTACGCGCTTTGCCATCGGGGGCAAACATCACCATGGTGTTTTGCTGATGGGCTTCAAGGCCGATGCCGTATATCAGGTAGATCGCGACCACTGGGCGGGTGACCACCTGAGGGCCCGGCGCACTCTGAAAAAATAATCCCCGGGAGGTGATACTTTTCCGTAGGTCGACTGGCAATAGGAGTGATTACCATTTTCTCCCGTTGGAAAGGATCCTTAAGCCATGTCTGTTGCACGTCGACCTTGTGGTGAGTCTGCGTTATCCCTCGCGATTCGTAGCGCCACGCTGAGTTTCATTCTGGCCGCAGGAAGCGCCACCGCCTGGGCGGCAACCCCCGAACAGGCGCCTGCCGCCGATACAACCCAGGACGCCTCCAAGGGCAACGGGCAAGGCTTGACCCTTGACGCCACCACCATCAGCGGGACCCACAACGACCCAGGCGCACTACCGCCCGTGCTGGCCGGCGGTCAGGTGGCGCGCGGTGCACGCTTGGGGATGATGGGCAACAAGGACGTGATGGACACGCCGTTCAGCGTGACCAGCTACACCGAAAAGACCCTTGCCGACCTGCAAACCGTGACCGTGGCCGACGCCCTGCAACGAGACCCTTCGGTGCGCTCGACGGGGCAGGTGGGCGGCATCGTCGATTCGTTTTTCATCCGTGGTTTTCCCATCGGCGAGGGCAACCTCGGCGAGTTGGCCTACGACGGCGTATACGGCGTGGCACCCAACTACCGGGTGTTCACCGACTACGCCGAACGGGTCGAAGTGCTCAAGGGGCCGGGTGCACTGATGTACGGTATTTCTCCGAACAGCGGGGTGGGCGGGGTGATCAATATCGTTCCCAAGCGTCCGTTGGACGAAGACCTGACGCGCTTTACCGGTAGCTACGCATCCGATTCCCACGTGGGCGGGCACCTGGATGTCAGCCGTCGATTCGGCTCGGAAAACCAGTTCGGTATGCGCTTCAACGGCAGCCTCCAGGGTGGCGACACGGCCATCGACGACCAGGAACGCGAACTCGGGATCGGAGCTATCGCCCTGGATTATCGGGGCGAGCGTTTGCGCTTGAACCTCGACTTCATCAGCCAGAAAGAGAGCTTTGACGGCGCCTCGCGACCCTTCACCGTCGCGCTTGGCGTTGAAATCCCATCGGCCCCCAACGGTCGTACCAATGCGTCACAGAAATGGGGTTGGTCCGACACCAAGGAGCAGTCGGCCTTGCTGGGTGGCGAATACGACCTGACGGACGCGGTCACGGTGTTTGCCCACGCCGGTGGCGGTCGCTCGGACGTCAAGCGGATGTCCGACCAGGTACCAAGAATCCTCAACAACGCCGGCGATATCAGCAACACACCGGGGTATTACAAATTCAACGTAGACCGTTCGACAGCCGATGTGGGGGGTCGTGGGGTGTTCGACACCGGCCCTGTCAGCCACACGACCACGCTGATGGCGACCACTTACCAGGATGAACTGTCCCGGGGGATCAACAACGGGCCGGAGGTCCGCTCGAACATCTATCACCCGGTGGATGTGCCCAAGCCGGCCATCAATGCGCCCAAGGTGCTGCGGGTTTCCGAGTCGCAGCTGTCCGGCTTCGCCTTGACCGACACCTTGTCGGTACTGGATGACCGTCTGCAACTGACCCTGGGGCTGCGTCGGCAAAATATCGAGTCGCGCAACTACAATGCCAGCGGCGCGGTCAGTTCCCGTTATGACGACAGCGCAACGACCCCGCTGGTCGGCGTCGTGGTCAAGCCCTGGGAGGATGTGTCGCTCTACTACAACTATGTCGAGGGGCTGAGCAAAGGTGACGTCGCGCCAGGCAATGCGAGCAATGCCGGCGAAACGTTTGCACCTTATGAGTCCAAACAGCATGAGGTTGGGGTCAAGTACGAGCACGGCACGTTCATGACCACCCTGGCGCTGTTCCAGATCGAGAAGCCCAGTGGCGAAATCGGCACGAACAATGTTTTCTCTGTACAGGCTGAACAGCGCAACCGTGGCGTGGAGCTGAGCGTGTTCGGCGAAGTGGCCCCCGGCACACGCTTGATGGGTGGCGTGACATTGCTCGATGGTGAGCTGACGGATTCCGCCACAGCGGCCAACCGTGGCAATAAGCCGGTGGGCGTGCCAGACGTACAAGCCAA
Organism: Pseudomonas sp. NFACC24-1; assembly: GCF_900115235.1. Taxonomy (NCBI): domain Bacteria; kingdom Pseudomonadati; phylum Pseudomonadota; class Gammaproteobacteria; order Pseudomonadales; family Pseudomonadaceae; genus Pseudomonas; species Pseudomonas sp. NFACC24-1. The sequence continues at coordinate 79,831 of NZ_FOVS01000008.1, forward strand.
CCTGTGGGCCGAATGGGACACCCCGTGGGTGGAAGGCTTTACCCTCACCAGTGGCGCGATCTACACCAGCAGCCAATACGTGAACCAGGCCAACACCCAGGAGCTGGATGCCTGGACCCGCTTCGATGCGGGCGCTCGTTACGCCACCAAGATCGAAGGTCGACCGACGACTTTCAGGGCCACGGTCCAGAACGTCTTTGACCGCGAGTACTGGTCGGGTGTCGCCTCGTACGGTGCCTTCTCTCCAGGCTCGCCGCGCACATTGCAGTTGTCGGCCACGGTGGATTTCTGAGGAATGGCGAGGGGGGCTCTAGCGCAGACCCCTCTCACTTTTCTTTCCCGATCTCTTCTATATAAGGTAATGCTGTTCACTTAGGAAAAACGATGAACCTGTGGCCAGACAAACCTTAAGCGAACAGCATTATTGGCCTTTGGCAGGCAGCCCCATCTTCGCCAGCGTCAGCGTTTCATCGGCGCGCCCCCAGCCACCGTCTGCCACCTCTTCGACCAGGACCATGGTGAATGGACGGACCCCTTCGCCGAAGTATTCGACGAACATTTCCGTGGTGCGATGGATGATCTCTTCCTTGCGGGCGTGGTCCAGGATTCCTTCGGGAAATTTGTAGTTGGCAAATGGCATGGATCGACTCCGTAGGTGTGAAAGATTCGCCAGGGGCGATGACCCCTGGCGCGCATCTTTCTCCTTTACGCCTGTGGAATAAACCCTTCTGGATTGGCATCTGAATTCAACGTACGTGAACAATCAGCCGCTTTGGACTCAGTGCGAATGACGCGGCTCGCCACTGCGGGCGATCACGCGCAGATGCAGCGTCGCAGGCTCCAGGCAGCCCCCGGTGGACAATTGCCCGACCAGTTGCCGGTACAGTTCCTGCCAAGGCGTTTGCGACGGTGGGATGTTCGGTGTCCATTCGAGTCGGCGCCGGGCCATCTCGTCATCGTCGATCAGCAGGTTCACGGTGCGGGTGTTCAGGTCCACTTTCAGCCGGTCGTTGGTTTGCAGCAACGCCAGGCCGCCGCCCACGGCTGCTTCAGGGGACATGTTGAGGATCGATGGGCTCGCCGAGGTGCCGCTCTGGCGACCGTCGCCCAGGCAGGGCAGGGAGTCGATGCCTTGTTTGATCAGCGCGGCCGGTGGGGCCATGTTCACCACCTCGGCACTGCCGGGGTAGCCCACGGTGCCGACACCGCGAATGACGAGGATGCAGCGCTCGTCGATGTCCAGCGCCGGATCGTCGATGCGGGCGTGGTAATCCTCCGGTCCTTCGAACACGATGGCCCGGGCTTCGAAACTGTTCTCGGCACCGGGCTCGGAGAGGTAGGTCTTGCGAAACGCTTCGCCCACCACCGACATCTTCATGATCGCGCTGTCGAAGAAATTGCCGCTGAGCACGATGAAGCCGGCACGGTGCTTGAGCGGGGTGTCGAAGGGATGGATCACGTCGGCGTTGCTGGTCAGGCTGCTGCTGACGATTTCGCCGATGGTCCTGCCGCTGACCGTGGCGCAGTCTTCGTGCAGGCGCCCGGCTTTTTGCAGTTCGTGCATGACCGAGGGCACACCGCCGGCCCGATGGAAACCTTCACCCAGATACTTGCCAGCGGGCATGCAATTGACCAGCAGCGGCACGTCCTCGCCAATCCGTTGCCAGTCATCCAGGCTCAGTTCGACGCCCATGTGCCGGGCGATGGCGATCAGGTGCGGCGGGCAGTTACTCGAAGCACCCAGGGCCGAGGCGACGGCGATGGCGTTTTCGAAGGCCTGGCGGGTCATGATCTGTGACGGACGAATGTCTTGCAGCACCAGCTCGCAGATGCGCTTGCCGGTGGCATAAGCCATTTGCCCGCGCTCGCGATAGGGCGCCGGAATGCTCGCGCAACCGGGCAGCGACATGCCCAGGGCTTCGGCCAGGGCGTTCATCGACAAGGCGGTGCCCATGGTGTTGCAGTGACCCACCGATGGCGATGCCGCGGTGGTCATTTCCATGAAGCCTTCGTAATCGATCTCGCCGGCGGCCATCAGGTTGCGCGCATGCCAGAGCACGGTGCCCGAGCCGATCAGCTCGCCCTTATGATGGCCGTCGAGCATCGGCCCGCCGGACAAGACAATGGCGGGCAAGTCGGTGGTCGCCGCCGCCATCAGGCAGGCGGGCGTGGTCTTGTCGCAACCGGTGGTGAGCACCACGCCGTCCAACGGGTAGCCGTGGAGGATTTCCACCAGGCCCAGGTAGGCCAGGTTGCGGTCCAGGGCAGCGGTGGGGCGCCGTGACTGTTCGGCGATCGGGTGCACCGGGAATTCCATGGGGATGCCACCGGCGTCACGGATGCCGGCCTTGACCCGTTGGGCCAGTTCCAGGTGATGACGGTTGCAGGGGGTCAGGTCGCTGCCGGTCTGGGCGATGCCGATGATCGGGCGTCCCGATTGCAGCTCTTCGCGGGTCATGCCGTAGTTCATGTAGCGTTCGACATACAGGGCGGTCATGTCCGCGTGAGCCGGGTCATTGAACCATTGCTCGCTGCGCAGGCGGCGTTCAGGCGTGTCACTCATGATTCATGTCTCTCTTGTAATTGGATGAATCGGTCACGGTCGTAGCGTCAGCGGCCCAGCAGTCCGCGGGCGGCGAGGTTGCGCAACAAGGCGCTGACGCCAAAGGTCCAGGGGGCGGCGTCGCAGCTGTGGGTCACCTGATTATGCAGGCTGCCGAGCAAGGGGCTGCTGATGCTGACCCGGTCCCCGCGCTTGTGGGTGAAACCGCTGCCGGGATGGTCGCGGTCTTCGGTGGGGGCGAACAGGGTACCGAGAAACAGCACAAAACCATCCGGATATTGGTGGTTGGCGTTGAGTGTCTGGCTTGCCAGGTTCTGCGGGTCACGGCTGATCTGGCTCATGGAACTCGAACCGTGCAGGCGGTAGCCATCTTCGCCTTGTACCTGGAGGTCGACTACGCAGGCGCGTACGTCATCCAGGCTGAAGTGTTCGTCGAACAGGCGAATGAACGGCCCGATAGAGCAGGACGCATTGTTGTCCTTGGCCTTACTCAGCAATAGCGCGCTGCGACCTTCGATGTCTCGCAGGTTGACGTCGTTGCCCAGGGTGGCGCCGTGGATCTGGCCACGGCTGTTTATCGCCAGCACCACTTCCGGTTCCGGGTTGTTCCATTGCGATACCGGATGAATGCCAATTTGGCTGCCGCTGCCCACGGCGGACAGGACCGGTGCCTTGGTGAAGATCTCCGCATCCGGGCCGATGCCGACTTCCAGGTACTGCGACCACATGCCCTGTTCGATGAGCAAGGCTTTCAGGCGCATGGCTTGCTCGGAACCCGGCACGATCGCCCGCAGGTTATCGCCGATCACGCTGTGCACGGTGGCGCGTACCGCCTCGGCCCTTGCCGCGTCGCCGCCTGCCTGTTCCTCGATCACCCGCTCGATCATGCTGGCGGCGAAGGTCACGCCGGCGGCCTTGATCACTTGCAAGTCCAGCGGCGGCAACAGAAACGGCTTGGCCGGGTCGGCATGGAGGCCGGTGTTGGTCAGCAGCGCTTCGACGCTGGCGATGAAAGTGCCGGGCGTTTGCCTGACCGCCGCCAACGGTGAGGACGTTTCCAGCACATCGCTCAAGGTCGCGAAACGATCCGACAGGTCGAACACCCCGTCACTGCGCAGCACGACGGGTGAGGGCCCGGCGACACGGCCAGGCACCCAGGCACGACCAATCAGGGTGCCGGCGACGCCATCGACGGGCAGTGTGTTCTCGGGAGTAAGCATCAGCGACATGGGCAGTCTTCCTGGTTCGTAAAGCTTTCAAGCTAGGGCCCGCGGTTGATGAACTCCAATGAGATATATTCAGTATCTGATAACGTCCGGTTATTGCATCGTCGAGGATTGCCCATGTCCGATCTGTCTTTCTCCAGCTTCTGCGGCTGGCTCAAATTCCGCCATCTGCTGTTGATCGATACCTTGGGGCGCACCTGCAACATGCATCTGGCGGCCGAGCAGATGAACCTCAGCCAGCCCGCCGTGAGCAAGATGCTCAAGGAAATCGAAAGCCTGCTCGGCTTCGCCCTGTTCGAGCGTCGCCCCCGGAGCATGCCGCCCACGGCATTGGGTGAGCACGTACTGCGTTACGCTCAGATCGCCTTGAACGATGCACGTTCGTTCGTCGAGCAAATCAGCAGCCTGCGCGAAGGCGGCCATGGCTACCTCAAGGTCGGCGGTATCTTTGCCGCGACGGCGGTGGCCTTGCCCGAGGCGATCCTGCAGATCAAGCAACGCTGGCCCTTGCTGTCCATCGAGGTGGTGGAGCAGACCAGCAACCATTTGATGAAGATGCTTGAAGAGAAAAAACTCGATCTGGCGGTGGCCCGGTTTACCGAGCAAAGCCAGCAACAGCGCTACGACTTCCAACCCCTGGCCCCGGAACCGTTCTGCATCGTGGTCAATGACCGCCATCCCCTGGCGAACGCCGGGCCGACCTCACTGCAGCAACTGGTGGACCTGCCGTGGATTCTCTACCCGGTCGGCACGCCGATCCGTGCACGCATGGAACTGGCCTTCGCCGAGGCGGGGGTGGGAATGCCGTGCAATACCATCGACACCATTTCCATGCAGACCTTCCTCCAGGTGCTGCAACGCGGGCCCATGATCGGCATGCTGCCCAATGCCATGGTCGATCCGCTGCTCGAAAGCGGCCAGCTCAAGACCCTCGATACCCCGTTGCACCTGGTGCCCCAGGACTACGGCATCCTCACGCGAAAGGACGAACCGCTGGTAGGCGCGGCGCTGGAGTTCGCCGAGATTCTCAAGGACAACGCCCGCCAGATTATTTGAAGAAGCAACTGAACCTGTGGCGAGGGGATTTATCCCCGCTGGGCTGCGCAGCAGCCCCAAGAAGTTCAACGCAATCAACCTCACAGGATACGAGGGCCAATTTAGGACTGCTTCGCAGCCCGGCGGGGATAAATCCCCTCGCCACAGGATCCTAGTCCGAATCCCAAGCCTCGATAACAATACGTTATCGACTAATCCAAAAATGCCATTGGGAAAGAATCGATTCCCGACAGTAGAGTCCTCATTCAATCGCCGAATGAGTCGCTCATTCGACGTGACCCAATAAAAACAATCAGGGGTTACCTCATGCAAACCATCTCCGAGCCGTTGCCCGCCCAGGCACAAGCCGGCCAGCTGGATTTCGAAGACCGGACCTACCGCAAGGTGATCTGGCGGATCCTGCCCGTGTTGCTGTTGTGCTACATGGCGGCGTACCTCGATCGGGTGAACATCGGGTTCGCCAAGCTCGACATGCTCAACGAGCTGCAATTCAGCAACACGGTGTATGCCTTGGGCGCCAGTATGTTTTTCTGGGGCTATTTCCTCTTCGAAGTGCCCAGCAACCTGTTGTTGCATCGCTTTGGCGCACGGTTCTGGATCGCCCGGATCATGCTCAGTTGGGCGGTGATCTCCATGGCCGTGGCCTACACCGTACCGCTGGCGGCTTTCTTCCACATCGAATCGAGCACGATGTTCTATGTGCTGCGCTTCCTGTTGGGCATCTGCGAAGCGGGCTTTTTCCCTGGGGTGATCCTCTACCTCAACTACTGGTTCCCGACCCATCGGCAGAGCCGGGTGATGTCTGGGTTCCTGCTGGCGTTGCCGGTCAGCCTGACCCTGGGCGGCATACTCTCCGGCTGGCTGATGAACAGCATGCAAGGGGTGCATGGCCTGTCCGGCTGGCAATGGATGCTGCTCATCGAAGGCATTCCGTCGATCATCATGGCGTTCGTGGTGATCGTCTGCCTGGCCGACAACATCGACAAAGCCAAATGGCTGACGGTCGCGGAAAAAGCCCTGCTCAAGGCCAATCTGCAAACCGATAACCAGGGCAAGGCCACGCGCTTGAGCGAAGTGTTCTTCAACCCTCGGGTGTGGTTGCTGGTATTGATCCTGCTGACCTTCAACACCGGCTTCTATGGCCTGGCGTTCTGGATGCCTTCGATCATCAAGAGCACCGGCATCACCAACAGCTTGCACATCGGTTTGCTCACCGCCATTCCTTATTCGGTGGCGGTGGTGGCGATGCTGCTCAACGCCCGGCACTCCAACCGCACCGGTGAGCGGCGCTTGCATGCGGCGATCCCGGCATTCATTGGCGGCGTCGGCCTGATCCTCAGTGCCTTCTTCGCTGACAATCTGGTGCTGTCGGTGCTCTTTCTCAGCGTCTCCGCTTCGGGGATCCTCAGCCTGATGCCGATTTTCTGGACCCTGCCAGGCACCGTGCTGTCGGGGGTCGCCGCCGCAGCCGGCATCGGCATGATCAACGCCATCGGCAACCTGTCGGGCTTTACCGGCTCGATGATCACTGCCGTGGCCGAAACCCTCACGGGCAACATCAACAACGGCACTTATGTACTGGCCTTGTGTCTTTTGGTCAGCGGCGGGCTGATCCTGGCCATCCCCGCTTCGATGCTCGGCAGGACCCCCAAGCACGCCGCCACGGCAGCGCAACTGGAGACAGCATGAACCTGCAGAACAAGCGCGTTCTGGTCACGGCAGCAGGGCAGGGCATTGGCTTGGCCAGTGCCATTGCCTTCGCCCGGGCCGGTGCCGAGGTGATCGCCACGGACATCGATATCCATGCACTGGCGGGGATCGAAGAGGTCACCGCCATGCCCCTGGATGTCACCTCGACCGCTGCCATTAGCGCCGCCTGCGAGCGCATCGGCGGGCTCGATGTGCTGTTCAACTGCGCAGGCTACGTGCACAGCGGCAACATACTGCAATGCGATGAAGCGGCCTGGGCGCGTTCGATGGACCTCAATGTCACGGCCATGTATCGGATGATCCACGCGTTTCTGCCGGGCATGCTGGCCCGTGGCGGCGGCTCGATCATCAACATGTCGTCGGTGGCCTCCAGCGTCAAGGGCGTGCCCAATCGCTTCGCCTATGCCACCAGCAAGGCGGCGGTGGTGGGCCTGACCAAGGCTGTCGCCATCGACTTCGTCAGCCAGGGCATCCGCTGCAACGCGATCTGCCCGGGCACCGTGGACTCGCCTTCGCTGCGCCAGCGCATCGCCGACCAGGCCGTGCAACAGGGCGTCGATGAGGCGCAGGTCTACCGGCAGTTCCTCGACCGCCAGCCCATGGGACGCATCGGCAGCACTGAAGAGATCGCCCAGTTGGCGGTGTACCTGGGCAGCGATGCATCGGCCTACACCACGGGTGCCATTCACCTCATCGACGGTGGCATGAGCCTCTGAACCCCCGGTCTTCACTTGAGCAGGAGCACGACATGAAACTATTGCGCTACGGCGAAAAAGGTTCGGAGAAACCCGGGCTGTTGGATACCGACAATCAGCTGCGCGATCTCTCGGGCCATGTGCCGGACATCGCCGGGCAGGTCCTGGGCGCGGACAGCCTGGCAGCGCTCGCCGCCCTCGACCCCCGCAGCCTGCCGCTCGTTGCCGGCCAGCCGCGTATCGGTGCCTGCGTCGGCCAGGTCGGCAAATTCATCTGCATCGGCCTGAACTACGCCGACCATGCGGCCGAGTCGAACATGGAGGTGCCGAAAGAGCCGATCATCTTCAACAAATGGACCAGTGCCATCTGCGGGCCGAACGACGATATCCAGATCCCGCGCGGCTCCCTCAAGACCGATTGGGAAGTCGAGTTGGGCGTGGTCATCGGTAAAGGCGGGCGCTGCATCGACGAAGCCAATGCCATGGAGCATGTCGCCGGCTACTGCGTCATCAACGATGTGTCCGAGCGCGAGTGGCAACTGGAGCGCGGCGGCACCTGGGACAAGGGCAAGGGCTTCGACACCTTCGGTCCACTTGGCCCCTGGCTGGTGACTCGGGATGAAATCGCCGACCCGCATACGCTGGATCTGTGGCTGGAGGTTGACGGACACCGCTATCAGAACGGCAATACCCGAACGCTGATCTTCAGCGTGCCGCAACTGATCGCCTACCTGAGCCGCTGCATGAGCCTGCAACCGGGGGATGTGATCTCCACCGGCACGCCACCCGGCGTCGGCTTGGGCATCAAGCCCGCCCCGGTGTTCCTGCGGCCGGGCCAGACCATTCGCCTGGGAATCGAGGGCTTGGGCGAACAGCGTCAGGTCACTGTGCAGGCGGACTGATGGACTGGGCTCGCTGCCCCCTCAGGTCTCTGTGGGAGCGGGCTTGCTCGCGATAGCGCTGGCCCGGCCGGGCCTCACTTTGGATCAACCCGCCTGACACGCTTCATCACCACCACGAAAAACACCGGCACGAACACCACCGCCAGCGTGGCGGTGATCATCCCGCCGATCACCCCGGTGCCGATGGCCTGCTGGCTCGCCGAGCTGGCACCGGTGGCAATCGCCAGCGGTACCACCCCGAGGATGAACGCCAGCGAGGTCATGATGATCGGGCGCAGGCGCAGGCGTGCGGCCTGGAGCGTGGCGTCGATCAGGTCGTGGCCTTCGTCGTACAGGCTCTTGGCGAACTCGATGATCAGGATCGCGTTCTTCGCCGACAGGCCAATGATGGTGATCAACCCGATCTTGAAGAACACATCGTTGGGCATGCCGCGCAACGACACGGCCAGTACCGCGCCCAGCACACCCAGTGGCACCACCAGCAACACCGAGGTCGGGATCGACCAGCTCTCGTACAGCGCCGCCAGGCACAGGAACACCACGAGCAACGACAGGCCCAACAGGATCGGTGCCTGGCTGCCGGACAAGCGTTCCTGCAAGGACAACCCGGTCCATTCCTGGCCCAGGCCCGTCGGCCCCAGGGCCACCAGCCGTTCGATTTCGGCCATGGCTTGCCCGGTGCTGTAGCCCGGTGCCGGTTCGCCGGAAATGCTCACCGCCGGATAACCGTTATAGCGGGTCAATTGCGCCGGTCCCTGGGTCCAGCGGGCCTGGACGAAGGCCGACAACGGGACCATTTTCCCGCTGTTGTTGCGCACGTGGATCTTCAGCAGATCCTCGACCTGGCTGCGCTGGTCGCCCTCGGCCTGGACCACCACCCGCTGCATCCGCCCCTGGTTGGGGAAGTCGTTGATGTAGGCCGAACCCACTGCCGTGGACAACACGCTGCCGACATCGGCAAAGGAAATGCCCAGGGCATTGGCCTGCTTGCGGTCGACCTCGAGTTGCACCTGCGGCGCCTCCGCCAGGGCGCTTTCGCGTACATTTATCAGCATCGGGCTTTTTTCGGCGGCGGCGAGCAATTCGCTGCGGGCCTGCATCAAGGTGGCATGGCCGAGTCCGCCACGGTCCTGCAAACGGAACTCGAAACCGCTGGAGGTGCCCAGGCCATCCACGGGCGGCGGCAGCACCGAGAACGCCATGGCATCCTTGATTTGACCCAGGGCCAGGTTGGCGCGGTCGGCAATCGACGCCGCCGAATCCTCGGCGCCGCGTTGCGACCAGTCCTTGAGGGTGGTGAAGGCCAGGGCCGCGTTCTGCCCACTGCCGGAAAAGCTGAAACCGAGAATGATCGTGCTGTCGCCGACCCCCGGTTCACCGGCGTTGTGGGCTTCGATCTGCTCCACCACTTGCACCGTCCGGTGTTTGCTCGCACCCGGTGGCAGCTGGATGTCGGTGATGGTGTAGCCCTGGTCTTCCACCGGCAGGAACGAGGAGGGCAGGCGACTGAACAACAGGCCCATGCCCACCAGCAGCACGCCGTAGATCAGCAGATAACGGCCGCTGCGTTTCACCGCATAGGCCACCCACCCCTGATAGCGGTCGCCGAAGCGGTCGAAGCCACGGTTGAACCAGCCGAAGAAACCGCTTTTGGCGTGGTGATCACCTTGGGCGATCGGTTTGAGCAAGGTCGCGCAAAGCGCCGGGGTCAAGGTCAGGGCCAAAAAGGCCGAGAACAGGATCGACGTCGCCATCGACAGCGAGAATTGCTGGTAGATCACCCCCACCGAGCCCTGCATGAACGCCATCGGAATGAACACCGCCACCAGCACCAGCGTAATGCCGATGATCGCACCGGTAATCTGCCCCATGGCCTTGCGCGTGGCCTCCTTGGGCGACAGGCCTTCCTGGGCCATGATCCGCTCGACGTTCTCCACCACGACGATGGCATCGTCCACCAGGATACCGATGGCCAGCACCATGCCGAACATGGTCAGCACGTTGATCGAGAACCCCAGCGCGAGCATCGTCGCGAAGGTACCCATCAATGCCACCGGCACCACCAGGGTCGGGATCAGGGTGTAGCGGATGTTCTGCAGGAACAGGAACATCACCGCGAACACCAGCAACATCGCCTCGCCTAGGGTGTAAATCACCTTGGTGATCGAGACCTTGACGAACGGTGAGGTGTCGTAGGGAATCTTGTACGCCACGCCGGCCGGGAAGTAGCGCGACAGCTCGTCCATCTTGTTGCGCACCAGGGTCGCGGTGTTCAAGGCGTTGGCGCCGGGCGACAGTTGCACCGCCACCGCGGTGGACGGCTTGCCGTTCAGGCGCGTGGAAAACTGGTATTCCTGACTGCCGATCTCCACCCGTGCCACGTCGGCGATGCGCACCGTCGAGCCATCGGGATTGGCCTTGAGCACAATGTCGGCGAACTCCTGCGGCGTGTTGAGCTGGCCTTTGACGACGATGGTCGCGGTGATTTCCTGGGTGCTGCGGCTCGGCAACTCCCCCAGGCTGCCTGCCGACACCTGGGCGTTCTGCGCCACGATGGCGGTATTGACATCGGCCGGGGTCAGGTTGAAACCGACGAGTTTCTGCGGATCGATCCAGATCCGCATGGCGCGCTCGGCCCCGTACAGTTGAGCCTTGCCGACACCGTCCAGGCGCTTGATCTCGTTCATCACGTTGCGCGCCAGGTAATCGCTGAGGGCCACGTCGTCGAGCTTGCCGTCGCTGGAGGTGAGGGTAATCAGCAGCAGGAAGCCGGCGGAGACTTTGTCCACTTGCAAGCCCTGCTGCGTGACCGCTTGCGGCAGGCGCGACTCCACCGCCTTGAGGCGGTTCTGCACGTCGACCTGGGCCAGTTCCGGGTTGGTCCCGGGTTGGAAGGTCGCGGTGATGGTGGCGCTGCCCAGGCTGCTTTGGGATTCGAAATACAGCAGGTTGTCGGCGCCGTTGAGTTCTTCCTCGATCAGGCTGACCACGCTTTCGTCCACGGTTTGCGCCGAGGCGCCTGGATAGACGGTGTAGATCTCGATTTGTGGCGGGGCCACCACCGGGTATTGCGCCACCGGCAGTTGTGGGATGGCCAGGACACCGGACAACAGGATGAACAAAGCGACGACCCAGGCGAATACCGGACGGTCGATGAAAAATTGCGGCATGGCTTAGTGTCCTGCCTGTGGCCCGGGAACCTGGGCGAGGGGGAGTGGAGAGTCGTCGATCCGGACGTGCTCGCCGGGACGGGCGTGTTGCAGGCCTTCGATGACGATGCGGTCGCCGGGTTTCAAACCGTGGGTGACGACCCAGCGATCGTTTTGCGCGGCGCCCAGTTGCACCGGTTGCTGGCTAACCTTCTGCTCGGCGTCCAGCAGCAATACCTGGGCGATGCCGGCGCTGTCGCGCAAGATGGCCCGTTGCGGCACGGTGATGCCCTGGCTGTTGACCGCCTGTTCCAGGCGCACGCGGATGAAACTGCCCGGCAGCAGGTCCAGGTCGGGGTTGGGGAACTCGCTGCGCAGGGTGATCTGGCCGGTGCTCGGGTCGACGCTGAGGTCGGTGAACAGCAACTTGCCGGGCAGTGGATAAGGGCTGCCGTCGTCCTGGATCAAGGTGGCCTTGGCCTGGCCCTGGCCGACCGCTTGCAAAAGCCCTGCGCGAAAGGCGCGGCGCAGGTCATTGAGTTCGCGGGTCGATTGCGTGAGGTCGGCGTGGATCGGGTCCAGTTGCTGGATCAACGCCAACGGCGTGCTTTCGTTCTGCCCGACCAAGGCACCTTCCGTCACCAGCGCTCGGCCGATGCGCCCGGATATCGGCGCGGTCACTGTGGCATACCCGAGGTTCAGTTTCGCCCGTTCCACCGCGGCCTTGCTGGCGGAGACGTCCGCGGCCGTCTGGCGCACATTGGCCCTGGCATTGTCGTAGTCCTGGCCACTGATCGCCTTGTCGTCGATCAACTGGGCGTACCGTTGTGCCTGCAAGCGGGCCTGGAACGCATTGGCCTCGGCCTTGCGCAACGCCGCCTCGGCACTGTCCAGGTCGGCCTTGAACGGCGCCGGATCGATGCGAAACAGCACCTCGCCCTGTTTGACGTCCCGGCCTTCGTGAAACACCCGCTGCAAGACCACGCCGGCGACCCGTGCCCGGACTTCGGCGACCCGTGGCGCGGCGATCCGGCCGCTCAGCTCGTTACTGATCGACAGCGGCCGGGCCTGGACCGTTTCGACACGCACGCTTGCCAGCGGGGCGGAGGCTTGCGGGTTCGAGGCACTATCACAGCCACTGAGCAACAGCGCGCCCACCAACAGGCCCAGTGTGACGAAAGGAATCTTGGACATGGTGCTTCCCCAATATTGAGCCGCCCATGGTAGGGATCGAAGCCAATGCCAGGGGTGAAGCTTTGTAGGCGCTCTGTGAAATTGTGTAAGCGCACAGGCCGCTAGATCCGAAAATGCCCCACCAACTGCTGTTGATGGTTGGCCATGGCATGCAACGAGTGGCTTGCCTGCGACGCTTCTTCCATCCGGCCGGTCAAGGTTTCGCTGATTGCCCGAATGTCGCTGACGCGATGGCTGATGTCTTCCACGACAGCGCTTTGCTCCAGGGCGGCGCTGGCGATCTGTTGGTTCATGTGTTCGATCACTTCCACGGCGTCGGTGATGTGTTGCAGCGCCAGATGGGTCTTTTCGACTTGAGCGACGCTGTCCCTGGCCTGTTCGCGGCTCAGTTGGGTGCTGTGCACGACCTCCTGGCTCAACTGTTGCAACGCTTCGATCACCGTGCGTATCTGCTCGACCGAGTTCTGGGTGTTGCTGGCCAGGTGGCGAACCTCATCGGCCACCACGGCGAAGCCGCGCCCCTGTTCACCGGCCCTGGCCGCTTCGATGGCGGCATTCAAGGCCAGCAGGTTGGTCTGCTGGGCAATGGCACAAATCACGTCCAGCACCTGGCCAATGTGTTGACTGTTGCCGGCCAGCGCCTGCACTTGCTCGAGGGTGGTTTCCAGGCGCCGGTCGAGGCTGTCGATGCTGGTGACCGCGTTGGCGAACAATTCCCGTCCCGATCGGCTGGCGTTTTCGGCAACGGTGGCGGCATCGGCCGCCTGGTGGGAATGGCGAGCCACCTCCTGGGCGCTGGTGCTCATTTCATGCAAGGCGGTCGCTGCCAGCTCGACTTCCCGGTACTGCGTGTGCATGCCCGCGCTGACTTCCCGGGCCACTCGCGCCGACGTATCGGCGGTGTTGCGGGTGTCCAGGGAGGCTTGCTGGATATCGCGGATAATGGGCTGCAACTTGTCGAGAAAACGGTTGAAGCCCCTGGCCAGATGGCCCAATTCATCGTGGCGGTCGTTGGGCAGGCGCTGGGTGAGATCGCCGTCGCCTTCGACAATCGCATCGAGCATATGCGCCACCCTCAGCAGTGGCCGGGTCACGCCGTAAGCGGTGAGCCAGATGAGCAACAGTCCCAAGCCGGCAGCCAGCAAGCCCAGGCTGAGGTTGAACCAGTTGGCCTGGCGATGCTTGTCGTCCAGTTGCGCCTGCATGTGCAGGGCTGGCGCTTGCACAAGGGCTTCAGGTACGCGTATCTGCAATTGCCAGGGGCTATTGGCGGCAACGGTTTGCACGGCTTGCCGAACGTCGACCGAGGTGCCGTCAACCGTGCCGCTATGGCCGGCAACTTGCCCTGACGGGGAAAGAATGTTGATCTCGCTGTGGCCGGGATACAGGTCGTTGGCCAGGCTGGCGGCCAGTTGCTGGAGGGTATCGAGGCTGATGTCCATGCCCACCACGCCGATGACGTTGCCCTGGTCCAGCAGCGGTATGGAGATGCTGCTCATCAACGTCTTCTGGCCTTCGACCTCGATCGCGTAGGGCTCTGTCACGCAGGTGCGCCCCAGGGTCTGCGGGCAGACGTACCAGGCGTTGGCCGGCTCGCTGCCCGGTGGTGCGGTGTTGGCGCTGATCTGGGCTTCGCTGAGCACCTCTTGCACCAAGTGGCCGGGTTGGCTTTGCGACCAGTACAAGGCGAAGCGACCCTTTTCGTTGCCGGCCAGATCGCGCTGGCCAATGAAACCGGCATCTTCACCGACCAGCGCGTCGGGAAACAGCACCACGTAGAAGCCGAGGACTTTTTCGCGGTTCTGGAGGGCTTGGCGGGTCGCGGCGATCAGGTCACGGCGCAGTTGCCCCGGCGTCAGTCGCCCGTTCCACGCCTGGGCGCGCAGTTGCAGGACCTGTTGGGCAAAGCCTTCTCCATAGATCGCGGTTTCGCTGAAAAAGCGCTCCACCCGCTGACCGTGTGCCAGGCCCTGTGCCTGCAGGCCTTCCAGGGCCGAGCGCCCCAGCAGTTGACTGCTTTGCTGCTTGAGCAGTGTTGCGCCTTGTTGGTTCTGATACAGGGAGGTACCGGTCAATGCCCCGACGACGGCCAGCAGGCACAGCCCACTCAGGAGCGTGATCCGCCATTGGATAGAGAGACGAGCGAAGAACATGCTGAGATTTTCCTGCGCTTAGGGATTTTATTGTTCTGTGCCCAGCACTGTTTGAACGACGGGCGAGGCTATCTTGCGGCAGGAAGCGCCTGCCGGTTATCCCGAATCGGCAGCCGTTGTGCCCAGGCGTTGGGCTAATGCAAGTCACTTAGGGCGACGACGTCCCTGTGGCGAGGGGATTTATCCCCGTTGGGCTGCGCAGCAGCCCCCCATACAAGCCAACTCAATCTATCTGACACACCGAGTTGTTCGGCTTTTAGGACTGCTGCGCAGCCCAGCGGGGATAAATCCCCTCGCCACAGGGGCTGACCTGTTTTGGGGCGCCGCCTCGGATGCTGCCGTTTTGGGATAGCGAAGGGTTTTGGCAAGGGCCTAGCATCGAATCCAGCGTGCAAGCAGAACAATAAGCTTTTGGACGTCGGCGAAACTGGCCGTCTCCGATCCAGCAACACTGCCTCATACAATAAGGTCAAGAACAATGAGTGTATCTTTCCCGATCAGCAGCTCGACGGAGTTGAAGCGCGGTGCCCTGGGCGTCGGCTTCATCATCTTCTTTGTGATTTCGGCGGCGAGTCCCTTGAGCGTCATCGCCGGCGGTTTCCCCATCGGCATCATGCTGGGCAACGGCGCGGGTACGCCGGCGTTGCTGCTCCTGGCGCTGTTGGTGTTGCTGGCCTTCTCGGCGGGCTACACGGCCATGTCCCGGCACGTGACCAACGCCGGTGGTTTCTATGCCTTCACCTCTCGCGGTTTGGGTGGCCTGGCCGGCGGCGCGGCGGGGGTGCTGGCGATGTTCGCCTACAACATTCTCCAGGTCGGTCTGTACGGCATGTTCGGCGGCGTGGTCAGCGGCACGATGGCCAGTGTCTTTGGCCTGGATTTGCCGTGGTGGACGTATTCGCTCCTGGCGATGGCGAGCATCGCGATTCTCGGTTATCGCAAGATCGACCTGTCGGCCCGGGTGCTGTCGGTGGTGGTCATTGCCGAGTACCTGGCAATCCTGACGCTGGATTTCGCCATCCTCAAGACCGGCGGCGACAGTGGCATCAATCTCGATGCGTTCGATCGCAGCCATGTGTTCAGCGGCACACCGTCCATCGGCTTGCTGTTCTGCTTCGCGGCGTTCATCGGCTTCGAGGCCACCACCATCTACGGCGAGGAGGCCAGGAACCCGCACCGTACGATTCCCATCGCCACCTACAGCTCGGTGCTGTTGATCGGCGGTTTCTATGCCCTGTCGGTTTGGGCCATGGTGGTTGGCGTAGGCGCGGACAAGATCGTACCGACCTTGCAGGCGCTCCAGGATCCCACCACGTTCATCTACGGCATGTCCGATCACTTTGTCGGCCCGCACCTGACCCAGATCATCCGTGTGCTGTTCATGGTCAGCATCTACGCTGGGCTGCTGGCGTTCCACAACGCCGCAGCGCGTTATTTCTATGCCATCGGGCGTGACGGTTTGCTGCACAGCCGGTTGGGCACCACCCACCGCGTGCACCAGAGTCCGCACATGGGCTCGGTCCTGCAGAGCCTGATCGCAGCGGTGGTGGTGCTGATCTTCGCCGCGCTGGACGCCGATCCAATCCTGCAATTGTTCGCCTGGTTCTCCAACCTGGCCACGTTGTGCGTGATCCTGCTCATGGCCCTGACCTCGGCGGCGGTATGGGTCTATTTCCACTCGCGCCCGGAGTTGAAGCTGGGGCTCTGGCGCGGACGGATTCTTCCAGGCTTTTCGTGCCTGGCATTGCTGGCGGTCCTGGCCCTCGCGGTGATGCATTTCGACGTGCTGACCGGCGCCAGCAAACTGTTGTCCTACGGCCTTTGCGCCGTCATTCCCGCCGCGCTGATTGTCGGCGTGTTCCTCGCCGCCCGATTGCGCAAGTCCTCACCCGAGCGGTTCATGGCGTTGGGCAGCCACAAGCTCTAGGGCGCCACGCGATCACGTCAAACCACACAAAAAACTGCGCTGTCGTTCGGGACGGTCCGGCCGCGCGTGAAAGGAAGATGCTATGCACGATTATCAAATGCTCATCAATGGGGCCCGGGTCGACGGCGAAAACGGCCACTTCGATGTGGTCAATCCGGCGACCGGCAGCGTGTTCGCCCGCTGTGCGGCCGGTTCCCTGGCCCAGCTGGACCTCGCCGTCGAAGCGGCACAGTCGGCCTTTGTCGAGTGGCGATACAGCAGCCATGAAGATCGCCGCCAGCGCCTGCTGAGCATCGCGGCGGACATCGAGCAGGACGCCGAGTCGTTGGCCCGGCTGATTGTCCTGGAGCAGGGCAAGCCACTGGAACTGGCGTTCTCCGAAGTGATGGGCGCGGTGGCCTGGACGCGTTACGCCGCCGAACAACAGATCCCCGTGGAGTTGGTGGAACAGACCCCGAGCCAGCGCATTGAACTGCACCGCAAGCCGTTGGGCGTCGTCGCATCGATCACGCCCTGGAACTGGCCCTTCATGATCGCCGTCTGGCACATCATGCCGGCGTTGCGGGCCGGCAATTGCGTGATCAGCAAGCCGTCGAGCCTGACCCCCCTGAGCACTTTGCGCCTGGTGGAGATCATCGCGCGCCATGTCCCTCGGGGCGTGATCAATAGCGTGACCGGCGAACAGGGTTTCGGCAGTGCGATCACTGCCCACGCCGGCATCCAGAAGATTGTTTTCACCGGCTCGACCGCCACCGGCCAAAGCGTGATGCGCGGCGCCGCGGTCAACCTCAAGCGCCTGACCCTGGAGCTGGGCGGCAACGATGCCGCCATCGTGCTGCCCGGCACGCCGGTCGAGGCGGTGGCCGAAGACATTTTCCAGGCCGCCTTCCTGAACATGGGGCAGACCTGCGCCGCCCTCAAGCGTTTGTACGTCCACCAATCCCAGTACGAGGCCTTTGCCGAGGCCCTGACCGTTATCGCCAGGCGTCAGGTGGTGGGTGACGGCTTGGCGCCCGGGGTCACGTTTGGCCCGGTGCAGAACCTCGAACAGCTGACACTGGTTGAGGAGCTGGTGGCGGACGCCCGTGCCCAGGGCGCGCGGGTGTTGTGCGGCGGTGCCCGTCTGGACCGCCCGGGCTTTTTCTATCCGCCGACGCTGGTCGCCGATGTGACCGATGGCCAGCGCCTGGTGGATGAGGAACAGTTCGGGCCGGTGTTGCCGCTGATTGCCTACCAGGATGTCGAGGACGTCCTGCGTCGAGCCAATGCTGGCGACATGGGCCTGGGTGGATCGGTCTGGGGACGCGACAGCGAGCAGGCACAGGCCCTGGCCAGTCGCCTGGAATGTGGCATGGCCTGGGTCAACTGCCATGCGCAGATCCAGCCGAATACGCCGTTTGGCGGCAGCAAGATGTCCGGCTTCGGCGTCGAGTTCGGCCTTGAAGGGCTGTTGGAGTTTACCGGCCAGCAGCTGCTGTACGTACGCAAGCGTGAAACAGAGTGAGGACTGCAGCCATGTACGAGCACTACAAGACGGCACAGAAGAAGTTCTGGCACCCGATGAGTTCTTCGGCGCCAGCCAACCGCTCCAAGACGTTGATCATCGCCCGTGGCGATGGCAACTACATCACCGATATCGAGGGCCATCGCATGCTCGACGGTGTGGGCGGCCTCTGGAACGTGAACGTGGGCCATAACCGGGCTTCAGTGAAGGCAGCCATTGCCGCGCAACTGGACGAACTGGCTTATTACCAGACCTTCGACGGCATCGCTCATCCGCGGGTGTTCGACCTGGCCGAGCGGCTGACGTCGATGTTCGCCCAGGAAAACATGGCGCGGGTGCTGTTCAGTTCCGGCGGTTCCGACGCGGTCGAGACGGCCCTGAAAATGGCCCGTCAATACTGGATCGCCAGCGGCGAGCCAGGGCGCACGCGCTTCCTGTCGTTGCGCAATGGCTACCATGGCGTGCACGTGGGCGGCACCTCCGTGGGTGGTAATGGGGTCTATCACTACAACCACGGGCCGCTGTTGGCCGGTTGTCATCTGCTCGATACGCCGTGGCTGTACCGCAACCCCTGGGACTGCCGCGATCCAGAGGAATTGACCGCTCACTGCATTCGCCAGTTGGAAGACCAGATCGCGCTGCTGGGTTCGCAGACCATTGCCGCGTTGGTCGCGGAGCCGGTGCAAGGTGCCGGTGGCGTAATCGTGCCGCCGGCGCATTACTGGAAGAGGCTGCGTGAAGTCTGTGATCGCCACGGCATCTTGTTGATCGCCGATGAAGTGGTCACGGGGTTCGGCCGCACCGGCTGCATGCTCGGCAGCCGGGGCTGGGGCGTCGCGCCCGACGTGCTGTGCCTGGCCAAGGGCATCACCGCCGGCTACATCCCCATGGGCGCCACGGTGTTCAACCAGCGCATCGCCGATGCCATCGAGAACGGTCCGGGTTTCAGCAGCGTGATCATGCATGGCTACACCTACAGCGGTCACCCGACGGCGTGTGCAGCGGCCCTGGCGGTGCTGGATATCGTCGAAGCCGAGGACTTGCCGGGCAATGCCGGGAAAGTCGGTGCCCAATTGCTGGAGCAACTGCAGCCGCTGACCGAACGTTATGCCGTGGTGGGCGAAGTGCGTGGCAAGGGCTTGATGATCGCCGTGGACCTGGTGGCGGACAAGGCCACCCGCGAGCCGCTGGACCCGGCCAATGGCCTGGCCTCGCGCATCGCCGAGCAGGCGCGCCGCGCCGGCGTACTGGTGCGTCCGATAGGCAACAAAATCGTGATGTCGCCACCGCTGACCCTTACCTCCGACGAGGCCGCCATGATGGTCGGTGCGTTGGACGGCGCGCTCGCCGACTGCCGCTAGCCTGTAGGCCGGCGCAGCGTGCTGCGCCGGCTCCTGAATATAAAGACAGCCTTTGAAGGCGCACCACAAGGAGCTCCCGCCATGCGGAACCTATCGCGTATGGAATTTTTCGGCAGTGGCCTTGCCTGTACGCTGGCGCTCTGCGCTGCGAGTCAGGTCCAGGCCTATGCGTTGTATGCCGATGACGACACTCACCTCAACGCCGACATGCTGGCGGTGTTCGGCCATTTCAACAGCCGCAAGAACTACGACGGCAGGCCCGGTGGTTCAACCTGGCGCGAAGGCTTTATCAAGTATGGCGTCAGCGGCGACCAGGGCCTGGCCGGCCGTGGCACCGCCTACGGTGCGTTCAGCCTGGTCAGCTCCGCCACCTGGGGCGATGGCGACGCGGCCGGCAATACACTGGGCAGCGAGCGCACGACGAAGATCGAAGACGCTTACCTGGGCTGGCGCTCCGCCGATCTGTTCCCTGTGCTGGGGCAGGACGGTGTCGATATCTCCGGCGGTCGCCAGGTGGTCAAGCTGGGCAGGGGGTTCTTGATCAACGATGACGGGCCGAACCTGGGCAAAGGGCCTGCCGATGGACGCTTGAATCGCGGGGGTGCCTATTACCTGGCCGCCCGGCACGCCTTCGACCAGACCGCCGTATTGCGTCTGGGCGGGCAGGAGGGACTGCATGGCAGTGCGGTCTGGCTCAAGTCCGACAACCGTGCACAGGCCGAAACCGAACTGGCCGCTGGCACGCTGGACTACACCGCTAAGGCCGGGACCTTGGGCTTGACCTGGATCCATGGCCTGGATGTGAGCGACCAATGGGCCAGTGACTTCCAGAAGCAACGCAAGGGCATGGACGTCTACAGCATTCGTGGTGAAGGCGACGCGGGCATCGAGAACGCCAGCCTGGCATTCGAATACGCCTGGCAGGACAAGGACGCCGGCCCGCAGAACGCCTGGTACGCCGAGGCCGGTTATAGATTTGCCGATCTCGCCTGGGCACCCAAGCTGACGTACCGCTACACCCGCTATTCGCAGAAGTGGGATTCGCTGTTCACCGGGCAGAGCACGGGTTATGGCACGTGGTTCCAGGGTGAAGTCGCGGGCAATTATGCCGGGCCCTTCAACAGCAATACGGGCATTCATCATGTCGGCCTGACAGCCACGCCGTTGGAAAACCTGACCCTCGGTGCGTTGTACTTCGATTACAACACCGTACGTAAAGATAACGCCCTGAACCTGGATGCCCGTGAGCTGGATGTGTATGCCGAGTGGGCCGTCAACGAGCATTTGATCGTCACCCCGCTGATCGGCCTCTACAAGCCGGATCGGGATGCAACGACGGGAGGCAATCAAGTGACGGGCAATGGCACCAACGTGTACAGCCAGGTGACGGTGGCTGTGCCGTTCTGAGGCAGGAGTTGTTCGATAAAACCTTGTGGCGAGGGAGCTTGCTCCCGCTGGACTGCGCTGTAGGAGCTGCCGAAGGCTGCGATCTTTTGATTTTGATCTTTCGTTTGAGACTCAATGGGGTCGAAAAGATCGCAGCCTCGCTTCGCTCGACAGCTCCTACAGCACCCTGTGGGAGCGAGCTTGCTCGCGATGACGGCGGCCCAATCAACACCCATCTCAACTGATCCACCGCAATCGCGAGCAAGCTCGCTCCCACAGGACACTGATATGGCTGCACCTCCGGTTTCTAACCGACGGCAGGCTGGGTATGCATCCGCTCGGCAATCCGCCGGGTCGTATCCATCACCATTTCAACCACGGTTTCCTGGCGCAGCAGCTTGAAGCTATGGGTGCTGCCCACGGCCGAAAGGCTGCCCACCACCTCGTCGAGCTCCGGGTTGACGATCGGCGCCGCGATACCGGTGAGGCCCAGGTTGAGTTCGTCGTGGGTCATGCAATAGCCATCCTTGCGGATTTTTTTCGTGGCCTTGGAAAAGCTTGCCCAGTCATGGCCGCTGTCGGGGTCGTTGGCCAGGTGTTCTTCGAACAGGCGTTGCAGGCGCCGGCCCTTTTGGAAGGCGATCAATACCTTGGATTGCGCACCGCGAAAAAACGGCAGTGGTTGTCCGCGGCCGAATGAGAACTGGTAGGTGTCACTGGGTTCGGCGATGTAGGTGTTGATGATACGGCCGTCGTAGAAAACGCTGGCGAACACCGCCAGGCCAGTGGCATCGGACAGCTCGTGCATCAACTCGCGGCCTGCCACGAGGATAGGGTCGTACTGCCGCATCATCCAGTCCAGCTCAATGATGCGTGGCCCCAGGCCATAGCTGCCGGCGTCCACCCGCACCAGCAGGCCGGCATCGCACAAGTCCTTGACGTAGCGGTACACGGTCGCCCGCGAGAGGCCCATGCGCTCGGCGATGGTCTCGGGGTCGATCTTCAATGTGGCCGGGCCGAAAAGGTCCAGCACACTCAGCATTTTGCTCAGACTGCTCATTTCGCTCCTAAAGGGGGGAATGGCGCGTAGGGGGTCGTTGGGTGAGCACTATAGGTAGCCGCGGCGCTGATGAAAAGCCCGCGCACTCGCTCAGAAGCGCGTCGCCACGGTAACTCAATGCTTGAGAAATACAAGGGGATTTCCAGTCGTTTTGCCTTCTTAAATATGCATTAATCTCAAAATATGATTTTAATGCAGAAAAATAGCTTGTTTTGTCGATTGTGCTGTGTGATAAATCTCAGCCACTGCAAACGCTCGATGAAGAGGGCTGGAAATGAATGGTGCGCAACTGATAGTGAAGGCGGCGGTGGCAAGCGGTATCGAATACTGCTTCGCCAATCCCGGAACGACTGAAATTCCCCTGGTGGCAGCCATGGCCAGCGCGCCAGCCCTCAAGCCGGTGTTGTCCTTGTTCGAAGGCGTATGCACCGGTGCGGCGGACGGCTACGGCCGGATTGCCGGCAAGCCGGCGATGACCCTGACTCACCTCGGCCCGGGCTTTGCCAATGGCATTGCCAACCTGCACAACGCGCGTCGCGCCAACACCCCGATCGTCAACGTCATCGGCGATCATGCGTCCTGGCACGTCAATTACGATCCACCGCTGGCCAGCGACATCCAGGCGTTGGCCGGCAGCGTTTCCAAGTGGGTACGGACCTCGCGCACGGCATCGGGCGTCGGTGAGGATTTCCAGGAGGCGGTGCGTGCCGCCTGGCAAGCCAACGGTCAGATCGCCAGCCTGATTCTGCCGATGGACTTGCAAGCCAACACGGTGCAGCACGAGAAAGCCTTCACGGCATTGCAGGCTCCGGTCCGGCGTTTTGCCGGTGACCGGGTCGAGGCGGTCGCCCAGGCATTGCGCGATGGTCGGCGCCTGGTATTTATCGTCGGCGACCAAGGCTTGTCCGTCGCCGGCCTGGAAGCGGCGGGGCGTTTGGCGCAACTGCCGGGCGTGCGGCTGTTCGCCGAAACCTTTCCGCGTCTGAGTTATCGCGGTGGTGGCCTGCCAGACCTGGATCGCCTGCCTTACTTCCCCGAAGTGGCCATCGAGATCCTTGACCAATACGACGCGGTGGTCTGTGCCGGCGTCCCCGAGCCCATCAGCTACTTCGGCTACGAAGGCATTGCCTCCCGGCTGGCAGAGCGTGAACGCCTGCTGTGTCTGGCCGAGGTGGGGGACGACGTTGCCGGGGCGCTCACTGCGCTGGCCGATGCGCTCGAGGCGCCGGCTTACGTGCCCACGCCAACCGGTATCGAACTGCCGCCCGGCGAAGCCACGTTGACACCGCAGTCGGTGGGCCAGGTGCTGGCGGCATCGTTGCCGGACGACTGCATCGTTTCGGTGGAAGGCGGCACGTGCGGTTATCCGTTCTTCACCGCCTCGGCCCATGCCGCCCGGCATCGGGTCCTGACCAACACCGGTGGGGCCATCGGCCAAGGCATCCCGGTGGGCTTTGGCGCCGCCATGGCCGAGCGTGGCAACAAGGTGTTCTGCCTGCAATCGGACGGCAGTGCCCAGTACACCATCCAG
The DNA here is from genome assembly GCF_900115235.1 of Pseudomonas sp. NFACC24-1. Classification (NCBI taxonomy): domain Bacteria; kingdom Pseudomonadati; phylum Pseudomonadota; class Gammaproteobacteria; order Pseudomonadales; family Pseudomonadaceae; genus Pseudomonas; species Pseudomonas sp. NFACC24-1. The sequence goes on from NZ_FOVS01000008.1 coordinate 103,248, forward strand.
ACCTTATGGAGCATCGCCCGCGAGCAACTGCCGGTGGTGATCCTGATCGCGGCCAACCACCGCTACGCCATCCTGCAGAACGAGCTGCGCCGCTTCGGCATGACCGAGCTGGGCCCCGAGGCTCTGAGCCTGACGGTGCTGGACCGTCCACGTATCGATTGGAAGGCCCTGGCCAAGGGCTACGGCTTGCCGGCCAGCACTGTGCACACCAACGGTGAGTTGCAGCGCGCCTTGGCCAACGCCAAGGCCGACGGTGGTCCTTGCCTGATCGAAATGGCGCTGTGAAGGAGCGGATATGAACCCGATTCAATTGTTACCTGCGGTCGAGAAGTTCCTGTCGCAACCGGGGCGTCTGTTTATCGGCGGCACTTGGCAGGACGCCGCCAATGGCCGCCGGTTTGCCGTGGAAAACCCGGCCACTGAACAGACCCTGGCTGAAGTCGCCGAAGGTGGCGAACGCGACGTGGATGCCTCCGTCGCTGCCGCCCGCGCGGCCTTCATGGGGACCTGGGCGCAGCAGTCCCCGGCCCAGCGCGGGTTGCTGCTGTTTCGCCTGGCGGAACTGCTCGACCAGCATCGCGAAGAGCTGGCGCAACTGATCACCCTGGAAAACGGCAAGCCGATCGGCGCGGCCCGGGGCGAAGCGGCCAGTGCGGCCAACATCATTCGTTACTTCGCCGGTTGGCCGACCAAGATCGAAGGCAGCACGCTGCCGGTTTCGCCCTCCAGTGGCGCGCCGATGCTCAATTACACCTTGCGCGAGCCGGTGGGCGTCTGCGCGTTGATCGTACCGTGGAACTTCCCGCTGACCATGTGCGTGTGGAAACTCGGCCCGGTGCTGGCGACCGGTTGTGTGGCGGTGCTCAAGCCCGCCGAGCAGACGCCCCTGGTTGCCATTCGCCTGGTGCAGTTGATCGAGGCCGCCGGTTTCCCGGCCGGGGTGGTCAACCTGCTCACTGGCCTGGGTGCGCAGACCGGTGCACCGCTGGCCCAGCACCCGGACGTGGACAAGATCGCTTTCACCGGCTCGACCCAGGTGGGACGACTGATCGCCCAGGCGGCCACTGGCAACATGAAGAAGGTCTCCCTGGAACTGGGGGGCAAGTCCCCCAACATCATCCTGCCGGACGCCGATATTGTCCGGGCCGCCAAAGGCGCCGCCGATGGCATTTTTTACAACCAGGGCCAGGTTTGCACCGCCGGATCGCGTCTGTATGTGCACGCCAGCGTCCTCGACCAGGTGCTTGAAGAACTCCAGCGCCACGCGGCCGCCCATGTGTTGGGGCCCGGCCTGGATCCGGCCAGCAGCATGGGCCCGCTGGTTTCGGCCCGGCAATTGGGCACGGTGCGTGGTTACCTGCAACGGGGCCAGGAAGAGGGCGCCGAACTGATCTGCGGCGGTGATCGGCCGGCCCACCTGGAGCGCGGCCACTTCATCCGCCCCAGCGTGTTTCTCGATCGCGCCGAGCGCGCCTGTGTTGCCCGGGAAGAAATCTTCGGCCCGGTACTGACCGTCATGAGCTGGACCGAAATCGATGAACTGGTGCTGCGCGCCAACGACTCGCCTTACGGCCTGGCGGCCGGTCTCTGGACCCGTGACTTGCGCTCCGCCCATCGCGTGGCGGCGCAGTTGAAGGCCGGCTCGGTGTGGATCAACTGCTGGAACGTCGTCGACCCGGCCTCGCCATTTGGCGGCTACAAGCAATCCGGCTGGGGTCGGGAAATGGGTAAGAACGTGATCGATGCCTACACCGAAACCAAAAGTGTCTTCGTCGATCTGGCCTGAACCGAATAATCACAAGAGGAACTGCTATGGATCTGGAATTGCAAGGCCGCGTGGCGATCGTCACCGGCGGCGGTATGGGCATCGGCAAGGAAGTCGCGCGCTTTTTGTCCCAGGAAGGTTGCAAGGTGGTGATCTGTGCGCGGCGCATGGAGTTTCTCCAGCAAGCCGCCGAGGAAATCACCGCCGAGACCGGCAACGAAGTGCTGCCGCTGTACTGTGACACCAACCAGATGTCGGCAGTGTCCGACATGGTCGAGGCGGCCCACAAGCACTTTGGCCGCATCGATATCCTGGTCAACGGTGCCGCGGCACCGTCCGGCGTGGTGCGCAACGACATCGAACATGCCGGCGACGACGAATTGCTCTCGGACCTCAACACCAAGGTGATCGGCTACTTCCGTTGCGCCAAGGCGGTGACCCCGCACATGAAGGCCGGTGGCTTCGGTCGCATCATCAACATCGGTGGCTTGACCGGGCGTGGCAGCAAGGTCCTCTCGGGCATGCGCAACCTGGCCATTGCCCACATGACCAAGACGCTCTCTGACCAACTGGGCCCTTCCGGCATCACCGTCAACCTGATCCACCCCGGTGTGGTAGACACCCCGCACATCCAGGAGCTGTACGAGCGCGAAGGGGTCAAGCAGGGCAAGACGCCTGAGCAGGTGGAGCAGGGCTACATCGACGCGACGCCGATCCGGCGCACCCTGGCGCCCATCGAAATGGGCTGGTTGATCGGTTTCCTCGCATCCCCCAAGGCGGGCGCCGTGACCGGGGAATCCATTGGCATCGACGGCGGTTTGACCCGTGGCATCTTCATTTGAGGAGCAGCAGTGATGAGTAACGGAACCCTTTTGGTCGCCACCGTGGGGCAAGCGGTGATCCGCAGCGCCGACGATGGCCGTACCTGGCATCGCCTGGGCCTGGGCCAGGACCTGGAATTCGATGCGATCACCCGATCCCTGAGTTTCCACCCGGCTACGCCCGAGGTGATCTACGCCGGCACCGACGTCGGCTTGTGTATCAGCCGTGATACCGGCGGCCATTGGCAGCGGGTAGATTCGCCGTTCAACGGGCAGACCGTCTGGAAGGTGGCCGTGGATCCCCAGGATGCACAGCGTATTTTCGTGGGCACCGGTGCGCCGTCGCGCGCCGTGCTGTGGCGCACCCTCGACGGTGGTCAGCACTGGGATCGTGCCCCCGTGGAGATCCCGGAGTTCTGCGACGGCGTCAGTCGTCCACGGCTGCTGGCTTTTGCCTACGACCCGACTGACCGCAACCAGCTCTGGTTCGGCCTGGAAGAGGGCGGGTTGTTCCACAGCCGTGACGGGGGGCAGAGCTGGACCCGCGTCGATGATCGCTTGCTGTGGGACTTCAACTCGGACGTGCACAACATCGTGGTCCTGCCCAACCATGGGCAGAAGGTCATCGTCGTGGTGTGCGTCAATGCCGTTTACCGCAGCCTCGACGAGGGGCAGACCTGGACCGGCATCGTCGCCCGGGAAGCCTTCGGCCTGTATTACGTGCGCGCCATGAATGCACCGTTGGGCGGCGAGGATACGCTCTACCTGAGCATCTCCGACGGCACCCCGGGCACCACCAGCAAGGTCCTGGTTTCCCGGGATGCCGCCCTCGGTTGGGAAGTGCTGCCGCTGCCACAACAGCCCAACTCCTGCGTCTGGGCGATTGCCTTGAACCCTGCCGACCCTCGCCAGATCGTCGCCGGCACCAAGTACGGGCATCTGTTCACTTCCGAAAATGGCGGTGACGGCTGGCAGAAGCAGTGGCGTGAATTCAGTGAAATCGCTGATGTGCTCTGGACCCCGGCCGTGGCGCAAATCAAGTCCGGGCATCAATCCATCATCAAGAAAAACTGAGGTATCGCGCGATGAAAGTCGAAGTCGTTCGTACTCACCTGTCGTTGTTCGTGAGCGACCCGGAAGTGTCGGCCCGTTGGTACGCCGATGTGCTGGGCATGCATGAAAGCGCCCGGGGTGAAAGCTGGATCATGATGGCGTTTGGTGCCAAGCATCACGACATCGCATTGCTCCGCGCAGAGCCCGGCGCCCATCAGGGCGGCCTGGGGTTGCAGCACTACGGGCTGGAGATCGCGGGCGACATGACCACCCTGCGCAAGCTCTACGGCATGTTGCTGAACAAGGGCGTCGAGGTGGTGAAGATCACTGACCACGAGATCGGCAACGGCGTGTACTTCAACGACCCCGATGGCAATCGCATGGAGTTTTTCCTCGAGTCCGAACACGACGACGAGCGCGGCAAGGCCCGCTTCAAGGCCGCTGGGGCCCCCAGCCGGCATTTCGATCTCGACCCACTTTAAAGAGGCAAGTCTGATGAAAACCGCGAATTTCGCCAGTTATCACATCCGCAAATGGTATAGCTTCGTCGAGGAAACCCTGGCCAACGAAACCGGCCAGTTGGCCGATGGCGAGCCGCTGTTCAAGTACGCCATTGGAGCGGTGATCGCCAACCCTTATGCCGGACGTTTCAGCGAAAGCCTGGCCGAGTTGATAGAACCGTCACCCTTGCTGGGCCAGGAGTTTGGTCGGCGTATCCAGGCCCTGGCCGGCGAGCATGAGATTGTCAGTTACGGCAAGGCGTGCCTGGTGGGCAGCCAGGGCGAGTACGAGCACGGCAATGCGTTGCTGACCAATCCGGCGGCGGATCCGATCCGTGTCGCATTGGGCGGTGGCAAGTCCTGGGTGCCCTCCACCGGCAAGCGGGGCGGGCCTGGCGTGACCATCGACGTACCGCTGGCCCACAAGGACGCGCTGTATGTCCGCTCCCATTACGACAGCATTTCCCTGTCGTTCGGCGATGGTCCCTCGGCCGACGAGTTGATCATCATCTGGGCCTTCGCCACGCGTGGGCGTTTGCATGCACGTCTGGGTGGTCTGCAGGCCGCTGACGTCAAGGGCAATGACGGCCTGTATTGAGGTGCGCTGACGTGGGAAGCCAACGAATGTCTACAAACAGCCAGTTCTTCACCAATCGTTCGGGGATGCGCCTGCACTACTTGTCGTGGGGCAATGCGTCAGGCATTCCCGTGTTGCTGCTGCATGGGCTGCGGGCCTATGCCCAGACCTGGGCGTCCCTGGCCAATGCATTGGGCGAGCAATTCTGTTGCCACGCCCTGGACCAGCGCGGCCGTGGCGACAGCGACTGGGCAGAGGCTTCCAGCTACCGGACCGAAGCCTATGTCAGCGATCTGGAAGATTGGGTCACGCACCTGGGACTGGAGCGTTTCATCCTGGTGGGGCATTCCCTCGGCGGCACCAATGCGCTGGAGTATGCCCGGCTCAATCCTGGACGCCTGCAAGCCCTGGTGATCGAAGACATTGGCCCCGGCTCGTCGATCAGCGGCGACGGTGCCGAGCGCATCCGTCGCGAAATGAGCCAGACGCCCCTGTCGTTTCCCGACTGGGAAAGTGCCTCGCAGTTCTGGCGCCGCTCACGTCCCGGCCTGTCCGCCCAGGGGCTGGCGTCCAGGTTGACCCATTCGATGAAGGAAACCCCGGCAGGCATCGGCTGGCGCCATGATCAGGCCGGCATTGCCCAGGCGCGCCTGAGCATCACCCCGACCGATCTGTGGCCGGCGGTCCGGGCGCTGGATTGCCCGACGCTGTTCATCCGGGGCGCGCGCTCCGATTTTCTGCCCGAGGCGACCCTGGAGGCGATGAAGGAGGCCAATCCGCGCGTGCATACAGCGCAAATCGCCGACGCCAGCCATTATGTCCATGACGACCAGGAGGATACGTTCAACCGTGTCGTCATGGATTACTTGCACGACCAATGCCTACAACCACAACAACAAAGCGGTGAATAACGATGAAGCAGGAGAAAACCCAGGTTGTCATCGTGGGCGGCGGCCCGAACGGGATCACGGCCGCTCATTACATGGGGCTGTACGGTATCGACTGCATCGTCCTTGAATTGGCTGACGGCGTCCTGCCGTATCCCCGCGCGGTGGGCATGGATGACGAGGCGCTGCGGGTGTTGCAGGGCATCGGCATCGCCGAACTGGCCGCGCGCGACATGATCTGCAACGTGCCCCTGCGTTACTACAATGCGCGAGGCGTCTGTTTTGCCGAGGTCAAGCCGAGCACGGCGAACTATGGCTGGCCGATGCGCAACATCTTCATGCAACAGTTGCTTGAAACGACATTGCGCGAGCAGTTGGGCAAGCACGCCAGTGTCGAGTTGCGCCAGGGCCATGAAATGCTCGACCTGGAGCAGGATGCCGAGGGTGTGACCTTGCAGGTGCGCGATGCCCGGGGCGAGCTCTATCAGTTGCAGGCGCAGTACGTGATCGGTGCCGATGGCGGACGCTCCAGCGTGCGCAAGAAACTCGGCATTGAACTGCTGGGGCTGACCCATCCGCGCAAATGGGTGGTGATCGATACGGCCAACGACACCCTCGACGCACCGTATACCGCCTTGCATGCCGACCCTCAGAGACCTTTCGTCTGCATCTACCTGCCGTATCAGCAACGGCGCTGGGAGTTCATGCTCCTGGAGGGCGAAGACGAAACCCGGATGTGCGAAGAGGCGACGATCCGGGACTTGATCCGTGGGCATATCGGCGATGCGGTCGACCAACTGGAAATCATCCGGATCCGCGCCTACACCCATAACTCCCGGGTCGCGGCGCGCTTTGTCCAGGGCCGTGTGGCATTGGTGGGGGATGCTGCGCATATTTCCCCGCCCTGGGCCGGGCAGGGGCTCAATTCGGGCTTGCGTGATGTCGTCAACGTCAGTTGGAAGCTCGCCGCGATTCTCCAAGGGCGGGCGTCGCCGGCGATCCTGGCCAGTTACGACCAGGAGCGCCGTGGGCATGCGACCGATCTCATTGCGTTGGCCGACAACATGGGCGCCATCCTGGGGCTGACCAACCCGTTGATGGCGGGTGTACGTGACTGGTTGTTCCAGGCCGTCAACAGCGTCGACAACCTGCGTTCGCACTTGCTGGAATTCAAGTTCAAGCCCAAGGCGACCATCACCAAAGGCCTGGTGTATCACGAGCGCGCCGAGCTGCATGAGGATGATCTGGTCGGGCAGTTGTTCATCCAACCGTCCATCGAAGATGCCCAGGGCCAGCGCCGACGCCTGGACGAGGTGCTGGGGCATTCCTATGCGGTGCTGGGGTATCGGGTCAACCCGAGCGAACAGCTCAGCGAAGAAACCGCCGCCTGGTGGGCGCGCTGGGAGACGCGCTTCATCCAGATCAATCGGTCGCGCAGCGGCGTGGGGCGCAACCAACCCTTGTCTGCCAGCGGGGCCATTTGCGTCGAGGATGTCGATAACCGCCTCGGCGAATGGTTTGCCAAGGTGCGTGATTGTGTCGTGGTGGTGCGGCCGGATCGGTTCGTTGCCGCGATCACCACGCCCGAGCGGCTCGAGGGCGTGTTGCGCAAACTGGCGGAGCAACTCTCATGAGCCGCGAAGATCATCTGTTGGTCCGGCTTCACGATGCCGCGCAGGCCGTGCACGCCTTGCCTTCGTTGGAGCCACAGGTCGTCGACCTGCCGATGGGCTACACCTTGCAGCGCGAGGCACTGCGCCGGCGCCAGGCCGGGGGTGAGCGGTTGACCGGATGGAAAGTGGCCTTCGCCGGCCGCGCCGCCCAGGACCGTTTCGGTATTGATGAGCCGGTATTGGGCGCACTGACCGATGCCATGGTGGTGGAGCCCGGCCGCGGGGTGTCGCTTGCGCGGCTGATCCAGCCGAAGTTGGAAATCGAGCTGGCGTTTGTCCTGGGGCGTACGCTGGTGCCCGGTTTCTACAGCGACGAGGACATCCTCGCCGCCGTGTCCGAGATCGCGCCGGCATTCGAAATTGCCGATTGTCGCTGGCAGGGCTGGCGTTTCGGCGTCGGCGCGTTTCTTGCCGACAATGCCGCCGCGGGGCTGTATTGCCTGGGGGCGCGGGTACGTTTTCAGGCCGATCAGTTGCCTCAAGTGAGCTATCGGCTGGAGTGCGACGGGGGGGCGTGCGGCGAAGGGAATGTCCTGGCGCGCGAGGACACGCCGGTGGCCAACCTGTGCTGGTTGGTCCGGCGCTTGCTGGCCGACGGGCAGTGCGTTGAAGCGGGGCAGGTGGTGCTTTCCGGCGCTTTGTTGGCACCTTTGGAGATCAAGGCCGCCGAGTATCGGTTGTACATGCTTGGCATGGAACTGGCTTTGGTTTTCCGGTAGGAGCTGCCGAAGGCTGCGATCTTTTGATCTTTTTTTCTTTCGCTTGGGATTCAAGTGTCTGGGGGAAGATCGCAGCCTCGTTGCACTCGACAGCTCCTACACAGCTCCTACACAGCTCCTACACAGTTTCTACGCAGCGTTACGTAGCATCAGGGTTAAGTGCAGCGCCACCGAGGACCAATGATCATGTTCGCCGAAGTCCGTACCTTCAATGATCCTCAGCAACACGCCGGTTCGATCCTGGGCTGGCAACAAGTCTATGACCAGCTCGGGCGTGGATGCTTGTCCAGCGAGCTGCGCCAGGTATGCGCTGAACGTTTCCAGATCTTCCAGGAGGTGCTGGATAAACGCGTGGTGCAGCACGGTTGCGCGCCAAAAGGGCGCTTGTGCATCGCCATGTCGCTGGGCGGTGCGCCGGTGGTCCAGGGGCACCAGGTGGGCGCCCACAGCGTCGTGTTGTTGCGCGATGGCGAAGACTTCGTCTTGCACGCCCCGGAGGGCATGCATTTCTTCGCGGCCAATGTCGACACGGTGCGGTTCGCCAAGCTGGCGGCCTACGAACTGTCGAGCGAACAGCTCAAGCGTTTGAAAAGCGTGTCCCAGGTCAGCGTGGATGAAGTGGTACTGCGCCGCGTGCAACAACGCATCCACCCACTGTTTCGTCGCCTTTTGGAACAGGCGGACGCCGTCAATCCCGCTTCGGAAAAAATCCTCGAAGACGTTCTGCTCAATGCCTTTCTCGACCTGTTCAGCCACGCCTCGGACGAGGTGCGTGGCCGACGCGGCAACTTTGCCGTCAGTGCCTATCTGGTCAAGCGTTGCCAGGAGCTGGTCGTCGCCAGTGCCGATGTGCCCTTGAGCATTCTCGACTTGTGCGAGCAATTGCGAGTCAGCCGCAGGACCCTGCAGAACAGTTTCCAGGCGGTGACCGGGATGCGTCCGGTGGAGTACCTGCGCAACCTGCGGCTCAATGCGGTGCGCCGCCGTTTGATCGCGACCCGTGCGGCGGAGCAGAACGTCAGTGAGATCGCCGTGGAGATGGGGTTTTTCCACCTGAGCCATTTTGCGTTCCATTATCGGGCGCTGTTTGGCGAGTCACCTTCGGATACGCCCAGGGCGCCGGCGTGATGAGACGCCGTTTGCGGTGTTACCGAAGCACCATCGCGCACCCGTAAAGGGCAGCCACTGAGCTGTTTGGTAGCACGCGGCTGCAGCCTCGCCTGTGGCAGGGCTCGCGGCAGCCAGTCACTTTTCCTCGGTAAATTCCTTCAAATCAAATGCTTGCACGATTGCGTGAGAAGTTGGCACGTATTCTGCTTTTTTGAATCCATGGATAATTGGATACAAAAATGCAGAAGGTGCTGCCATGCAATTTGCTCCGACGTACGCTGAACGCCTGCCCATGACCGCCGAGGAGGAGGCCTACAACTTCCTGCTCGATGCCATTTGTGGCGGTCGGTTACGCAAGGGTGACCGGTTGATTGCCGAGGACATTGCCAACGAGATCGGCATGAGCCGGATGCCGGTGCGCGAGGCCTTCCGCCGTCTGGATGCCCAGGGCCTGGTGACACTGCGGCCCAATCGCGGGGCGGTTGTCAGCGGCTTGGACATTGATGAGCTGCACGAAGTCTTCGAAATGCGCAGCGCCCTGGAAGGCCTGGCGGTCCGTGTCGCGACAGCACGCATTGGCGAGCGCCAGTTGGCCGCCTTGGAGCGCTTGCTGGACGAGATGGACGACTACCGCGAGGAAAGCGCCGAGTGGGTCAGCCGCCATCGCGCCTTCCATGAATACCTGTGCAGCCTCAGCGGTCGCCCGCGATTGCTCAAGCAGATCAGCGCGCTTTATTCCCTGATCGAAGCGCCCATGCGCCTATGGCTGCAGCATGTGGAAAAGCCCCTGAGTGCGCGTCAGGAGCACATGTTGATCCTCGATGCCCTGCGTGCGGGTGATGCCGATAAGGCCGAGGCGGTGGTGCGTGGGCACATCGAAGGCACCGTTCCTGAATTGATCGAGTTCCTGCAATCGAAAAAATAACGAGAGCAGGCCCCGAGCCTGCCCGTGTTCTGACTTTGAGTACTGCCCGTTACCTACTGAACTGGAGTGTCTGGTCATGCATAAGCCTCGCCTGTTGGTTGCCGCTTTATCCTTGGGTTTCTGTGCGCAGTGGGCGGTTGCCGCGCCTGTTGTCCCGGAGCGTTTGCTCAAGGTCGACAAACTCGTCTACTGCTCAGGCATGGATTCGCCGCCGCTGGTGTCTTTTGATGAGGCGCAGAAACCCAAGGGATTGACCGTGGACCTGGGGCTGGAAATCGCCAAGCGCCTGGGTGACAAGAAGGTGGAGTGGCGGGTCATTCCCTTTTCCGGATTGCTTCCCGCGTTGCTGGCCCGCCAGTGCGACATGATCGTCGATCAGTTGTTCGACAAGCCCGAGCGCCGCGAGGTGATCGACATCGTCAACTACATGTATTCCAGCCAGGCGGTGGTGGTGCCCAAGGGCAATCCGAAGGGCCTCAAGACACTGCCGGATCTCTCCGGGCACAAGGTCGCGGTGCTCAACGGTTCCACCATCAAGACCCTGCTCGACGCCGAGAACGAAACCCTGGCCAAGGCCGGCAAGCCGGCGATGAAGCTGGTGGTCTACAACACCGATACCGATGCCTTCCAGGCCCTGCGCATCAGCCAGGTCGACGCCTACGGCACCACCGTGGAAACCGCCGGTTACTACGCGGCCATGGCGCCCGACCTGTTCGAGGAAGGGGTGCCGGCCTTCAGCCGGATTCTCACCGGCCTGGGCATTCGCAAGGACGATCCGCAACTGACCGCCGCCGTGCAGCAGGTGATCGGCGATATGCGCAGCGACGGCAGCTACAGCCAACTGCTTGGCAAATGGCATGTCGCCAGTGACACACTTGATTGAGGTGAACCATCGATGAATTTCAATTGGGATGTGTTCTGGCAGTACCTGCTGCAGCCCAGTGGGGTGTACCTCACCGGGCTCTGGCTGACCTGCCTGATCAGTGTGCTGGCGATGCTGCTGGGCTGTGCCCTGGGGCTGGCCGCCGCGCTGCTGCGGTTGTCGAGCAACCCCTTGCTGCATTTGCCGGTGCGCTTTTACGTGTGGCTGATGCGCGGCACGCCGTTGCTGGTGCAGATCGTCTTTCTCTACACCGCGCTGGCCGCCGGCGGGATTTTCCGCTTCGAAGACATCGACCTGTTCGGCCTGGTGATCCCCGGCAATATCCAGGCGGCGATCATTGCCCTGGGCCTCAACGAGGGGGCCTACATGGCCGAGATCATCCGCGCCGGCATCGGCGCGGTGGACAAGGGCCAATACGAGGCCGGGCGCTCCCTGGGCATGACCTTCGCCAAATTGATGCGCCGCATTGTCCTGCCCCAGGCGTTCCGGGTCATCGTTCCGCCGCTGGGCAACGAGTTCAACGTGATGCTCAAGAACACCACGCTGGTCAGCGTGATCGGCGTCCAGGAACTGTTGCTCAGTACCCAGATGGTCACGTCGGCGACGTTCCGGGTGTTCGAGCTGTACCTGGTGGTGGCGATCTATTTCCTGTTGCTGACCACGTTGTGGGGCTTTTTCCAGCGCTGGCTGGAGACCCGTTTCGGCCAATCGGATCGGCCTTCGTCGCCACCGCCGGCGTCGACGCGGATGTTCGGTCGCAGCACCTTGAATCTGCTGAGGGCACGTTAACCATGGCGCATAAAAGCGAAGAGCTGATCATCGAGGCGCTGGACGTTCACAAGTCCTTCGGCGAGCTGCAGATTCTCAAGGGCATTTCCCTGCAAGTGCGGCGTGGCGAAGTGGTGGTGCTGATCGGTGCGTCGGGCTCCGGCAAGACCACTTTCATTCGTTGCATCAATCTGTTGGAAGACATCCAGGGCGGACGCATCCGCGTCAATGGCCGGGCCATGGGGTATCGCGAGCGCGCCGACGGCAGCCTGGTGCGTGAGTCGGAGCGTAACATCGCCCGGCAGCGGCGGGACATCGGCATGGTGTTCCAACGCTTCAACCTGTTCCCCCACATGACCGCCCTGGAGAACATCATCGAAGCGCCCATCCAGGTGCTCGGTGTGCCGCGCGCCGCGGCGTTGGAGCAGGCCCGCGGGTTGCTGGAGCGGGTCGGCCTGGCGGACAAGGCCGATCACTACCCCTCGATGCTCTCCGGCGGCCAGCAACAGCGGGTGGCGATTGCCCGGGCCCTGGCCATGAAACCCCAGGCCATGCTGTTCGACGAGCCCACCAGCGCCCTCGACCCGGAGACCGTCGGCGAGGTGCTGCAAGTGATGAAGGAGTTGGCCGAGGAGGGCATGACTATGGTCGTGGTAACCCACGAGATGGGCTTCGCCCGGGAAGTGGCCGATCGTGTGGTGGTCCTGGACCAGGGCGAGCTTATCGAGCAAGGGCCGCCGGAGCAGATCTTCTGTCACCCCATTCACCCGCGGACCCGGGCTTTCCTCAGCCGGGTGCTATGACCGCTGCAAGGTTGTCTACCCCCTGAGTCCGATCAATCAATTCCCGTATTGAAGAGCTTTCACCATGCTGACATTTTCTGCCCACGAATACCCTTATCCATCCCAACGCCAGAGCGTTTTCGCCCGTCGGGGCATGGTCGCCGCGTCTCAGCCCCTGGCGGCCCAGGCGGGCATCGAGATCATGCAAAAAGGCGGCAATGCCATCGACGCCGCCATCGCCACGGCAGCGGCGCTGACGGTAGTGGAGCCCACTGGCTGCGGCATCGGCGGTGATGCCTTCGCCCTGGTCTGGTGCAAGGGCCAGCTACACGGCCTCAACGGCAACGGGCATGCGCCGGCGGCCTTGAGCATCGAGGCGGTCAAGGCCGCCGGTCATGAGCAGATGCCGATCTACGGCTGGACACCGGTGACTGTCCCGGGCTGCCCATCGGCTTGGGCGCAGTTGTCGCAGCGCTTTGGCAAGCTGCCCTTTGTCGAGCTGCTGCAACCGGCCATCAGCCTGGCCCGGGACGGCTTTGCGCTGTCGCCGGTGGTTGCCCATCAATGGCAGATCGCGCTGAACGAGTTCACGCCCCATCGCGATGCCGTCCTGGAAGCCTGGTTCGAGACTTTCCTGATCGAGGGCCGGGCGCCTCGGGCCGGGGAGATTTTTCGCAACCCGGCCCAGGCGCGCACGCTCCAGGAATTGGCCGACACCGGCTGCGAAAGCCTCTATCGTGGTGCGTTGGCCGAGCGCCTGGACGCCCACTCCCGGGCCAGCGGCGGCTACCTGCGCGCCTCGGACCTCAGGGATTATCGCGCCCAGTGGGTCGACCCGATCCACGTCAATTACCGAGGCGTGGATGTCTGGGAAATCCCGCCGAGCGGGCAGGGCCTGGTGGCCTTGATGGCGCTGAAGATTCTGGAAGGTTTCGACTTCGATCAGCGTGACAGCCAACAGACCTGGCATCGTCAACTGGAAGCGATGAAGTTGGCCTACAGCGACGGCCTGCACTACATCACCGACCCCCTGCACATGCGCGTGGCGGTGGCTGACCTGCTCAGCGATGACTACAGCGCCCGTCGGCGCGGGCAGATCGGCGAACAGGCCCAACCGCCCAAGCCCGGCGACCCCCACGCCAGCGGCACGGTGTACCTGGCCACCGCGGATGGGGAGGGCAACATGGTCTCGTTCATCCAGAGCAACTACCACGGGTTCGGCTCCGGCGTGGTGCTGCCCGACAGCGGAATCGCCCTGCAGAATCGCGGGCAGGAGTTCAGCCTCGATCCGAGCCACGCCAACTGCCTGGCCCCGGGCAAGAAAACTTTCCACACCATCATTCCCGGGTTCCTTACCCGTAATGGCGAGGCCCTCGGCCCCTTCGGCGTGATGGGCGGCTACATGCAGCCCCAGGGGCATGTGCAGATGGTCATGAACCTGGTGGATTTCGGCCTCAACCCGCAAGCGGCCTTGGACGCACCGCGTTGGCAATGGCTGGGAGACATGAAGGTCGGGATCGAACAGGGGGCTTCACGGGACCTGGCCAATGCCCTGGCGCGACGGGGGCATGAGGTACAGATCGCCAGCGACCTGACCGACTATGGGCGTGGCCAGATCATCCTGCGCGACCCGGTCAGTGGTGTGCTGTGCGGCGGGACCGAACCCCGGGCGGATTCGCATATTGCCGTTTGGTAAGGGCCGTCAATGACGATCAGTCGGTACGGGCGTCTGCCAGTGCCTGCCTGATCGCCTGTGCCAGGTCCAGCAGTACCGCGGCATAACGTTCTTGCACTTGCTGCGCTGTCTCAACGGTCGCCAGGCTGATGTTCAGCGCATGGGTTCGATAGGCCGGGTGCCCGAGCGGGGTGGCGATCGCCATGACCTCCGGCTGCCATGAGGCCACGCAGTACCCGGTCGCCCAGACGTGCCTCAGCGCATCGTCGATGTCCTGTATCAGTTGGCTGGCGCGGGACTCGCATCGGCGTGACCTGAACAGCTCCAGCAATGGCCTGCGTTGTCCTTCTTCAAGCCCCGACAAGTAAGCCCGGCCCAGGGACGTCACGTCCATGGGCAGGCGCTGGCCGGCGAGTACATTGCGCGGCGACTTGCGCTTGCCGAAGCGAATCGATTCCAAATAGATCATTTCGTCGCCATCGGCGGCGGCGAGGCTGACGTTGACCTGATGTTCGCGAGCCACTTGCAGCATCAGCGGCGTGGCGATCTGCAACAGCGTGCTGGCGTGGTACATCGAATGCGCCAGCCCAAGCAGGGAAGGCGCCAATCGGTAAGTGCCCGCGGTCGGGTCGTAATCCAGGAAGCCTGCGTGGACGAGGGTTTGGCTCAACCGGCTCACGGTGGATTTCGACAAGCCCGTCATCTCGCTCAGGTCGCCATTGGTAAGCGATTCGGTGCCCGGCCGGAATGCCCTGAGCAAATCGAGGCCGCGCTCAAGGGATCGGTTGAGCGGCGCCTTGCCTTGTCCTGGCACGTTTGCCGAAGCAAGGCCGGTATCACCCTGTTCCAACAGGTGGAACGGTCGCGTTGTCATCAGGTTCGCTCTCCCTCAGATTGAATCCAAGCTTGGCTCATCGCCTGGCGGTCAATCAACTGAATAATAAGAGAGGCACCGTATGACGATCCCTCAGCAATTGTCTGGCCCGATCGATTTGTCTGTCGTGGATGGCATCGCGACCCTGACCCTCAATCGACCTGAAGCGCGTAACGCAATCAGCGATGAAATGCGTGCGTTGCTGATCGAACACCTGGAGCGGATTGCCTCGGACAACGCAATCAAGGCGCTGGTCGTGACCGGCACCGGCAAAGGCTTCTGCGCCGGTGGCGACATCAAGGGCATGCAGGCACGCATGAGCGCTCCCGCCGGCTCCGTGGCGTTCAATGGCTGGAAGCGCCAGCAACGGGTGCATCATGCCGTGTCGCTGCTGCACAACCTGCCCAAGCCGACCATCGCCGCGGTGAATGGCGCCGCGACGGGCCTGGGTTGCGACATGGCGTTGAGCTGCGATTTCATCATCGCCTCCGAGCACGCCAACTTCGCGATGAGCTATATCGCGCGGGGCCTGATTCCCGATGGTGGCGGCCTGTATTTCCTGCCCCGTCGTGTCGGCCTGTCCAAGGCCAAGGAACTGATCTTCAGCGGACGCACAGTCGCGCCGGTGGAAGCCCTTCGGATCGGCATGATCGATCGCGTCGTCGAGCACGATCATCTGCTCTCGTCGGCCCACGATTGGGCGTTGCAACTCGCGGGTGGATCCGCCACCGCCCTGGCGTTGAGCAAGTCGATCCTGAACAACACCTTCGAGCTCACCCAGAGCCAGATCTTCGCCATGGGTAGCCAGGCCCAGGGCATCTGCTACACCTCCAGCGAGCATCAGGAATCGGTTGCCGCCTTTCTTGCACGCAAGGCCGAGCGGAGCTGAACCATGAACAAGATCGCTCGCCTTCTCAGTCCCGCCAGCGTCGCCGTCATCGGCGCCTCGGGCGACGCCCGCAAAACCTCGGGTCGACCCATCGCGTTCCTGCGCAAGCACGGTTTCCAGGGGCGCTTGTATCCGGTCAATCCACGTTACGACGACATCGACGGCCTGCGTTGCTATCCCAGCATCGCCGAGTTGCCGGAAGTGCCGGACGTGGCGATCATTCTGCTGGGGGCGGCGCGTGCCAACCAGGCCGTCGCGCAACTGGCGGCCCTCGGTTGCCCTGCGGCGATCGTATTGGCCGGAGGCTACGGTGAAACCGGTTCTGAAGGCGCCGCGCGCCAGGAAGAACTGAAAGCGGTTCGTGGATCAATGCGGATCCTGGGCCCCAACACCATCGGCCTTGTCAACTTGACCGAACGGATCACGCTGTCGGCCAGTGGTGCGCTGGACATGGACGAGCTGCTGGCCGGCCGGGTTGCCGTCGTGTCGCAAAGTGGCGGTATTCTTGGCGCGCTGCTGTCCCGCGGCGTTGCTGCCGGCATCGGTTTTTCCAAGCTGATTTCTACCAGCAACGAGGTCGACCTGGACGTGGCCGACTTCGTCGACTACCTGGCCGACGACCCCGCGACCTCGGTCATTGCCCTGTACCTGGAGGGCTTGCGCGATAGTGAAAAATTCTCCCGTGCGGTGCGCAAGGCTCGGGGTGCCGGCAAGCCTGTCGTGGTTTACAAAGTCGGGCGCTCACAGGCAGGGGCCCATGCTGCGGCCTCTCACACGGGGGCCATGGCGGGCTCCGATGCGCTGTACGGCGCCTACTTCCGCCAGCTTGGGGTGATTCGCGCCGAGACATTCGCCGACCTCCTGGATATTCCCTTTGCCTTGGCCAGTGGCAGGGTCATGCGCGGTCAACGGGTCGCGATTCTGACCTCCACCGGCGGTGCGGGCACTTTGATCGCTGACAGCCTTGGCGTCAGCGGCTTCGAAACGCCCACGCCGGGCGTGCAGACCGCGGCGAAACTGCGTGACCTGGATGTGGGCGACCAGGCGGTACTGGACCGTAACCCGATCGACTTGACCTTGGCGGGGCTGCAACCGGAGTTGATGCGGGCGGCCATTGGCATCCTGTTGGACAGTCCGGATTTCGATGCGGTGATCAGCGTCGTGGGCTCCTCCGGTGTTGCCCAGCCACACCTGATGGCCGATGCCATCCGCGACAGCCTGGCCAACTCCGATAAACCGGTGCTGGCCTACATCAGCCCCCATGCCCCGGCAGCCGCCCGGCGCATCAATGGCTCCGGGGGCGTGGCGTTCAGTTCGCCGGAAAGTTGTGCCAGCGCACTGAAGGCGTTGGCAGCACAGGCCACCTGTTGCGAGCAATCCCATGAGCCTGGCACTGCGCAGGCCCGGCCTGAGGTTGTCCATGACCTGCCAAGTGGTCCGCTCGATGAAGAACGCAGCAAGCGCTTGTACGCCAGTTTCGGCATCCCGGTGACGCGGGAACGGGTGGTTCGCGATGGGTATCAAGCCGCTCAGGCTGCTCAGGAGCTGGGCGGTCACGTTGCCCTCAAGGTCCTTTCCGAGCAGATCCCCCACAAGAGTGAAGTGGGCGGCGTGGCCTTGCATTTGGACGCCGGGAATATCAGCGCGCGGCTGGATCGCATGCGTGACGAGGTCAGCAGTCATGTGGGTTTCGAACCGCCCACCTTTCTCGTCCAGGAAATGGTGACGGGAGGGCAGGAGCTCATTCTTGGCTTCCACCGGGACCCGCAACTGGGCCCGGCGCTCCTGCTTGGAATGGGCGGGGTTACAGCGGAATTGTTCCAGGACACCACCTTGCATTTGCTTCCGGTAAACCTTGAACAAGCCCGGCAGATGCTGCGCGCATTGCGCACCTACCCGTTGCTGGACGGCTATCGCGGGATGCCCAAGGCCGACCTCGACGCCGCCGCCCATTGCATCGTCGCGTTCTCGGACATGGCCATGCAGTTGGGTGAACGCTTGGTTGAGGCCGAGATCAATCCGCTGCTGGTACGTCCTGCTGGAAGCGGGGTCATGGCCTTGGACGGCTTGACGATCATGGCCTGACGGGAGCCGTTCCACTCTGTGGAACAGCTGCCTTTACCCTGGAATTCACGCTCGCATAATCAAAGAACGCTCATTTCAGACTCATAAAAACAAGTAGGTCTCTATGAACAGCCCCCATATTGCTATCCAGTCGCGCGGTTCCCCGAGCAGCGCCACGGTGACCGCTCCGACGGTGGTTTCCTTCCGTGACGTGTCCAAGTCATTCACGGTGAAAGGCGTCGCCAAGCAGGCGTCCCACAGCATCAACGTCGACATCCAGCAAGGCCAGTTGGTGACGATCATCGGCCCCTCCGGCTGTGGCAAGTCGACCTTGCTCAACATGGTCGCTGGTCTGTTTTGTCCCACCACCGGCGAGGTGCTGTACCGCGGCGAGGCCGTGCAAGGCATCAACGGCCGCACCGGCTACATGACCCAGAGCGATCATCTCCTGCCGTGGCGGGACGTGGCCGGCAACATTGCTGTGCCACTGGAAATCCAAGGCGTACCCAAGGCCAAGCGTGAAGCGCGGATCCGCGAGTTGTTGACCCTCGTCGGCCTCGATGGACATGAGAAGGCCTACCCCAGCCAGCTCTCCGGCGGCATGCGCAAGCGCGCCGCCCTTGCTCGCTTGTTGGCCTATGACCCGGAGACGCTGCTGATGGACGAGCCGTTTGCCGCGCTGGATGCGCAGCTGCGGATTCGCATGCAGACCGAGTTGTTCAAGCTCAGTCGCCAGCTCAAGAAAACCGTGTTGTTCGTCACCCATGACCTGGACGAAGCCGTGGCCCTGGGCGACCGCTGCCTGGTGTTCTCCGGCCGGCCAGGGACCATCGTCCGCGATGTACCCATCCCCTTGGGTGACGACCGCAACATCATCCAGCTGCGCAAGAACCCGCGTTACCACCAACTGTGTGGCGACCTCTGGGAAATCATCACGCCGGATCACGATGCCTGAAGGCCCAGCCCTGGAGAACCCTGCACATGAATATCTTTCTTGGTCGTCTCGCTATCTTCGCTGGGATCTTCTTGTCCTGGCAGTTCGCCTCCGGTCCGTTGGTGGACCCGTTTTTCGTCAGCTCGCCGTTGGAAATCGGCCGACGCTTCATTGATCTGGTCGCCAGCGGTCGGCTGTTCGCCCACGGTTGGATCACTGTCGTGGAAACCTTGGTGGGCTTTTTCTTCGGTGCCCTGGCAGGCATCACCGTGGGCTTGATCCTGGGACGCAATGCGCTGCTCGCCAAGCTGCTGGACCCCATCCTGACCTCCATCTACAGCCTGCCGAAAGTCGCCCTCGCACCGCTGTTCATCATGTGGTTCGGAATCGGCATCGAGATGAAAATCATCCTGACCGCCACCATCGTGTTCTTTCTGGTGTTCCTCAACACCTACAGCGGCGTCCGTGCCGTGGAACGTGAACAATTGGAAATCCTGCGTCTGATGGGCGCCAAAGAGCACCACCTGATCACCAAGGTCGTACTGCCGTCGGCCATCCAGTGGGTGTTCACCGGTCTCAAGCTGTCGGTGCCCTATGCCCTGATCGGCGCCATCGTCGGTGAAATCATGGCCGCGAACCGCGGACTGGGCTACCTGCTGCAGGACGCGGCAGGGCAGTTGGACACCGCCGGGGTATTCGCCGCGCTGATCGCCATCATCGCCTTGGCGTTGCTGCTCCAGGCCGCCGTTCGCGCGTTGGAGACGTACCTGATGCCGTGGAAGAAGGAACAGGACGAGCGGGAAATATCGGTCTGAACAACGCCATCACAACAACAAAAACAGAGGGTCGCATCATGTCTATCAAAGGTTGGATATCTGCTTTGGGACTCAGCGTTGTACTCGGTGCTGTCGCGTTCCAGACGCAAGCTGCCGAGCGTGTAAAAGTCGCCTTGGGGACGGAAGGTTTCGTGCACATGCCGCTGTTCGTCGCACTCGACGGCGGCCTGTTCGAAAAACACGGCCTGGATGTCGAGTTGGTCAAGTTCAAGGGTGGTGGCGCGGCGACTTCGGGCCTTGCCAGCCGTTCGGTCGAGTTCTGCTCATGCGCCATCCAGAATGCGATCAACGCCAAAATCAAGGGGGCCGACATTACGCTCTTGGGGCGCATGGTCGGCCAGTACGCCAGTAACGTCGTCATTCGCCAGGACGTGGCCGATCGGCTCGGCCTGGATGCCAACTCCACCGTCGAGCAACGCCTGGCCGCGTTCAAAGGCCTGCGCCTGGCGGTCAGCGGGGCCGGTGGCAGCGCTGATTTCCTGGTGCGCTTCCTCGGCCAGGAGGCTCACCTGCAGTCGGAAAAAGACTTCACTCTGCTTTACCTCAATAACGGTGCCGCAATGCTGGCGGCGTTCGCCCAAGGCAAGATCGATGGCTTCGCCTTGTCATCGCCGGCGTCGGACAGTGCGGTCATCGAGCAAAAAGGCTTCACCTTGCTGGACATGTCCGAAGGCATGGTCGCCGAGCTGGATGGGTATCCTTCGATTGCCCTCAGTGCTCGCCGGCAATGGGCCGAGGACAATCCGGCCATCGTAAAGGCTTTCCTCGCCGCCCTGGGCGATGCGACGAAGCTCATCAACGAACAGCCGCAGCAAGCCATGAAAGCGGTGCGCAGTCGTTTCGACGGTGTGAATGACAAGGTCTATGCCGCCGCCTGGGAAAGCAATCGCAAGTCGTTCCCGCAGACTCCGTACCTGACGGATGCCGACGTGGAGCGCGCGATCAAGTTCCTGGGCGCGATCCAGAACGAAAAGATCCCGGGCAAGGCCCAGGACTACCTGACCCAGTTGCGCTGAAGCGCGCTTGAATTCCACCCGGCCGGCGCTTCAAGGAGCACATTGGCAGCGCTCGGCTTCTTCTCGGTAAGCAGTCATGAAATCAATAAGAACAATGCCGCTCTGCGCGGCAGGGATGAGCTTTGCCGTGTATCTGCCTGTGGCAGGCGCCGAAGGGTTCTTCGAAGACAGCAAGGCCTCCGTGGAAATGCGCAATTTCTACATGAGCCGGGATTTTCGCGAGGGCGCGGGCCAGTCCAAACGCCAGGAGTGGGCCCAGGGTTTTATCCTGCGTTATGAGTCCGGCTTCACCCCTGGCGTCGTCGGCTTCGGTGTCGATACGATCGGCATGCTGGGCATCAAGCTCGATTCCGGGCCCGGGCGTTCCGGCACGGGACTGCTGCCGGTCCAGGACGATGGGGATGTCCCGGACAATTATTCCAAGGCGGGCGGCACCCTCAAAGTCAAAGTCTCGAACAGCCAGTTGCGGGTCGGGACCTTGCTGCCGAAATGGCCAACCCTGGTCGCCAACAACGGTCGTCTGCTGCCGCAGACCTTCGAGGGGGCCCAGGTGCAGGTCAACGAATGGAAGCGCCTTGAACTCACCGCGGCGCGGATCCAGGGCACGGTGTACAGGGACCAGTCGGGCTCGACCGGTCTTGAGCTGAACAACAAGAACCGCCGCTTCAGCGGCCCCCTCGACGGCGGTGATTTCAATCTCCTCGGCGGGACCTTCCATGCGAGTGAGACGACCGATCTGATTGCCCAGTACGCCGTCCTGGAGGACGTCTACACGCAGCGATTCCTGGGCCTGACCGACCGCCGCAAAGGCGACTGGGGCAGCTTCACCAGCGATGTGCGCTTCTTCGACAGTGACAGTGACAGCGACGGCCAGGCGCGAGGCGGCCGTATCGACAACCGCGTATTCAGCGCCCTGGGGACGTACAAGCTAAAAGGCCATTCGTTGGGGGTGGGCTACCAGACGATGTCCGGGGACTCGGCGTTTCCCTACGTGGCCGGCACCGACCCTTACCTCGTGAATTTCGTCCAGGTGGGCGACTTTGCCGAGAAGGACGAGCGTTCTTGGCAGGCACGCTATGACTTCGACCTCGGCACGGTCGGCGTACCGGGCTTGAACTTCATGACGCGCTATGTGCGCGGTAGCCGGGCCGACGTGCCGGGCGCGGATTCCGACGGTGAGCGCGAGTTCGATGTCGAACTGCAATACGTGGTGCAGAACGGTTCGATGAAGGGAATGAGCATGCGGGTTAGCAGCGCCACGTACCGAGCGGACTTTGCCCGGGACGCTGACGATGTTCGTGTGATCGTCAGTTACCCGCTGTCGCTTCTGTAGTCCATGCCATTCAACGGGAGACAATCGATGGACGCTTGTGTAGTACTTCAACGGGATGGTCATGTCGGCCAGATCATCATCGACAATCCACCGGTCAATGCCTTGTCGCTGGCAGTTCGGGAGCAGTTGCTCGAAAGGCTGCAGGAAGCGTGCGCCGATAGCGCCATCCAGGCGATCGTCATCGCTTGTCTGGGGCGGACGTTCGTCGCTGGCGCCGATCTCAAGGCGTTTGACCTGCCCCCGCAGGTGCCTCATCTCCCTGACGTGCTGGCCGCGATTGAACAGGCGTCCAAGCCCGTCGTTGCGGCGCTGCATGGCTCGGCGTTCGGTGGTGGGCTCGAACTGGCCCTGGCCTGCCACTATCGTGTGGCCGCACCGGATACGCTGTTCGCCTTGCCGGAAGTCAGCCTGGGCCTGATACCCGGAGCAGGGGGCACGCAACGTTTGCCCCGTTTGTGCGGCGCAGAGAAGGCCCTGGCAATGGTCCTGGGGGGCGAGCGTATCGGTACGGCAGAGGCGCTGTCGATCGGCTTGCTGGATAGATTGAGCGACGCCTCGGTGCTGGCGTATGCCACCGATTTCGCCAGGCAGGTCACGGACAAACCGATCCCTCGGGTTTGCGACCGCTCGGTGCCTGAATTCCAACTCCAGGTTTTCCACGCGCAGGCCCAGGCAATCCTTCGCAAGGCGCCGGGCCAGGAGGCCCCCGCCATTGCCCTGCAAGCGCTGCAAGACGCTTGGCAACTGCCCTTCGCCGAGGGAATGGCCAGCGAGCGAGAGCGGTTTATCGCCCGCCGCCATAGCGAGCAGGCCAGGGCACTGCGGCACGTATTCTTTGCCGAACGGGACCTGGCCTCCAGGTGTCGCGCATTGGCCAGGCAAGCCCCCACACGGGCCGTCGACATCGTCGCGGTGATCGGCGCGGGCACCATGGGCAGCGGCATTGCGCTGTGCCTGGCCAATGCCGGAATCGCCACACGCCTGATCGATACGCAACCCGAGGCTTTGGAGCGTGGCCGCTCGACCATCGATCGATACTTCACCAGCGCGGTGGAAAAAGGCCGACTCGATGCCGACGAAGCCGCCCGGCGTGCCACGCTGATCGAGTTCGATTCGAGCATTGAAGGTGTTGCCAGCGCAGACCTGGTCATCGAGGCGGTGTTCGAAGACCTCGCGGTCAAGCAGGGTGTGTTCAGGGAGCTGGACCGCTTCGCCAAGCCGGATGCGATCCTCGCGACGAATACCTCGTACCTCGACATCGATGCCATCGCTGCCGTGACCACTCGCCCGGGCGATGTGATCGGCATGCATTTCTTCAGCCCGGCGCATGTCATGAAGCTGCTTGAGGTGGTCAGGGGGGCCCAAGTCCGGCCTGATGCCCTGGCAACGGTGCTGCAATTGGGGGGGCGGCTGGGCAAGACCGCTGTTGCCGTGGGCAATTGCTATGGTTTTGTCGGGAACCGTTTGCTGGCCGTTCGTGAGCGCGAGGCGAGTTTCCTGCTGGAGGAAGGGGCCGCGCCGGAGGACGTGGACCGGGTCATCCGGCAGTTCGGCTTCCCGATGGGGCCCTTCGAACTGCGTGACTTGGCAGGCGTGGATATCGCCTGGCGGAACCGGCGGGGCAGGGCCGATCAATTGAGCGCTGTGGAGCGCCAGTGCAATTGGATCGAGCAGTTGCATGAGGCGGGGCGCCTCGGGCAGAAAACGGCGGCGGGTTTCTATCGATACGAGGAAGGCCAACGCCGGGGCCTGCCGGACCTGTATGTGGCCAGGATGCTCGTGGCTCATCGACAAAGCCGTGGCATCGAGCCGCGTGCAATTGACGACGGGGAAATCCTCGATAGATGCCTGTTCGCCATGATCAATGAGGCCGCGCACCTGCTGGAGCAAGGCATCGTCGACAGCCCCAACGACATCGATCTTGTCTGGATTCACGGCTACGGCTTTCCCCGTTACCGGGGTGGGCTTCTTTACTACGCCGACCGGGTTGGCTTGCCCGGGATCGTCGAGGTGCTAGCCCGGTGGGCGGCTTTATGGCCTGAGCGAGGCCTGCGGGTGTCTACATTGCTTCAGTCAATGGCTGCGCAGGGGGACTCGTTCATTCAGCCACCCCTGAGTGGATCTTGATGACGACCTTGCCCTTGGAGCGTCCTTGCTCGACATAACCCAGGGCATCGGCCGTCGCGTCGAAAGTGAAGGATCGGTCAAGCACCGGCTTGATGCTGCCGGACTCGACGAGCGTGGTGATCTCACGCAGTTGAGGACCATTGGCGCGCATGAACACGAAGGTGTAGCTCACCCCCTTTCGGCGGGCCTTGCGGCGTATGCCACTGCTCAGCAGGCCCATGATCAGCCGCAGCGGCCAGGAAAATCCCTGGGCGAACTGTGGGGTGGGTGGTCCCGAGATGGAAATGAGTTGGCCACCGGGTTTGAGGATCTTCAGCGACTTCTCCAGTTCATCGGCGCCCAAGCTGTTCAACACGACGTCATAGTCCTGCAGCACGCTTGAGAAATCCTGCTGTTTGTAATCGATGACAACGTCCGCCCCCAGTGCCTTGACCCAGGGCACATTGGCGGTGCTGGTGGTGGTCGCAACGAAGGCGCCGAGGTGTTTGGCCAGCTGGATGGCGAGGGGGCCGACGCCACCTGAACCGGCCTGGATGAACACCTTTTGGCCTTTCTTCAACTGGGCGGTTTCAACCAGTACCTGCCAGGCCGTCAGGGCGACCAAGGGCAGGGCGGCGGCTTCTTCCAGGCTGACGTTTGTGGGTTTCAGGGCCAGGGCATTTTCGTTCACTGCAATCTGCTCGGCGAAGGTGCCGATGTGCCCATCCGGAACGCGGGCATAGACTTCGTCCCCCGGTTTGAAATGCTCGACACGGGATCCCACCCGCATCACGACCCCGGCCACGTCATGCCCCAATACCAAGGGAAACGAGTAGGGCAGGATCAGCTTGAATTCGCCTTTGCGGATCTTTGAGTCCAGGACGTTGACGCCGGCGGCATGCACGCGGACCAGAACGTCGTGGTCAGCCACTTCTGGGGCCGGGATGTCGCCAATACGGCCACTGTGCTTGGCGTAGCGGTCGATTAAAAATGCCTTCATGGTGCTTTGCTCTCATAAGGGATGCCGCGGACTGATCGCCCGGCCAGGCATCCGGAAATGCCAGCGCTGCCCTTCGCGCTGGCGCCCGCTGGACGATGATTACGCCGGGTCTTGATAGCGCCCGGCAACCTGGGACTGCTTGATTTGCCCGAGCAGGCCTTGGCGTGCTGCCTGCAAGGCATCCCAGCGTGCCTCTTCCTGCAGCGGCGGGATGGTCACCGGCTCGCGACGGTCAAAACCGACCAGCGCGGCGTCGACCAGCTCACCGACTTCCATGACTTCACTCAAGGTGTTGATATCGATGCCCGCGCGCTCCCAGATCTCGGTACGGGTCGCGGCCGGCAGGACGGCTTGCACGTAGACGCCTTTGGGCGACAGTTCCAGGCTGAGACCCTGGGAGAGAAACAGCACGAACGCCTTGGTCGCGCCGTAGACCGACATGCCGAATTCCGGTGCCAGGCCCACCACGGAGCCGATGTTGATGATCGCACCGTCACCCGCCTTGACCAGGCGTGGGGCGATGGCGCTGGCCAATCGGACCAGCGCGGTGGTGTTGAGCGACACGAGGTTCGCGACGCTGTCGGTCGACTGCTCGATGAAAGTGCCGGACTGGGCGGCGCCGGCGTTGTTGACCAGGATACCGATGCTGGCGTCGTCCCGCAGGCGGGCTTCGACGTTCGTCAGGTCGCTGATCTGGGTCAGGTCGGCCTGGAGAATGTCGATGGCAACAGTGTGTTCGCTGCGCAGCTTGGCGGCCAGGGCTTGCAGGCGCGCGCCGTCGCGGGCCGTCGCGGGCCACCAGGACGAGATTGTGGCCGCGTTGCGCAAAGCGCTGGGCATAGACTGCGCCGATGCCGGTGGAAGCGCCAGTGATGAGAACGGTTGTGCGAGTGTCCATGGAGTTTCTCTTCTTCAAGGGTATGAACCGTCGCCTGATGAGCGCGGCTTTTAATTAGGATGATGATCGAAATCTAAACTGTCAACGAATTTGATTATGCTCGACATCTATGTATGATGTGAGGGTGATTTTCGAGCAGCACGAGGAGCGGAAAATGCGGGTGACCAAGGCCCAGGCCCAGGCAAACCGGGAGCACATCGTCGAAACCGCGTCTGTCTTGTTTCGTGAGCGAGGCTTTGACGGCGTGGGTGTGGCGGATCTGATGGCGGCCGCCGGGTTCACCCACGGCGGTTTCTACAAGCATTTCGGCTCCAAGGCTGACCTGATGGCCGAAGCGGCCGCACGCAGCCTTGCGCAATCGCTGACCAACAACGCGGGTCTCGATGTGCCTGGGTTCGTCAATCTCTACGTGTCCCGGGATCACCGTGACGCCCCGGGCGGTGGTTGCACCATGGCGGCACTGTGTGGGGACGCTGCCCGTCAATCGCCCGAGCTGAAGGCAACTTTTTCCAGCGGCATCGAAAATATGCTGGCGGCGCTCGCGAGCCGGTACGAGATCGGGCAAGACGCGCCGCAGGCAGAGGTCAGGGCGAAAATGCTCGACATGTTGGCCCATGTCGTCGGCGCGGTCATGTTGTCGCGGGCCTGCCCGGACGATTCCGCCCTGGCTGATGAAATCCTCGAGGTCTGCCGCGCCCGGATCATCGCATCACTGCCGCCATCGCCGGCACAGCAGCCCTGACGGATACCGCTTGGCCTTACAGTGACGCCCGGACCACCAGTGGGCAATCCACCGGCTGGGCGCCCGTCAGTTCGAGGGTCTCGATCAGGTGCCGGGCCGCCTGGCGACCGATCTCGTAGTAGGGCAGTTGGACCGTGGTCAGCGGCGGCATGAACAGTTCGGCGATGCCGATCATGTTGTCATAGCCCAGCACAGCGACATCATCAGGGATTTTCAAGCCGCGGCCCAACAGCAGTTGATAGGCGCAGAAGGCGATGCGGTCGTTGCCGCAGACCAGGATGTCGAATTGCGGACGGCCGTCGACGATATGCCGGTCGAGAATGGCGGCGGTTTCACCGTAGGCATCGTGATCGGAAAGGTCGTATTGCAGGAGTGCTTCAGGCGCCAGCCCGAATGCCTGGCAGGCGCGTTGCAGCCCTTGTTGGCGCAGATTCCAGGCAACACTCTTCCTGGGCAAGTTGATACACAGCGGGCGCCGATAGCCTTGGCTCAAGGCATGATGCACGGCGCGGTACTGCCCGGCTTCATCATCCGGCACGTAGCTGACCAGTTGGCTGTCATCGGCCAGGCAATTGGCGAGTACCAGCGGCTTGCTCTTGAGTCGCTCGGGAATGCTCACCTGGCGCAACCCCATGGCACTGAAGATCAACCCGTCGGGGCGATGCGAGAGCATCAGGTCGATGTCCTGGTCGGTGGGCGGGTTGCTCAGCAGGTTGAGGATGAAGACGTTCCAGCCAGCCTGTTGCGCGGTCTGTTCGATGGACAGCAGCAACTCGACGGCGAACGGCGTGGTCGCGGTGTCCAGTGCGAACACACCGATGGTGCGCGCCTGCAAGTTGTCGCCGCGCATCCTGCGCGCCGACAGGCTCGGTACGAATTGCAGTTCATCGATGGCGCGGCGTACCCGCTGAAGGGTTTCGGGGCTCAGTTTTTCCGGCGTGTTGAGCGCGCGCGAAACCGTCATCAGGGATACGCCGGCCAGCTGTGCAACGTCTTTCACGGAAGTCATGCGAAGTGCGGCCAGTCAGGTTGACGCAGAATCATGACACAGCGCCCGGGCTTCTCGCGACTCGAATGACGCGACTCACAGCCAACCCGAGGCCAGGGGCCAGGCGTTGGAAATGGCGACGCGCCCGCCAGTCCCGCTCGCCAACAGCTTCACCCCGAGGCTGTCGGGCCGCGGATAGAGGCGACTGCTGAGGCTGAAGCGGCCGCTTTGTTCAAACACCTCGATGGATGAACGATCGAGAAACACCCGCAGATACAGTTGCGTTTGCGCCTGTTCTATCGGCACGCTGCGCTGGCCGCTCACTTGCGCACCCGAGCGGCTGCGATCGAGCACCAGGCGTCGCAGTGACGCGTCGTAGTACAGCAGGGTCTGTTCCTGCTCATCGGCACTGCAGCGCAAGGCGATGCCCAACTGACCTTCGGTGCAATCGAGCAGGTCCAGATGCACATGGAGCTCCAGTCGGTCGCCACTCACTTGCGGCACCCAACGGCTGCCCGACTCGCCCCACGGCGCACTGCTCGGCAACGGCGCCTGGCGCAGCGCAACCAGTTCCCGCGCCGGAAACACGCCGAGGCGATCGCCCTGCAGTTCCAGCTCCCGTGGCAAACCGAGCATGCCGCACCAGTGATGGGCCTGGCTCGGCATCGGGCTTTCCCACATGTCCAGCCAGGCCCACACCAAGCGCCGGCCATCAGCGGCCACCAAGGTTTGCGCGGCATAGAAATCGTGGCCGTTATCCAGCTCGATGAACGGCCCGCCGCTGAAGTGCCATTGGCTGTCGAGGTGGCCAATGCGATAACCGGTCTGATACTTGTTCAGCCGTTCGTAACCCGCCGCTGGCATGCCTTGGGGGGAGTACAGCAGTACGTCGCGCCCGTCGAGGCGAAACAGGTCCGGGCATTCCCACATGTAGCCGTCGCCGTCAGTGCCCCTGGACACGTAATCGAGAAATTCCCAGGCGCGCAGGTCCGTGGAGCGGTACAGCGGCAGCAGCGGCGTGTCGCCCAGGCGCGCCCCGGCAATCAGGTACCAATAACCATCCTCCTGCCAGACCTTGGGGTCGCGAAAGTGCATGATCGCCGCTTGCGGCGCGTCCTCGATAACGGCGCCATGCTTGACGAAGTGGACGCCGTCGACACTGGTGGCCAGGCACTGGACCTGGCGGATCAGGCGTTCGTCACCCACCTCTCCCAGCCAGGTGTGTCCGGTGTAGATCAGCGCCAGGGTGTCGCCACACACCACCGCGCTACCGGAAAAACAGCCGTCGCGGTCGAAGTCGTCACCCGGTGCCAGGGCAATGGGCAGATGTTGCCAATGAACCAGGTCGGCGCTCTTGGCGTGGCCCCAGTACATCGGCCCCCATTTGGCGTCGAAGGGGTGGTGTTGGTAGAACACGTGGTACTCGCCCTGAAAAAACACCACCCCGTTAGGGTCGTTCATCCAGCCCGTTGGCGGGGCCAGATGATAGTCGGGTCGATAGTCGTGGATCAGGCGAGACAGGCCATCACGCAGGGCCTGCTGCGCATGTTCGAGAGAGGCGGGCATCGGATTGCTCAGGCTATTCAAGGATAAAGTCATAGGGCGCCCGCATGGGCCGGGCGCAGGGCGACGTCATCGGGCAGGCGGTCGATGGCGTGGCGTTTCAACGCCGTGCCGTGTGTGTCGAACACATGCAGATGGTTGATATCCAGTTGCAGTTCGACCCGATCACCCACTCGCCATCCGGCGTTGACCTCACAACGACAGACCATGGGGTCGTCCTGGCCGGTGTCGAGGTGCACATAGGTTTCACTTCCCAGGTATTCGACCCCGCTCACCACGATGCCGGCCGTTCCCTGGGCCGCCTTGAGGGCAATATGTTCCGGACGAATCCCCAGGCTCAGTTGCGCATTCGCGGCCAGGCCCGAGCTGTCGAAGGGCAAGGACGAGATGCCCAACACCAGGCTTTCAACCTGGCTGGTTTCGCCTGGCGCATGCAGGAACGCGGCAAGGAAATTCATCCTGGGTGAGCCCAGGAAACCGGCGACAAAGCGGCTGGCCGGACGCTCATAGAGTTCCCGTGGCGAGCCGACCTGCTCGATGCGGCCGCCGTTGAGCACGACAATCTTGTCGGCCAGAGTCATCGCTTCAACCTGGTCGTGGGTCACGTAGATCATGGTCGAGCCCAAGCGCCCATGCAGCCGGGCGATTTCGTTGCGCATCTGCACGCGCAGGGACGCGTCGAGGTTGGACAGTGGCTCGTCGAACAACAGAATGTCCGGCTCCCGCGCCATGGCCCGGCCCATGGCCACGCGCTGGCGTTGGCCGCCCGACAGTTCCCGTGGCTTGCGTTGCAGCAGTTTGTCCAATTGCAGGATCTGCGCGGTTTTCAGCACCCGCTCGCGCAGGCTGGTCTTTTCGGTCTTGGCCAGCTTGAGGCCAAAGCTGATGTTGTCGTAGACGCTCATGTGCGGGTACAGCGCATAGGACTGGAACACCATGCCGACGCCACGCTCGCGCGGCTCCAGGTCGTTGACCCGGCGTCCGTCGATCAGCAGGTCGCCGCCACAGATCGAATCCAGCCCGGCGATCAGCCGCAGCAGGGTCGACTTTCCACAGCCCGAAGGGCCGACGAAGACCACGAATTCGCCTGCCGAGATTTCCAGGCTGACGTCGCGAAGAATGCGTGCGCCGCCCAATTGTTTGTTCACGTTGTCCAGCTTCAACTTGATCACGATGCTGTTCCTTTTTTGTCTGTGTTGGGCCTCAACCCTTTAACGCACCGGCAGTGAGGCCGGAAACAATGCGGCGCTGGAAGATCAGCACCAGAATCACCAAGGGCACCGTGACCAGCACCGACGCCGCCATCAACAGGCCCCAAGGCAGCTCATGGGGACTGCCGCCGGAAATCAGCGCGATGGCGACTGGGACCGTGCGTTGCGAGTCGGTCAGGGTGAAGGTCAGGGCGAAGAGGAACTCGTTCCATGCGGCGATAAAGGCCAGAAGGCCGGTGGTGACCAGTGCCGGCCAGAGCAGCGGCAACAGCACGCGGGTCAGCGTGACCCAAGGTGACGCACCGTCCATGATGGCGGCCTCTTCCAGCTCATGAGGCAGTTGCCCCATGAAGGTGGTCAGCACCCAGACGGTGAAGGGCAGGGTGAAAATCGTGTAGCTCAGGATCAACGCCCAGGAGGTGTTGTACAGGCCCAGGGCACGGATCACTTCGAACAGCCCCGACAGCACCGCGACTTGGGGAAACATCGAGACGCCCAGGACCATCATCAACACCGGACCGCGTCCGCGAAATTTCACCCGGCCCAAGGCATAGGCGGCGGTCAGGCTGAGGAACAGCGCCAGCGCGACCACGCACAGCGCAACCACCAGCGAGTTGCCGATAGCCCGCAGGAACGAGGCCTGGTTGAGCACGGCGGCATAGTTGGAGAAATCGGGGTGGTCGATCCAGTAGCTCACCTGGAACAAGGCGCTGGACGGTTTCAGCGACGTTACGATGGCGTAGTAGAAAGGGAAGACCGCATACACCAGCAAGATTGCGATCAGGCACCAGAACCCGAGGCGCAACAGGGCTTTTTTCAGTAGGCGCGGGCTCATGAGCGGACCTCCAACTGACGGCGTCCGAGGTACAGATAAACCATGGCGATCACCGCGACGACCAGGAACAGCAAGGTCGAGGCGGCGCTGCCATAACCGACGTCCTGGAATTCCACCAAGTGCTGGCGTGCATAGACCGACATGCTCATGGTGCTCGACGAGTTCGAGGTCAACACATAGATGACGTCGAAGACCCGCAGGGAGTCGAGGATCCGGAAGATCGCCGCCACCAGCAAGGCCGGCATCAGCAGCGGCAGCGTGACCCGCCAGAACACGTTCACTGGGTGAATGCCATCGACCCTGGCGGCTTCGTAGCAATCGCTGGGCAGCATCTGCAAGGCTGCCAGCATCAGCAGGGTGACGAAAGGCACGGTCTTCCAGACGTCGACGATGATCACCGCCCACATCGACAGGTCCGCGTCGGCGGTCCAGGCCAGGGGCGCGTCGATCAGGCCGAGGCCGAGCATCAGGTGATTGATGATGCCGAACTGGTCGTTGAGCATCCATGACCAGATCTTTGCGGAGACGATGGTCGGGATCGCCCAGGGAATCAGGATCAGCGCCCGCACCAGGGCGCGTCCGCTGAACCGGACGTTGAGCAGCAACGCCACCAGCAGCCCCAGGACGATTTCCAGCCCCACCGACACCACGGTGAAATGCAAGGTGTTGCGCACCGCATTCCACCACTGTGGATCGACGAGCAGGCCTGACCAACCGGCACTGCTGTGGAACAGATAATTGCTCAAGCCGACAAAGGTTGCATCCCCCGTATCGGCGAGGCTGGCGTCGGTCAGGCTGAACCAGAATGTACGCAACAGCGGCCAGGCCGCCACCAGCGCCAGGCACAGCAGCATCGGGGTCAGGAACAGCCAGGCGGCGCGAACGCGACGGCGTTGTACCGGCGTTTCCCGGGCGGACAGGTACTCGTCGTCGGGGACGAGTGTGGTGGAGACAGACATGGTGATTTCCTTCCTTGTGGCTTACCAGTTCCGGCGTTTGATCCGCGTGAGTTCGCTTTCCAGCTCGGCCAGGGCCTGATCCACCGGTCGCTCGCCCGCCAGCACGCCGTGCACTTGATCGAAGAAGGCATTGGAGACCCGTGGATAGCGGTCGGCGGTGATCGAGGCGGGACGCATGACCCCATCGTTGAGAATGCTGTGCAGTTGGCTGTAGTAAGGCATGGCCGCGAGCAACTCGGGATCCTGGTAGAGCGACTCGATCACCGGGTTGTAGGCGCCGACCAGGGCACGATGTTTCTGTTGTTGGGCGCTGCTCAGGTAGCTCACCAGCTCCGCGGCAAGCTTGGGGTTGGCGCTGTAACGCGACACCGCCAAGCCCCAGCCGCCGAGGGTGGACGCATGAGTGCCCATCGCGCCGCCGCGGGGCAGGGGTGCGACGCCGACCTTGTCTTTGACGGCGCTGTCCTGGCTTTGCACCAGGGCCCAGACATAGGGCCAGTTACGCATGAACAGCGCATTGCCCGACTGGAAGACGCCGCGTCCTTCTTCCTCGGTGTAATTGAGCACGCCACGGGGGGCGATGTCTCCTACCCAGCTTTTGGCCAGGGTCAATGCGGCCCTTGAGGCCTGGCTGTTGACCACGATGTCGCCTTGGGCGTTGACCAGCCCGCCTTGCGGTTGGCTGCTGATCCACTCCAGGGCATTGCACGTCAGGCCTTCGTAGGCGCGTCCTTGGAATATATAACCCCAGGCATTGGCGTTCCCGGCAGCGCGCTCCGCCTGCTGGACAGTCCTGGCGGTGGCCGTCATTTCTTCCCAGGTCTGGGGCACGGGCTTGTTGTATTTCTCGAGCAAGTCCTTGCGGTAATACAGCAACCCCGAATCGGTGAACCACGGCATGGTCACCAGGCGCCCGTTCACCGTGGCGTTATCCACCTGGGCCTGGAAATACCCCTGGGTGGCGTCGGCCGCAAGCACCTGGCGCAAGTCCAGCAAGTGTTTGGCCAACATTCCCGGCCACACCATGTCGATCTGGATGATGTCGATGTCGCTGGATTGCGCACTGAGGATCTGTTGGTAGAACGACAACCGCTCGGTCGCCGAGTTAGGTGTGGAAACCACTTCGACACTGTTGCCGGTCTGCTTCGACCACGCTTCGACGGCCTCTTTGCACAGTTGCAATTCGGCACCCACGGCACCACAGGAAATCGTCAGGTTGGCGGCAGTCGACAGGGCTGGAAACCCGACGCAAAGGCCGAGCAGCGCCGCTGGAAGGAGCGATTTGAGCTGTTTCATAAAGCCCTCTTTATTTTTGTTTTTAGAAAAGTTAACGTTAACATCGCCAAATGTAGCAGCGTATTTGCGATGAGGCATCCTTTTTTTCCTCTGCTTTGACAATTCAGAACCTGGGCGGAAAAGGCTGGTCGCGGCAACAGAACAATAAAAACAAAACAGGGAAAATCCACATGCAGAAAGCATCAAGCTGGCTACTCGCAAGCGTGCTCGGCGCCTCGGCGGCCAACTCTCAGGCCGCGACTCTGGAAGAGCGTATGGCGGCGTTCGAAGCCCGTGCCAGCGCAGCGGAAAAGCGTGCAGCCGCCGCCGAACAACAAACCCAGGCACTCGCCAGGGAACTGCAGCAAATCAAACTCGCCACCCCCGCCGCGCAACCGACCGTGCCCGCCGTTGCGACACCCACGCTCGATGCCCGCCTGGCAAAACTCGAAGCCCGCCAGCAAAGCACGGAAAAGCAGGGCGGTAGCGCGCACCTCACTGACGGCTTCAGCTTCAAGGGCTACGCCCGCTCCGGGTTGCTGATCAACGATGGGTTGGGTGGCGGGCGTGGCGGTCCGTACACCACCCCGGCCGGTTCTGTCGGCGGTGCCGTGGGGCGACTCGGTAACGAGGACGACACCTACATGCGCATCGACCTGTCGAAAGAGCTGTACGCGCAGAACGGCACCCGCTCCAAATTCACGGTGTCCATCGCCGATGGCGTAGAAAGCTCCAACGACTGGACTGCCGAGGAAAGCAATCTGAACGTGCGCCAGGTGTTCACCGAGCTCGATCACCTCGCGGCATTCAAGGGCAACTCGATGTTCGAACATTCCACCTTGTGGGCTGGCAAGCGCTTCGACAGGGACAATTTCGACATCCACTGGCTGGACTCCGACGTGGTCTATCTGGCCGGCACCGGGGGTGGCATCTACGACGTGCAGATGACCAAGGACTGGCGCTCGAACTACTCGTTGATCGGGCGTAACTACGGGGATTTCAGTGAGGGCGGGGTCAATGCCGATGTGGAAAGCTATATCCTGACGTCCAACCAGTTTTTCGACGGCGGGCAGTGGCAGTGGATGTTCAACGCCATAGGCTCGAAGAAAAACGACTTCGGCACTCGCACCAATGAAGCGGGACTGGCGCCGGCCGATTCCGGTTTGCACAGCATGGTCGCCAATCACCAGAAAACCTTCTTCGGTCGCGAAGGCTTCTTCAAGACAGCGCTGCTCTATGGGCAGGGGTTGGGGGCTGAAGTCAAGAACGTCGGCGCCGATGGCGAATTGATCGACGATGCCCAGGCCCTGCGTGTGGCGCTGTACGGCGAAACGCCCCTGGCCTCCGACTGGCGCATTGGCCCGAGCCTGCTGGCCGAGCGAAGCAAGGATCGCTACGTCAAGGGCGACGACTACCGTTGGATGACCCTGAACGTGCGCTTGGCCAACGAAATCAACAGCAATTTCGAGATGGCCTACGAGATGAGTTGGCAAACCATGCAGCTCGACCCCAAGGGCTACCTGCAACGCAATGCGGTTGACGGTAACTTCTGGAAGTTCACGGTGGCCCCGACCTTCAAACCCGACTTGGGCGATCTGCTTACGCGCCCTGAACTGCGTCTGTTCGCCAGTGTCATGAACTGGTCGTCGGACCTGGACAGGTACAGCTCCACAGACGCCTTCGGCAAGACGGACTTTAACGCCGGTGGCACCTGGCAGTACGGCCTCCAGATGGAAACCTGGTTCTGACACCAGCCAGTCGAGACCTGTGGGAGCGGGCTTGCTCGCGATAGCGGTGGATCAGCCTGGACAGGTGTTGGATGTGCCGCTGCCATCGCGAGCAGGCTCGCTCCCACAATGGCTCAGCCTTCGAGCCCGCGCTGCTCGATCACGCCGAACACATCTGCCACATCCTGCACCAGGATCCGAGCGACATTGGTGATGGTGTTGATGTCGCTCGTTGCCGAGTCGCTCAGGCTGGTGCAGGCCACAAGCGTCAGGTAATCGAGCGTCGCGTGCAGGCGTTCGCTGGCACAGGCATGGCGTTCGGGCAGTGGGGCGTGGGTGTCGATCAGCAGGACGGGGTGGGTGGTGGCGGTTTGGGTGAGAGGTGTGAAACGTTGATCGCGTTGATTCATGGCAAAAGTTACTCATTCTTCGTATCAAGAAAAAGCTACTTCGATCCGCTGCGAAACGAATGGGTGGTAGCTGCGCGTGGGTTCGCAGACCGAGGATACGAAGGAACCCGGCAGACCCGAAGATCTCCCACACACAGCCACCATACAATGACGTCGAACGCCAAAGGCGCTCATTGTCACTTTTATGATGCTTGGTTGCTACCGTATCTGTCGGGCTGCGAAACCCAGCCACTGACCAAAGCCAGCGACGAACCCAACTATAGAAGTCGATCCCTGTACCCACAACCGACCTGTAGGACGCCCCCGCACCCCCGTGACGAGGGAGCTTGCTCCCGTTCGGTGGCGCAGCCGCCGTAAACCCGGCGCCGGCGGTCTGTCTGGCGAAACGCGGCGGCCGGTTGGGGTCGCTTCGCAGCCCAGCGGGAGCAAGCTCCCTCGCCACAGGGTGTAAATTCCTACGAGATTTTAGGACGGCCAATCACCGTCACTGCGCATATCTAGAGGCTAACTCACATTCCTATTTGGACAGGTGACATGGTTCCCTGTGGCGAGGGGATTTATCCCCGCTCGGCTGCGCAGCAGTCGTAAACCGGCCAACGCGGTTCACCTGTTGCAGCGCGGTGCCTGGTTTTGGGGCTGCTTCGCAGCCCAGCGGGGATAAATCCCCTCGCCACATGGAGGCACAGGAGCCCTCTAACGACAGCCGCGGAAAAACGCCCTGATATCCTCCGCCAACAACTCCGGCTGTTCCAACGCAGCAAAGTGACCACCCCGAGGCATCACGGTCCAGCGTTTCACCTCGCAGCAACGTTCCACCCAGCTCCGTGGTGGCATGGGCAGTTCCTTGGGAAACAGCGCGACTCCAACTGGTGGCTTCAAACGTTCGCCGCTGTTGAACAGCAATGGCCGCTTGCTGCCTTCCACATACTGACGAAACGACGAGCCGATACAGTGCGTCAGCCAGTACAGCGTCACATTGGTCAGTAACCATTCACGATCGATGGCGGGGCTGTCATCACACCAGGACAGGATCTTTTCCCCCATCCACGCCAATAGCCCCGCCGGGGAGTCATTCAGGCCCACCGCCAAGCTCTGCGGTTTGGTTCGCTGAATGTGCCCATAGGCGCCTTCGGCATCGGCAAATGCCGCCGCGCGTTGCAGGAAGGCCGTTTCTGCCTCGGTCGGCGCTGGCTCGTTTTCGCCAAGGGGAGGGCGATAGGAACCCGGAATATAGTTGAGGTGAATGCCCGTCACCCGCTCGGGAAAACGCACGCCCAACCACGTCGACACACCCGCGCCAATGTCCCCGCCCTGGACGCCGAACCGTTCATAACCCAGCCCGCTCATCAACTCACTCCACAAGCCCGCCACTTCATAGGGCCCCATGCCGGATTGCTGGAATGGTGTGGAAAAGGTGTAGCCGGGCAGCGACGGCACCATCACATCGAAGGCGTCCGCAGGATCACCCCCATGGCTGGCCGGGTCCGTCAGCAGCGGGATGATGCGCTGCATTTCGATGAACGAGCCGGGCCAGCCATGGGTAAGGATCAACGGTCTCGGACTCGGCCCGACACCCCGTTGATGAATGAAGTGCACCCTTTGCCCACCGATGTCGGCAACAAATTGCGGCAAGCGATTCAACGCTGCTTCCTGAGCGCGCCAATCGAACGTGTCCGACCAATAGGCAAGCAGTTCCCGAAGCACCTCCATGTCCATGCCTTCGCGCCAACCTTGCCCGGCCAGCGGTTCCGGTAACCGGGTGTGCTTCAGGCGGTGCCGCAGGTCTTCAAGGGCGTGTTCGGGGATGTCGATGGAGAAGGGTTTGATGAGCATGACTACGTCTCAAACTGCCGGGTTCACGACATTCTATGGGGCTGGGGCCGGGTTGCATCGGTCAGTTTGCTCGGCCTTGAGCAACGTAGGCAGAGACAGAATGCTTTTAGAACGGAATCCAATCGGTCTGGAGCATCTGCTCGCCGTCCAGGGTCAGGAAGCATTGGGTAAACATCGTTGCATTGGGGGCAACCGTATTTGGGACTTCCAAATCAGCCCAAGGGATTACCAATTGAATTTGTACGTTCTCTATTTGCTTGGCAGGAACCGTTTTGCTGCCGATGGTCACATAGCCATTCGGGTCGTTGTATTTGTTTTGGCTGTCGAGGATATAGGTGCTCTTATCCGTAGCGAAATAACACGCGATACCTCCCACTCTGCCCTCCATGAAGGCCAAATCGGCGCGACCCAATATCTGGAGTTCGGGCTTGCCGGAAGCGTCCTTCGCCCGGCGCGTATATAGATCATGGAAAAACAAGGATGGCTTTGGTGGATTAGATGAGGCGGTACCTGGATTACTAAAGTCGAAGCCTACCGAATTGTCCTGTGGCTCCCATTGAACGGTCCTGCCGTCCAAATCTGAAAAGCTCAGCCCAGAACCTGACGGAGTTACGGCGTTGGCCTTTTGCTTCGGTTTCCCTGAGTTGGCTTCTACAGCAGGCGGCTTCGTCCCCGCATAAGCAGCGTCAGCCAGGACTTTGATTTGTCTCTCGATAAAGTCTGGAGCACATGTAACGACGTCCCCGGTAGCCCAGACACAAACACCTTGAGCCAAGCGTAGACGTAGCTGTCCAGTTTTGACCGTGATACCTCCCATCTTAATCATCAAGCTGTCGTCACCGAGTTTGATTTGGTCTGCCCCGGAGGAAATTTTGATGTATTCCTTCAAAACGATGGGGCGCTTCCCTTGAATAGTGGGGACCGCCTCGTTCTTGATCCACTTGAAGATGCCGGCTTGGGCATCACCTACCACAGAAAACGTCGCGAGCATCCAGAATATTACAGCCCTGTTGCCGATAGGCTTTCCACGTCTCATTGAAATTCCTTTTCGTAAATAGGAGTGTTGAGTCACTGCCGGCGCGGTACATGGATGCATCAAAGTCACTCCATGAATGCACAGGGAAAGGCATAGCGCCATTATTTTCGGGCGTGGGGTACGAGTTCCTGTTTGCTCAGCGGAAAGAGAGGTAGATTTGGTTTCCTATGCTTTGGATTGCGTTGGACAACTAGACTGCCCAACAGCAAAGTGTCTCAAATTACAGTTGCGTGTTCAGATCAACGCCGCCCCGTCCGTGTACTCACATCCACCCACACCGCCAGCACCAGAATGCTGCCTTTGACGATCATCTGCCAATAACTGTCGACATCGAGCATCGACATGCCGTTGTCCAGGCTGGTGATCACCAGCGCGCCGAGGAGGGCGCCGTAGACGGTGCCGGAACCGCCGCGCATGGAGGTGCCGCCGATGAAGCAGGCGGCGATGGCGTCGAGTTCGCCCATGTTGCCGGCCGAGGGTGAGCCGGCGGCCAGGCGTGCGGTGTTGACCACGCCGGCGAGGGCGCACATCACGCCCATGATGCCGAAGATCCACAGCTTCACCGCTTGCACGTTGATGCCGGACAGGCGCGTGGCTTCCATGTTGCTGCCCACCGAATAGACCCGCCGGCCGAACACGGTCTGGCTGGTGACGTAGCTGAACACCCCCAGCAGGATCAGCAGGAGCAGCACCGGTACCGGGATGCCGTCGTAGCTGTTGAGGGTATAGACGAACCCGGCCAGCACCGCGCCGATCACCACCACGCGCAATACGTCACGCACCAGGGAGTGAGCCGCCAAGCCATGGAGGGCGCGGTTGCGCCGCTGTTTCCAGGTCAGGAACAGGGTCAGGGCGAACAGCAGGATGCCAAGCCCGGTCCCGACCGTGTGCGGCAAATAACCTTGGCCGACGTAGACCAGTTCCGGTGACACCGGGGCGATGGTGGTGCCGCCGGTCACTCCCAGCAGGATGCCGCGAAACGCGAGCATGCCACCCAGTCCGACAATGAACGACGGAATGCGCAGGTAGGCGGTCATGTAGCCGTTGCCCAAGCCAATCACCAAACCGCACAAGGCCACTAGGCTCAAGTTCGCCAGCAGCGGGATGTGATAAACCACATCGAGGATCGCCGCCAGGCCCCCCAGCAGTCCAAGTAGCGAGCCCACCGACAGGTCGATCTCGCCGCTGATGATCACCAGCACCATGCCGCAGGCAAGAATCCCGGTGATGGACATCTGCCGCAGTAGGTTAGAGAGGTTGCGCGGGGTCACGAACCCGCCGTCGGTCTGCCAACTGAAGAACAGCCAGATGATCGCCACGGCGATCACCAGGGCGAGCATTTTGTAGCGGGAAAACAGCTGTTTGACCTGATTCATCTACGCGGACTTCCGATCATTATTGTTATGGCCGTCGGGATGGCTGAGTGCGGCGACGAGCACTTGTTCCTGGGTAAGTTCGTGGTTGATGAAGTCGCCGCGCAACTGGCCGTCGCCGATTACCAGGACGCGGTCAGAGACTCCCAGCACTTCGGCCAGCTCCGACGAAACCATGATGATCGACACGCCCTCGGCCGCCAGCGCGCCCATCAATTTGTAGATCTCATACTTGGCACCGACATCCACGCCGCGGGTCGGTTCGTCGAGGATCAGCACGCGGGGTTTGGTCAGCAGCATCTTCGCCAGCACGGCTTTTTGCTGGTTGCCGCCGGAGAGGCTGGTGATCGGCAGGAACGGGCTCGCGGTCTTGAGGTGCATGCGCGCGATTTCCTTGTCGATACTGCCCAGTTCGGCTTCGGCGTCGATGCGGGTCAGTTTCGAGTAGTTGTCCAGCACCGCCAGGGTGATGTTCTGGCCCACCCCCAGGTCCGGGATGATGCCTTGGCGCTTGCGGTCTTCGGGGACCATGCACAGGCCGGCGCGGATCGACTTGAGGGGCGTGCGCGTGTCGATTTGCTGGCCGTTGAGCCAGACTTCGCCCTCGTAGCGACCGGGGTAGGCGCCGAACAGCGCCGAGACCAGTTCCGTACGACCGGCGCCGACCAGTCCGGCGATGCCAAGGATTTCCCCGCGCTTGAGGACGAAGGAAATATCGTCGACCCGTTTGCGCTTGGGGTTGTCGACGTCGTAGCAGGTGACGTGGCGCGCCTCGAAAATCACCTCGCCGATGTCATGGGGTTCGGTGGGGTAGAGGTTGCTCATTTCCCGTCCGACCATCTGGGTGATGATCTTCGGGATGTCCATGTCGGTCATGGCGGTGGTGGCGATGTGTTTGCCGTCGCGGATCACCGAAATGGTGTCGCACACGGCGGCCACTTCATCGAGTTTGTGGGAGATGTACACGCAGGCAACGCCCTTGGCCTTGAGGTCGCGGATGATGTCCAGCAGCACCTCGATTTCCGAGCGGGTCAGGGCCGAGGAGGGCTCATCGAGGATCAGCAGCCGTGCCTGCTTGTTCAGTGCCTTGGCGATCTCCACCAATTGCTGGTAGCCACCGCCGTACTGGGAAACCGGCAGCGACACGTTCATGTCCGGGACTTTGAGTTCACGCATCAGGGCTTCGGCACGGTGGATCATCGCCGGGTAGTTCATGCGTCCGCCGGGCAGCGTCAGCTCGTGGCCCATGAAGATGTTTTCCGCCACCGACAGGTCGGGGACGAGGGTCAGTTCCTGGTGAATGATGACGATCCCGGCTGCTTCGGTTTCGCTGATGGACTGCGCCTTGAGCGGCTGGCCGGCCCAAATGATCTCGCCTTCCCAGGTGCCGTAGGGGTAGACCGCCGACAACACTTTCATCAACGTGGATTTGCCCGCGCCGTTTTCACCGCACAGGCCGACGCACTCCCCGGGCCTGACCTTGATGTCGATGCCGTTCAGGGCTTTGACACCGCCAAAGGTTTTGACGATGCCGTTCATTTGCAGCAGGTAATCGGACATGGCGAAGGCTCGTGAAAAAGGGCTCACACAGAGGCAGGAACCCTGAAGTCAATCAGCCCCTGTGGGAGCGAGCAAGCTCGCTCCCACGGGACTTTGCTTAACCCAGGACGTGCACCCAGGTCACTGCCCGGCGATCTGCGCCTTGGTATAGAACCCGTCTTTTTCCAGCAGGTCGATGTTGTCCTTGGTCAACGGCGTGGGGGTGAGCAGGATGGTGTCGACTTTCTTGCTGCCATTGTCGTATTGCGAGCTGAAGGCCGGTTTCTCGTTACGCGCCAGTTGCACCGAAAGCTTGGCGGCTTCGGAAGCGATCAGTTTCAGTGGCTTGTAGACGGTCATGGTCTGGGTGCCATCGATCACGCGCTTGACCGCCGCGAGGTCGGCGTCCTGGCCCGAGATCGGCACCTTGCCGGCCATTTTCTGCGCGGCCAGGGCCTGGATGGCGCCGCCGGCGGTGGCGTCGTTGGAGGCGACGATGCCATCGATCTTGTTGTTGTTCCGGGTCAGGGCGTTTTCCACGATGCTCAAGGCTTCGGTGGGGTTCCATTCCTTCACCCACTGCTGGCCGACAATCTTGATGTCACCCTTGTCGATGGCCGGTTGCAGCACCTTCATCTGGCCTTCGCGCAAGACCTTGGCGTTGTTGTCCGTGGGCGCGCCGCCGAGCAGGAAGTAATTGCCCTTGGGCGCGGCTTTGAGCACGCCACTGGCCTGCATCTCGCCGACTTTTTCGTTATCGAATGAAATGTAGGCGTCGATATCGGCATTGAGGATCAATCGATCGTAGGACACGACCTTAATCCCGGCCTTCTTGGCTTCGGCGACGGCGTTGGTCAGCACGGTGGCGTTGAACGGCACGATGACGATCACATCGACGCCACGGGAGATCAGGTTTTCGATCTGCGAGATCTGCTTCTGCTCGTTGGCATCGGCAGACTGGACGAAGACCTTGGCGTCGAGTTTTTCCGCCGCTGCGACGAAGTAGTCACGGTCCCGCGACCAGCGTTCCAGGCGCAGGTCATCGATGGAGAAACCGATTTTCGGATGGGCCGCATCGGCCATGACCGGAAGCGAGAGCAGGGCGAGGGCGCCGGCGAGCAGGGTACGTTTGAATGTTTTCATGTAGTGCGTCCTTTTATTGTTGTTTGAAAGACACTGCCTGACGATGAGCGTGATACCGGGTAGAACTGTAGAGCGTTGCGAGGCGCCGTGGGCACAGATTTGTCGCGAGAATGTAACGGCCTCTTTGGTGGGGCAGACAAATCAGTTTGTTCTTCCGGGGGGCTGCTTCGCAGCCCAGCGGGGATAAATCCCCTCGCCACATTTGTCAGGGGTAGATAAACCGATTGACCACGTTCTCGAGCATTTCCTGGCGACCGCTGACAGCCTGGGGATTGAGCTCGTTGGCAAAGGCGTGCTCGGCCAGTGATTCAAGGCTGAAGTCGCCGGCCAGCACCGCCTTGCCAAACGGTTGCTGCCAGCCTGCGTAGCGCTGGTCCTTGAACTGTTGCAACTGATCGTTCTGGACCATGGCTGCCGCGCGCTCCAGGGCGAGGGCGAGGACGTCCATGGCGGCGACATGGCCGTGGAACAGGTCGATCTCGTCCAGGCTCTGGCGCCGGACCTTGGAATCGAAGTTGAACCCGCCATTGCCGAACCCGCCAGCCTTGAGGATTTCGTAGGTGGCCAGGGTCATTTCTTCGACGCTGTTGGGGAACTGGTCGGTGTCCCAGCCGTTTTGCGGGTCGCCG
Source organism: Pseudomonas sp. NFACC24-1 (assembly GCF_900115235.1). Lineage (NCBI taxonomy): Bacteria > Pseudomonadati > Pseudomonadota > Gammaproteobacteria > Pseudomonadales > Pseudomonadaceae > Pseudomonas > Pseudomonas sp. NFACC24-1. The sequence goes on from NZ_FOVS01000008.1 coordinate 146,599, forward strand.
CGGTTGGCGTCGATGCTGCCGAAGATCCCCAGGGAGACGGCTGTGGCGATCTCGTGGTGGAAGCTGTGCCCGGCGAGGGTGGCGTGGTTGGCTTCGATGTTGACCTTGATCTCGTTTTCCAGGCCGAACTGCTGCAGGAAGCCGAACACCGTGGCGCTGTCGTAATCGTACTGGTGCTTGGTCGGCTCCTGGGGCTTGGGTTCGATCAGCAGGTCGCCTTTGAAGCCGATCTTGTGCTTGTGCTCGACCACCATGCGCATGAACCGGCCCAGTTGCTCGCGCTCGTGTTTCAAATCGGTATTGAGCAGGGTTTCGTAGCCTTCGCGACCGCCCCACAGTACGTAGTTGGCGCCTTTGAGGCGTTGGGTGGCGTTCATGGCGCTGAACACTTGGGCGGCGGCGCAGGCGAACACTTCCGGATCGGGGTTGCTGGCCGCGCCTGCGGCAAAGCGCGGGTTGCTGAAGCAGTTGGCGGTGCCCCACAGCAGCTTGATCCCGGTCTGCTCCTGATGGCGTTCCAGGTGGTCGATCATCTGGGCGAAGTGGTTGCGGTACTCCTTGAGCGAGCTACCCTCCGGGGCGACATCGGTGTCGTGGAAGCAGTAGTAGTCGATGCCCAGCTTGGAGAAGAACTCGAAGGCCGCTTCGGCCTTGCCGATGGCCACTTCCATCGGATCCCCGGCATGTTGCCATGGGCGCTTGAACGTGCCGGCACCGAACACATCCGACCCCGGCCAGACGAAGGTGTGCCAGTAGCAGACCGCCATGCGCAGGTGTTCGCGCATGGGTTTGCCGAGCACCAGTTTGTTGGCGTCGTAGTGACGGAAGGCAAGCGGCGAATCGCTGGCGGGGCCCTCGTAGCGAATCTTGTCGACACCGGGGAAGTACGGCATGTGCGGGTTTCCTTTTTATTCTTGGCGGTGTCTCGATACTAACGCCGGCCCCGTGGCTGCTGATTATGAAAATCACCAACGGGCAGTTCGATTTTGAGTATTGAGATTCACCGGCCGCGCGCCTAGTCTGTGTCCACCGGCACAGGGTTAAACCAATGAAAACCGTCCCGCCCGTTCACCGCATCGCGCTGTTGTTCAACGGCAGCAAGATCTACGACCGCGGCATCATCAGCGGTATCGGCAACTACTTGAGCAGCACGCGTGCGTCCTGGGACTTGTTTCTCGAGGAGGATTTTCTCTGCCGCTTGAAAGGCATCGAGCGCTGGCAGGGCGACGGGATCATTGCCGACTTCGACGACCCGCTGATCGGCGAGGCGCTGGCCGGGATCAAGCTACCGGTGGTGGCGGTGGGCGGTTCCTATCAGGATGAACGCGCCTACCCGAAGGGCATCCCCTATGTCGCCACCGACAATGACGCGTTGATGAGGTTGGCCTACGAACACTTGATCGAGGCCGGGCTGACCCGCTTCGCCTGTTTCAGCCTGCCTGAAGCACAAGCTAATCGCTGGGCCCAGGAACGGGAGAAGGCCTTTCGTCGGCTGGTGCAGCGCGACGGCCTGCCGGCCGAGGTCTATCGCGGCATGGGTACCAGCGCACCGCTCTGGGACAGCGCCGTCGAACAGCAGATCGCCTGGCTGCAAAGCCTGCCCAAGCCCATCGGCATCATCGCCGTCAGCGACGCCCGCGCCCGGCAACTGCTGCAAGCCTGCCTGACCGCCGGGATCGCCGTGCCGGAGCAAGTGGCGTTGATCGGTATCGACAACGACCCGCTGACCCGCAGCCTGACGCGGGTGCCGTTGAGCTCGGTGATCCAGGGCACCGAGACCATGGGCCGGACCGCCGCACGCCTGCTCCACCAAATGCTGCACGGCATGCCGTCCACGGGTACGCAGACTCTGATCCCACCTGAGGCGATCAATGTGCAGGTGTCGAGCCTGCATCAACCGTTGGGAAACCCTTATGTCATGCAGGCACTGCTCTTCATCCGCCAATACGCCTGCCAGGGCATCAAGACGGCCCAGGTGGCGGCTTATGTAGGCATATCGCGCTCATCGCTGGAAGCGCATTTTCGCAAGGAGCGGGGCTGCAGCGTCCACGATGAAATCCTGCGCTTCAAACTGACCGCCGCAGCCAACGGGCTGGAAAATACCGACGCGCCGATTGCCGACATCGCCCAGAATTGCGGCTTCAAATCGGCGCAATACCTGCACACGGTGTTTCGCCGCGAATTCGGCTGCACGCCCCGGGAGTATCAGCAGGGGGCAAGTGCGGCAACCCAATGACCTGCCACAAGGGGTACACCACCGCGTCGTCCTTGTGGCAAGGTTGCGGGCTTCATCGAATATTTAGGGACGGATGGAATGACGCTCAGGGTCATGGTGGTCGGTGGGTATGGAAATTTCGGCAGTATCGTTTCCAGGCACCTGGTGGTGATGCCAGGCGTACAGCTGGTGATTTCGGGGCGCGACGCCCAAAAACTGCAGCGCAAAGTCGATGAGTTGAACGCCCGATCGGGCACGGTATGTGAAAGTTGGTGCGGCGACGCCATGGGCCCAGGCTTCAAATCTGTCCTTGGCTTGATGAACATCCAATGGGTCATCCATACCGGCGGCCCCTTTCAAGGGCAATCCTATGCCGTCGCCGAGAGCTGCATCGACGCCGGCGTGAATTACTGCGACTTGTCGGATAGCAGAGCCTTCGTCACCGGCATTGGCGCACTCGACACCCGGGCAAAACAGGCAGGCGTGGCGATCCTCAGTGGTTGCAGCTCAGTGCCGACGCTCTCGGCCGCCCTCATCGATCAGCAGCGGCATCGCTTTAAACGCATCGACACGATCGAGCATGGTATTTCCTCTTCGGCCAAAATGCCGGGGTTGTCCACCGTCGAAGGCGTTCTCGCCTATGCGGGTAAGCCGATCAGGCAACTCAGGAATGGCCGGGTGCATGAGGTTCTGGGATGGCAGGACCTGACGCTTCGCAGAATGCGCTACATGGGCACCCGGGTACTGGCCAATGTCGACGTGCCGGACATGGATATCTTCGCCAGCCGCTATGGTGCCCAGAACCTGAGCTTCAAGGCCGGCGCAGGCCTGAAGCTCGGCGGTATTGCCAACTACATGCTGGCCCAGGCAATGAGGATGGGGCTGGTGCACGACCATCTCCCTTGGGCGGCCAGGCTTCATCGGTGGGGGCTCTGGTTCGAACGATTTGGCGATGGCAAAAGCGCAATGTACATCGATGTCCATGGCATCGGTGCCGATGGCGAGCCGCTGTCGTTGAACGTGCAGCTCACCGCCATGAACGACAAAGGGCCGGAAATTCCCAGCTGTGCAGCCGTTGCCTTGGCGGCAAAAGTTGCCCAAGGGTATCTGCCCGAACCCGGCGCTCGGGCCTGTGTGGGTGAAATCACCGTCGACGAATACATGGCCGCCATCAACGATCCGCAAAACCTCAGCCTGTCCGTGCATTTCTCTGACGGGCAGGGTTGACCATGCTCTATCTGTGCTTGAAGTACATCCATGTGATCGCTGCCATTTTCCTGTTCGGCTTCGGCATGGGATCCTACCTCTACCTGATCGCCGCCAGCCGCACCGCCAATCCGCAGGTCATTGCCCATGTGGCCAGGACGGTCGTCCGGTTCGATACCTGGATTACCACGCCGGCGGGTTTCATTCAGATAGTGACGGGTTACCTGCTAACGAGACTGGCCGGATTTCCTCTGACCACGGAATGGATCATGACGTCGTTGATCATTTTCCTGTGCGTGGGGGCGTTGTGGCTGCCTGTGCTGGTGTTCCAGAAGCGCTTGCACGTGATGGCGTCGAGCGCGGCGAGGGATGGACGCACGCTCGAAGATCGATACTCAACCGTGTATCGAAAGTGGTTCTGGATGGGGGTTCTGGGCTTTTTGGGGATGTTTGTCATTGTGCTGATCATGGTGACGAAGATGACGCCACAGCAGTGGGTCGAGCGACTCCTGGTCTAAATATCGATCCGTTGCACCGTGACCATTGTCTCGCCTGGCTGAGCAAGGGGGCGAGTTTGGGCGATGGGGATGAATGTGTGTCTAACACGATGACTTCAAGGGCATGATCCGATCCATGAGCGATGACACCTACACCCTGTACATGCGTTTCCAGACGCCCGATCCTGACATCGGCCCTCGGGAGCGGGCGCCGATGCTTGCTCAGGAGCAGGCCTGGGCGCGTGAGCGTGCGACCATGCATCGCTTCAGCTGGATCATGGTGCTGGTGCCGCCGTTGTGCCTGGGCCCGGTGTTGCCGGGCATCGCGTTTTTGCTGGGGCTGTTGGTTTATCAGGGGTTATCCGCCCCAGGCGTCGACCTTGACCGGATCGTGGGGGATTCCCTTGGCTGGCTTGTGCTCGTCACTTTGCTGTTCATGGCTGCCTGGGGCCTGCATAACTACTTACACGATAAGCGCGACCCGACCAAGCGGTATTGGCAGTCGATGCCCGATCAAGGGCTGGTCGAACTCGAACACCACACCCTCATCCGCGGCATCAGCCTGTGGTCCAACGACTATGATCCGGACTGCAACACCCTCATGCAATGGACCGATGGCAAGCTGAAATGCGTGCAAGACAGCGGTGTGTCGCAATGGATTCTGGGCAAGACCGCGGCGGGGTACTGGCTGGTGCTCAAGGAGCAGTTTTCAGGTGACTTCAGCTACGGGCGAGTAGGGCAAATGCCGGCGCCGGACAAGCTGCTGCAACCCCAGCAGCAACTGGCGATTGCTTTCGCCCCCGGCACGAACCTGCAGTTGGGCCTGCGTTTCGACGGTGCGCCGATGCCATTGGTGGATACGCCGTACTGGATGTCTGCCGATGAACTCAAGCGTTTGGAGGAGGCCGCCCATCACTGGAAGTTTTTACCGCCGAACCGCTATGGGGTGGTCAATGACCAGGACGCCGCCTGGGTGCAACGGCTGGTGGACAGGGCGCAAGCCAGTGTCGGGCCGCAGCCGGCGAGCGATCGCAGCCCAGCCCGGCGGGAGCAATCGCCCTCGACACCCTGAATCGAACACATTCCCGGAATGTCCGGCCGGTCACTGAAGCCAGGTGTCCACCACCCGCCGATCCAGCTCCTCCCAATCCGCCATGCCCAATACCCGAGTGGTATTCAATCCGCGCAGATAACCGCGCAGTTGATTGGCCGTGGCCCGCTTGAGCTCCGGGTCGGGTTCCGTGTTGCCCAACAGCACGCTTTCGTACTGGATCAGATAGTCAGCCACCCGCTCACGGAAGTCGGGCAATACCGCGTCGCGAATCAGGTCAAACGTTCTCATGGATAGGCCTCATCAATCTTTCTCGGCTTGCAACTATTGCTAGGAGTAATAGTGACCATTACCAAATGCAAGTTCTGCTTTGCCGGCAATCATTGGAAAATCAGCGCCATCGAACACGCAGCCCCGTATTTTTATTTTCAGGACCCATGACCCATGCGCCGTTTATTTTTGCTTCCCCTGGCGTTTTCCCCATTGTTGCTGGCCGGTTGTGCCTCGGCACCGAACGATCCGACCCTGACCTTGCAGACCAGCAAGACGCCGGCCCAATACGCCGAATGCGTCGTACCGAAATTGCAGGGCAATGCCTTGAACCCGCTGGTCTCGCAGACCCAGCGCAGCTACCGCATCGTGGTGCCGAGCAAAGTCTCGGCGGACAATGTGCTGGAAGCCTACAAGGCCGGCAACGGTGGCAAGGTATTCATCTACGAGCGGCACTTGCTGGCCTCCAACCTCCTGCCTTCGAGTTTCGAGCGCGCCGCACAGGAATGCATCTGACCGGCCCGTAAACGCTTTTCACCGTGCTCCTTTGGTTGGCCGCAACCAACCAATTCCCTTGCCCCGCACCGTCCTCGGTCGCGGGGCTTTTTTTGTTTGACGATGACTCCAGCCCGGTATTTCGGCCCGGTCAGCGTAGCCTTAGGCAAGAGCGTGAGGGGGCACGTTTTGTCGTCTTGTCTTATAGCGTCGGCAAAGGGGTGCTGCCGTTCAAGGCTGGAATCTTTGAAAACACGTCAGCCATGAAATCCATGAACACGATAGCCCGCGTGGGGAGCAGTCTATTGGCGACATAAACCATCTGCACGGGGACAGGAGGAGCTGCATGGTCGGTGAGAATGAACTGTAATCTCCCGCTGTTCAGCCCATCCTCAAACAGCCACGCAGGTCCATGCGCCACACCCAGGCCTGCCACGACCGCCGCACTGACAGCGTCGGGCGAGTTGACCCTGAGCCTGCCGGCAATCGGAATGTCCGCGTCCCGGAATCGCCAGGTCGCCCCGGACGACAGTAAGGTGTAGATGATGCAATCGTGGTCGCGTAGATCATCCGGGGTCTGCGGAACTCCGCGTTTAGCCAAGTAGTCCTTGCTGGCGACGAAGACCCGGTCGTACCATCCAAGACGCCGGGCGCGCAAGGTGCTGTCCTCCAGCTGTCCTATGCGAATGGCGAGTTCGGTGCCTTCATTGACGAGGTCTACGTATCGATCGTTGAGTTGGAGATCCAGGTTCAATTGAGGGTAGCGCTCCAAGAAGGCCGGCACATGCGGCAGCACAAACGCGTGTGCGAGAGCTGTCGGACAGGCTACGCGCAAGAGTCCCGATGGCTCGACGTTGTTCCTGAATGACGATTCGGATTCATCCACCGCATCCAGGATGCGCCGGATGTCCGCATAGTAGCGTTCGCCTTCCGGCGTCAAGGATAGCTTGCGCGTAGATCGGTGGAGCAAGCGCGTCTGCAAATGATCCTCCAGAGCCGCTACATAGCGGCTTACATTGGGTTGCCCCAGCCCTAGATCGCGCGCTGCCGCCGAAAAGCTCCCCGTTTCTACAGCACGCGCGAAGCATGTCATCAAAAGAAATCGGTCCACTTCTCCACCTCGATTCATGCCTGATTTGCATGAATCATATACGAATAGGCAGTCTTCTCCGATACGGAGCATGAGCGCATATTTCTCCATATCGACCGCAGTGGTCATTCACCGGAGAATTCAAATGTCGCGCTTGCAAGGTAAACGTACGCTCATCACTGGCGGCACCAGTGGCATCGGGCTGGAAACGGCAAAGCAGTTCCTGGCGGAGGGTGCTCGCGTGATCGTTACGGGTGTCAACCCCGATTCGATTGCAAAGGCCCAGGCTGAATTGGGCCCGGAAGTGCCGGTGCTGCGCGCCGATTCGGCCAGCGTTTCAGCACAAAAGGAGCTGGCACAAGCCATCAAGGAACACTACGGCCAACTCGACGTTGCCTTCCTCAATGCCGGCGTATCCGTCTGGCTGCCCATTGAGGAATGGACGGAAGACATGTTCGACCGCTCTTTCGACATCAACGTCAAAGGGCCGTACTTCCTGATGCAGGCGCTGTTGCCGGTCTTCGCAAATCCTGCTTCCGTAGTGCTGACTACTTCCGTAAGCGCGCATGCAGGGGCAGATCGCTCGTCCGTGTATGCCGCAACGAAGGCCGCATTGCTGAACATGTCGAAGACGCTCTCGACCGAATTGCTGGGCCGTGGCATCCGTGTCAACGCAGTGAGCCCTGGCCCCGTCGAGACTCCGCTTTACGACAAACTCGGCATTCCAGAAGCTTATCGCGAGCAGCTTAACAAAGAGATCGCGGCAACCATTCCGCTTGGGCGCTTCGGTACCTCCGATGAGGTGGCCAAAGCAGTGCTGTACCTGGCATCCGACGAGTCGCGCTGGACGGTTGGCTCTGAAATCGTCCTTGACGGCGGCCGCCTGCTGAATGGCTAAGCGCGCAGCTCAGCAATTGCGCGAATGCAACATCGCCTGGGCTGAGTTAATCAGGTACTGAACGCCCGCCTCAGCACTTGGCGACGAACGAGTCCAATCCAGACTGTGCAAACAGCGGTACGTGGGAAGCTTCTGCCGCTGTTTCCGCTTGATCAACCTGTGATAGATGCTCTGCGCGCGGGCACCTTGGTGACAGTGCTGGAAGACTGGTGTCCCCCCATCGCAGGACACACGCTTTATTTTTCCGGCCATCGTCGGGGCCCCGTGCCCCAGGCAGGTCGACGGGCTGATTGCCGGCGCGCAGCTGCGCCTCAGTGCCGAGGAGATCGAAGAAATCCGATCCTTCCTGCCTGTGGGCATGGGCACGAATGTTCCAGGGAACGCTTGACCGTTTATCGTGCAGGCGCCCGCTGAATGAGCGGGTTTGACGCTTCGCTGCATAACCGGCACTATCTGCTCGTTGATGATCATTAGTGCTCGTTTATGCAGGTTGTATCTCATGACTTCTCCCCACGAAGCGTTCCCCGGTGAACGCCAGCAATTGATCAGCCAGCGTCTCGCCCGGTATGGCCGGGTGATCGCGGCGGACCTGGCCAGCGAATTCAATGTGTCCGAACACTCGATCCGGCGTGACCTGGGGGTATTGGCAGCGGCGGGGTTATGCAAGCGTGTTTATGGCGGTGCAATACTTGTGCCGGCTGCCGAAGGGTCGCTGGATGTACGCGTGCGTAAAGACCCGGCACGCAAGGGCAGCCTCGGCCAAGCGGCCGCTGCCTTGCTGCGCGCGGGCCAGCACGTGTTCATCGATGCTGGTTCGACCAACCTGGCGATTGCTGGCGCCATCGATCCAAGCCTTCAGTTGACCCTCTCCACCAATTCGCCATTGATTGCGGTGCAGTTGATGAAACTGCCCCGTGCCGAAGTCATCCTCCTGGGGGGGCGCTTGAACCCCATCGCCGGTGGTGTGATCGGGCTGACGGCGGTGGAGCAATTGCGCCAGTTCAGTTATGACGTGTGTTTTCTGGGCGCCTGCGCCATCGATCCAGACAATGGGGTCACGGCATTCGGCCTGGAGGACGCAGAGTTCAAGCGCGCAGTGGTGGCGGCGAGTGGGCAAGTGATTACCGCGGTGACCAACGAAAAGCTGTCCAGCGTTGCTCATTATCAGGTGGTCTCTTGTGAGGAGGTTGCCGCCCTGGTGGTGGAGCACGATGCGCCACGTGAGCGGCTGGAGCCCTTTTACGGGCGGGTGACCAACGTCGTGACGAGTGTCCGTGAGCAGCGGCGTAGCTGATGCCTTTGCGGCGCAGGGCTGGGCAATTGGGTAGATACTGCGCAGCCCCCATTGTCCGCCAGGCGATTTGCGTCTAGTTTGCTGGCCGATCACAAGTACAAAAAATCAGGAGTCATCGATGCAACCGATTCGTCTCGGTCTGGTGGGCTACGGCAAGATTGCCCAGGATCAACACGTTCCAGCCATCCTCGCCAACCCCGCGTTCCAACTGGTGGCGGTCGCCACGCAAGGGCAGCCCTGCGCCGGGGTGGAGAACTTCCGATCCCTGGGCGAGCTGCTCGAAAACGGCCCGCACGTCGATGCGATTGCGTTTTGCACACCGCCGCAAGGCCGATTCGCCCTGGTGCAACAGGCGCTGGCGGCCGGTAAACACGTTCTGGTGGAAAAGCCGCCGTGCGCCACGTTGGGTGAAGCCATGGCCTTGGTGGAGCAGGTTCGCGAGCAAGGCGTCAGCGGCCTGTTCGCCTGGCATTCCCGTTACGCCCCGGGTATCGCGGTCGCCCGTGACTGGCTGGCCAGTCGCACCTTGCACAGCGTGCAGATCGATTGGAAAGAAGACGTGCGCAAGTGGCACCCCGGCCAGGCGTGGATCTGGCAACCCGGTGGCCTGGGGGTCTTCGATCCCGGCATCAACGCGTTGTCGATTGCGACTCATCTGTTGGCGCTGCCGTTGTTCGTGGAGTCCGCCGAGTTGCGTGTGCCGGACAACTGCCAGTCGCCGATTGCCGCCAGCATCAAGATGGCCGACGCGCGCCATCTCGATATCCGGGCGGAATTCGATTTCGACCATGGCCATGACGAGCTCTGGAGCATCGAGATTCGCTGCGCCGAAGGCGTCCTGCGCCTGGACAACGGCGGCGCGCTGTTGAGCATCGACGGCGTGCGCCAGGCCGTGTCCGAGGAGGGCGAGTACGCCGCGGTGTATCGACATTTTCAGCAATTGATCAACGACAAGGCCAGCGACATGGACCTGCAGCCACTGCGGTTGGTCGCGGATAGCTTCTTTGTCGGCAGTCGGACGGCGGTCGAGCCGTTCTACGATTAAACCAGGGAACTGCAGTTGAACGAACAGACATTGTCCATGCGCCTGGAGCGCGTGGCGGCGCATATGCCGGCAGGGGCGCACCTGGCCGATATCGGCTCGGATCACGCTTACCTGCCGGTGGCCTTGTTGCGTCGTGGCGTCATTGCGACGGCGGTGGCCGGCGAGGTGGCGTTGACACCCTTGCGCGCCGCCGAACGCACCGTGGGCGAGAATGGCCTGGAGCAGCGCATCAGTGTGCGCCTGGCCAATGGCTTGGCGGCAATCGAGCCGGAAGACGGGATCACCGCGATCAGCCTCTGCGGCATGGGCGGCGAGACGATCCGCGACATCCTCGACAGCGGTAAAGCACGGCTGAGCGGGCGCGAGCGGCTGATTCTGCAACCCAACGGCGGCGAACAACCGCTGCGCCAATGGCTGATGGAAAACGGCTACCGCATCCTTTGCGAGGAAGTGCTGCGGGAAAACCGCTTCTACTACGAGATCATCGTCGCCGAGCGCGCCGGGCCCGTGACGTACACCGCCGAGGAGCTGTACTTCGGCCCGCTGCAGATGCACGCGCGAACGCCGACCTTCCTGGCCAAGTGGCAACGCTTGTTGCGCCAGAAACAAAAGACCCTCGCCAGCTTCGCCAAGGCGCGGCAAGCCGTGCCCGAAGAGAAGCGGCAAGACATTGCCCGGCAGGTCCGGTGGATCAGTGCGCTGTTGGCTTGAGTTGCATTGAGGTTGGATGTGTGGGACGTCATCGCGAGCAAGCTCGCTCCCACAGGGAGTTGCGCAAGTCCCTTTTGCGGGAGCGAGCTTGCTCGCGATGAGGTCATCAGTGACTTCACTGATTCGAGAACTGCCGCCTTCTCCGGCTGCCCGACTATCGACCCATCATGGGGTAGTGCTTGATACGGCACGGATGCGAATTACCGTCGCCTTTACAGATGCCATCCAGGTAGCGGTAGTCCACCCGTACCGACTGCCCTTTGCCGGGCCATTGTCGGCGGGGGAGCGTGGCTTGGTAGTCCGGGGTTTCCGGGGTGAAGGTCAACAGCGAGCCTTGCGCGGGGCACTCCACCGAGGTGGATTTCGGCCTGGCTTTCACGATCTGCGCCTGAAGTTGCGGGTAGGGTTGTTTCAGGACCTCGACGATACGCAGCTCCATCTGGCAGATCTGCCACGTCGAGGCCTGGACGGGCTCGCACAGGAAGGGGAGCGTCAAGGCAAGCAGTCCGAGGCATGCGGTGTGAGTGTTCATTGCTGACCTTGTTTGGGGTGCTGACGTTTGCCAATCATAGCTTGGCATTGTAGCCGTCAGCAGAGTGGTGGCACTATGCCTACAGTCTTTTGGCCAATACAAGGAAGTAACCCATGCCCGGCATCCAAAACGTCGCTTCAGCATTCTGTGCATTCATGCAATCGTGGGAAGAGGACCGCAAATACCTGCCGTCATCCATCAGTGCCCTGGCCAACGGTTTCGAGGGCTGGTTGAAGTTCGAGTTTTATTTCTGGCTGATCCAGGCCCGTGGGCTTCGTGGCCCCGACCGCGAACTGGCGGATGTTGGCGTCGAGTACAAAGTGAAGCTCGATCAGCGTTGGTCGCTGATGGACATTGCTTCCAAGCAATGCGATTTGTGGATTCGCGACCAGGATGAAAAGCGCTTTCACTTCATTGAACTCAAGACACCTTTCTTCAATGCCAACCAGGGCAAGATGTTTGAAAGCGCGGCCAAGGACTATTGGTACATGACCCGCTTGAAAGCCCAGGCGGAAAAGGTGGCAACGGGCAGTGTCATCATCTTTGGCGTGAACTTTGATCAGGCGCGCTGGGAAAAGCATCTCGAGTATGTCGAGGAATATGCCGGCTACGTCGAGCATTCGTCCAAGGCATCAGGCACCGTGCCAGGTGTGGAGGGGCTGAGGTGGGCAGTCCTGACCATGCACTACCCGCAGATGGGCGAGTTCCTTCTGCCACCCGTCGAGGTTCAGGCGCCGTGAAGCCGTGGAGGGCCGCTGCCTGGCACCGCTGGCTCAACCGTAAAGCCCCATCAGCGAGAAAGACTGGTCAGCGCTCAGTGCGACAATCTCGGTCAGCGAATGCAGGAGCACTGGCACCAGCAGGCCGCCGCTGACCACCCTGGCGATGGCGAACACGCCTCCACAGGCGAAGATCAGCACGATCGTCATCCAGTTCCCGTATTGGATGTGCATGCCGGCGAAGACGGCCGACGTCACGATGATCGCGATCCATGTCCAGGCACGGCTGTTCTCGTAGGGAAACAGCCGGAACATGTAATGGCGGAAGAACAGCTCTTCGGCGATGGGCGGCAGCACGATCAGCGAGGCAATCTTGATCGCGGCCTGCCAACGGTGGAGCCCGTCCAGAAGCTCGGCCATGAACACCTCACGGGGTAACCCGAGCACGAAGACGGCAACCCCGAAAAGCAGGTAGGTCCCGATAATGCCGATCGCTCCCCACCGCAGGGGTTTGCCAATGGCATGACCGCGCCACTGCGGGCGTGAATCGGCACGGTATTGCAGGGCGAAGAGGCCGAGGAGAACGAGTGCGGTGAGCCCCGAGGTGGTCGTGAACATCAGATAGGTCTGCATGTCCGCGGGTACGAAAAGAACCTCGGGTATCGCGGCCAAGAAGGCGACCAGAGTGGCCAGCATCAACATCCCGAGTCGGGGAAAGAAGCGGTAGGGCGATAAAGTGGCGGCGGTTGCAAACTCAGGAGCGGCACTTAGATTCGTCACAGTCACTCCATGAGTGCAAGGAAAAAGGCATGATGCCAGTGTTTTGATCGTCTGGGATGAGTTCCTCTTGGCTTTGTGCGGAGGTAGGCAATTGGCATCTCACTACGTCGAACGTGTGGCGTAAGGAACAGGCATCCATGCAACTGCGCCGCCGCCATCGCGAGCAGGCGATCTCCAGTGGGCACGAAGCCTATGGTCAACCCAGACCCCCTGTGGGAGCGGGCTTGCTCGCGATGAGGCCAGCCAGCCCAATATCCATGTAGCTGAACCGCCGCTATCGCGAGCAAGCCTGCTCAAAGCTGCTTCGAGCCCCCGCCAATCTGCCAGACATACGGCGGTTCCGTGCCGTTGATTTCCCAATCACCGATGATGCGCTCCTTATAGATCAACGGATTATGCGAGGCAGCAGTGCGGCCATTGCGCCAGTGACGGTCGAGGGCCTTGCTGGTGCTGGTGGCCGAAGCACCGAGGGCATTGAACAGGTCGCTGGTGGCGCGCAACACCAGGTCGGAAATCACCACCTGGGCCTGGGCCGACTCCAGTTCGGCGGCGATGTTGGCGGTGTGCTCGGTTTCGGCGTCCTGGCTGAAGCGGCTTTCGTAAGCGCGCTGGGAGGCGCTCGCGGCGCGCAGGGTGGTGGCTTCGGCGGCGTAGACCTGGGCCGATGCCCTGCCGACCACCTGTTGCACTTGCACGTCCTGGCTCACTTCGCTGGCATTGCCGGTGCTGAAGACCCGCGTGCGTTTGCGCACTTGCTCGGTGATGTCATGAACCGCCGCGCGGCCGGTGCCGGTCAGCACGGCCAGCAGCACCAGTTGATAAAACGCGGTCTGGTATTTGAAGCGGGTAGAGAAATCGATGAGATTTTCCGCCTCGACCAACGCATTCTCGAACACCGACGTCCCGCTGCCGGTGGTGCGTTGGCCGAAGCCGTCCCAGTCATCGCTTTGCTTGACGCCCGGCTGGTGCACACGGACGGCGGCAATCACGTCGGCGCCGTTGTCGTCGCGCTGGGCATACACGTCGATCCAGTCGGCGAAGATGCTGCCGGTGCTGTAGTACTTGGTGCCGTTGACGACCCACTGATCACCCTGGTGGGAAACCCGGGTGACGACTTCGCCGATTTTCACCGCGCCGACTTCCGTCCAGGCATTGCCCACCAACTCACCCTCGACAAAGCGCTTGAACCAGGTGTCCTGTGGGCTACTGGCGTGGGCGTTGAGGCGGTCCTCGACGAATGCGAAGTGCCCGCGCAAGGCCTGGGGCAGGTTGGAATCGGCTTCAGCCAGTTCGATCAGTAATTGCAAGAGCTGCGGCAACGAAGCCCCGGCGCCGCCATATTCGACCGGTACGCGGACGGCGCCAAAGCCGGCTTCCTTCAGCCATTTCACCTGTTCAAAGGGCAGGCTGCGTGTCTGCTCACGCTCCAGGGCGCCAGCCTGGATGCGCGCAAAGATCGGCCGGAAGCGTTCGGCCAGGGGCTCATAGTCGGTGCCCGTGGAAAGGATCGGCGGCAGGTGGTGTTGCTGTGCGGTCATGTTGATCTTCCTTCTTGATGGCGAGTCGGCGGGCAGGGGAAAAATCTGCCGGTGCCAAAGGCCATTGCACAGTCCATGCCCGAGGTCCAACGCCCGTAAATGCGGGGCCCATACGGCGTTCATCGGCGCAAGGGCTGTGCTGGCCACGGACAATCTGTTGCGCAACTGTGTGCCGGGCAACAGTTGTCGCGACGGACATCGACAGGCCGGGTGTTGGCCAGGCAACAGCGGACCAACAGCTTGTCCGTCGGGCGACAGTGCAGTGATTGGGAGTGTCATTTAATTATTTGATTAATAAGGAAATATTCAACTGGCACGGTTGCTGCTCTACACCTTGTGCAGACGCTGAGGTGGCGTCTCCAGGCATGGGGTAAGCGATGAGCAAGCAATTCAAAGTGGTGGCGGTGTCAGGCAGCGTGCAGCACCCGTCACGCACCCTGGCACTGCTCCAGGCGTTGGTGGATCGGCTCGGGCAGCAACTGCCGATCAAGGTGCGCTTGATCGAATTGGCCAAGGTCGGTCCACAGTTCGCCGGGGTGTTGCGTCGCGAGGCGTTGCCGGCTGCCGTGCAGGAGGATCTGCACGCCATTGAATCGGCCGATCTGTTGATCGCCGCCAGCCCGGTGTACCGAGCCTCGTACACCGGCCTGTTCAAGCACCTGTTCGATTTCGTTCATCACGAAGCCCTCAAGAACGTACCGGTGCTGTTGGCCGCGACAGGTGGCTCGGATCGCCATGCCTTGATGATCGATCACCAGTTGCGGCCCCTGTTCGGCTTCTTCCAGGCCCTCAGCCTGCCAGTGGGGGTCTATGCCAGCGAAACCGATTTCAGCCAATACCGGATCTCCAGTGCACAGGTGCTGGAGCGTATCGAGCGCGCCGTCGAGTCGGCGTTGCTGAGCCTGGTCCCGGGCGCCCGGCGTGGCGCCAGTGCTGCCTGATCCATTTTTCCTTTCAAAACGAGCCGTGGAGTACATGCAATGAGCCAGGACACGATCAAATTTGCCTACTGGGTGCCCAACGTCAGTGGCGGTCTGGTGGTCAGCAAAATCGAACAACGCACCGACTGGGGCATCGACTACAACCGCAAGCTGGCCCAGATCGCCGAAGCGGCCGGCTTCGACTACGCCCTGTCCCAAGTGCGCTTTACCGCCGGCTATGGGGCTGAATACCAGCACGAGTCCGTCGCGTTCAGTCATGCCTTGCTGGCCGCTACCACGCGCCTGAAAGTCATCGCCGCAGTGTTGCCGGGGCCGTGGACGCCGTCGGTGTTGGCCAAGCAGATCGCAACCATCGACCACCTGACCGGCGGCCGTGTGGCGATCAACATCGTGTCGGGCTGGTTCAAGGGCGAGTTCACGGCCATTGGCGAGCCGTGGCTGGAGCACGATGAGCGCTATCGCCGTTCCGAAGAATTCATCACTGCGCTCAAGGGCATCTGGACCACCGACAACTTCACCTTGCGCGGTGATTTCTACCGCTTCCACGACTACACCCTCAAGCCCAAACCACTGCAGCAGCACCCGGAGATCTTCCAGGGCGGCAGCTCACGTGCGGCTCGGGACATGGCCTCCCGGGTATCGGACTGGTACTTCACCAACGGCAATACCGTGGAAGGCGTCAAGGCGCAGATCGATGACCTCCAGGCGAAAGCCGCGGCCAACAACCACAAGGTCAAGGTCGGCGTTAACGCCTTTGTCATTGCCCGCGACACGGAAGAAGAGGCGCGTGCGGTCCTCGCCCAGATCATCGACCAGGCCGATCCCGAGGCCGTCAATGCCTTCGGCGATGCGGCGAAGCAGGCCGGCAAGTCCAGCCCGGAAGGCGAGGGCAACTGGGCCAAGTCCAGCTTCGAGGACCTGGTGCAATACAACGATGGCTTCAAGACCAACTTGATCGGCACGCCGCAGCAGATCGCCGAACGCATCGTCGCGCTCAAGGCGGTAGGCGTGGATCTGGTGCTCGCCGGTTTCCTGCACTTCCAGGAAGAAGTCGAGTATTTCGGCCGTAAGG
This sequence comes from Pseudomonas sp. NFACC24-1, assembly GCF_900115235.1. Lineage (NCBI taxonomy): Bacteria > Pseudomonadati > Pseudomonadota > Gammaproteobacteria > Pseudomonadales > Pseudomonadaceae > Pseudomonas > Pseudomonas sp. NFACC24-1. Next base: position 162,953 of record NZ_FOVS01000008.1, read on the forward strand.
TCCTGCCGCTGGTGCGTGAGCTTGAGCAACGCAAAGCGGCAGCCAAAACGGCGGCGGTCGCTTAGGCGCGGGAGGCAGCATGGGCACGTTCACCGACACCCTTGAGCCGGTCCCGGCCAGCTTGCCCCAGTGGTTGCAGCGCCAGGCGCTGGAGCATGGCTCGGACGTCGCGCTGCGCCACAAGCACCTGGGTGTCTGGCAGGCGCGGACCTGGGCGCACGTGGCCGACGAGGTGAGCCGTTTCGCCTGTGCCCTGCAAGCCCGCGGTTTTGCGGCGGGCGCGACCCTGACGATCATCAGTCGACCCAGGCCGCAGGCACTGCTTGCCGTATTGGCCGCGCAATGGCTGGGCGGCGTGGCGAGTCTGTTCGATCCGCTGGAGACGGCGGCCGAACAGGTGCAACGGCTCGCCACGCTGCAGCCGGATTTCGTCCTGGTCGAAGGCGTGGAAGAAATGCTGCGTCTGCGTGCGGCGCAGGTTGCCGTGGGGGTGTGGGTCTACCTCGACAAGCGTGGCCTGTCGGATTCGTTGCTATTTGCGCAAGCGCTGGATTACGCCGCGTTGGCTGCCGAGCGGCCAATCGTTGACCTGGCCCCGCAAGGGCAAGCACTGCAAACGGCCTTTGTCTTTTATCGCGGAAGTGGACGGGCGATGGAGGAACAACGCGTCAGCCACGCCGAACTGTTGCAGGAGGGGCAGCGGTTGTTGGCGCGCGAAGGGCTGGGCCGGCAGGAAGAGGCATTGGCCGCACGGGCGTTCGCCTCGGGCGGGCAAGCTCGCTATCTGCTGGCGCCCTGGTTGATGGCCGGTTTTCGCCTGAACTTCCCTGAGAACCTGGCGACCCGTGATCGCGACCGTCGCGAGCTGGGCCCGACGCTGGTAGCCGGGACGCGGGAAACCTACCAGCGTTTGCACCGCTATGCGCTGGAACGTTTGCCGGAGCCGGGCAGTGGGTCGCGCTGGCTGGTGGACTGGGCGTTGGCAGCGCAGCCGGGGCTGTTGCAACGGTATCTGGGGGACTGGCTGGTGCGCCGGCCGTTGCGCGACGTGCTGGGGTTTTCCCGGACCCGCGCGCCGCTGCTGGTGGGCGATGCCTTGCCGCCCGAAACCCAGGCATTTTTCCAGGCATTGGGTATCGCGGTTCGCCAATGGGACGACGGGGCCCACTGGCAAGCGCCGCCGAACCTGGTGCCGCACACCACCGATGACTGGACGGGCCTCCAGTCGCAACTGGCCTGAGAGGAGACGCCCCATGACCCAGACGGGCATCACGCATTTGCTGGAGCTGGAGCATATTTCGCTGTCATTCAAAGGCGTCAAAGCCGTCACGGACATCAGCTTTCGCGTCGTCGCCGGTGAGATCTGCGCCTTGATCGGCCCCAACGGCGCCGGCAAGAGTTCGCTGCTGAACGTCATCAGCGGCGTGTACCAGGCCCAGGACGGGCACATCCGTTTTGATCGACAGGAGCGGCGCCGGATGCGCCCCCACGACGTGGCGGTCCGCGGCATTGCCCGGACGTTCCAGAACATCGCGTTGTTCAAAGGCATGAGCGTGCTCGACAACGTGCTCACCGGACGCAACCTCAAGCGCCGCAGCACCTGGATCGAACAGGCACTGCGCATCGGTCGCGCCCGGGCCGAGGATGACCGCCAGCGCGAAGCGGCCGAGCGTGTCATCGCGTTCCTGCATTTGCAGCCTTGGCGCGACGTCCTGGTGGGCACGCTGCCCTATGGCTTGCAGAAACGGGTGGAGCTGGCCCGCGCGCTGGCGGCGGAGCCTCGGCTGTTGCTGCTGGACGAGCCCATGGCCGGGATGAACGCCGACGAGAAGCAGCAGATGAGCCGCTTTATCGTCGACATCAACCGTGAGCTGGGCACGACGGTGGTGTTGATCGAGCACGATATCGGCGTGGTCATGGACATCAGCGACCACGTGGTGGTGCTCGATTACGGTCGCAAGATCGGCGACGGCTCGCCTGAAGACGTACGGCAGAACCCCGAGGTCATTTCGGCCTACCTGGGCACTCGCCACTGATACCGGATATTCGCCACCTTCCCACCAGGGAGGGCAGGCAAGTTGCGTCCGCAGAATAGGAGCAGCGATGGAATTTTTCTTTGAAGTATTGATTGGCGGGTTGTTGGCCGGGGTGATGTACGCCTTGGTGGCCATCGGTTTCGTGCTGATCTACAAGGCCTCCGGGGTGTTCAATTTTGCCCAGGGCGCGATGGTGCTGTTCTCGGCGCTGACCTTCGTCAGCCTGCTGGAGCGCGGTGTGCCGTTCTGGCTGGCGTTCGTCATCAGCCTGGCGGCCATGGTGCTGATCGCGGTGGCGGTGGAGCGGGTGGTGCTACGGCCCTTGGTCAACCGTTCGCCGATCACGCTGTTCATGGCCACCCTCGGGCTGTCCTACGTCATCGAAGGCTTCGCCCAGGCACTGTGGGGCGCCCAGGTGCATGGCCTGGAACTGGGTATCAGCGATGAGCCGCTGGAGTTGGGCGGGATGCTGTTGTCGCAGTTTGACATTTTTGCCGCATTGACCGCGGCGTTCCTGGTGCTGCTGTTGTCCTGGCTGTTCAACAAGACCCGGCTCGGATTGTCGTTGCGGGCGGTGGCCGATGACCCGCTGGCGGCGTTGGCCGTGGGCATTCGTTTGCAGCGGGTCTGGGTGGTGGTGTGGGCAGTGGCGGGGTTTGTCGGGTTGGTCGCCGGCCTGCTCTGGGGCGCTCGCCTGGGCGTGCAGTTCTCACTCTCACTGGTGGTGCTCAAGGCCTTGCCGGTGCTGATCATCGGCGGCTTCACCTCCATCAGCGGGGCGATTGTCGGCGGCTTGATCATCGGTGCCTCGGAGAAGCTGGCGGAGGTTTACCTCGGGCCCTTCATCGGCAGCGGCATCGAGAACTGGTTTCCCTACGTGCTGGCGCTGGTGTTTTTGCTGGTGCGTCCGGCGGGGTTGTTTGGCGAACGGGTCATCGAACGGGTTTAGGGGAGCGCATCATGTTTTATCGAGAAACAGGCCAGTTCAACACCCGCTATGCCCAGGACCGCCGGTTCTTCGCCCTGCGCCAGGACCGTCAAGGGCTGGCCGCATTGCTGCTGTTTGCCTTCGTCGTGGTGCCCTGGCTGGGCAATGACTACTGGTTCAGCGCGATCCTGATTCCGTTCCTGGTGCTGTCCCTGGCCGGGTTGGGGCTCAATTTGCTCACCGGTTATGCCGGGCAACTGTCCCTCGGTTCGGCGGCGTTCATGGCGGTGGGAGCCTTCGCCACCTACAACCTTGAAATACGGGTCGCCGGCTTGCCGTTGTTGGTCAGTATCGCCCTGGGCGGGTTGACGGCGGCGCTGGTGGCGGTGCTGTTCGGCCTGCCGAGCCTGCGCATCAAGGGCTTCTACCTGCTGGTCTCGACCCTGGCGGCGCAGTTCTTCGTGACCTGGGCGTTGACCCGGTTCAGCTGGTTTTCCAACAACAGCGCCTCGGGCGTGATCAGTGCGCCGCGCCTGGAGGTCTTCGGGGTGAACCTCGACGCGCCGGCAGGCCGCTATCTGTTGACCCTGAGCGTGGTGGTAGCGCTGTTCTGGCTGGGCAAGAACCTGGTGCGCAGCGAGTTGGGGCGCAACTGGATGGCGGTGCGCGACATGGACACCGCCGCTGCGATCATCGGTATTCCCCTGGCGAAGACCAAGCTGCTGGCGTTCGCCATCAGTGGGTTTTTCCTCGGCGTGGCCGGTGCCCTGTGGGCCTTCGCTTACCTGGGCACCGTGGAGCCCCACGGCTTCGATCTGAACCGCTCGTTCCAGATCCTGTTCATCATCATTATCGGCGGCCTCGGCAGCCTGCTGGGCAACTTCCTCGGCGCGGCTTTCATCGTGCTGTTTCCGGTGTTGCTTTCGAACCTGGTGTCGCTGCTGCCCGGCGGGCTGGTGGACGCCGGCCAGGTGGAGAACCTGCAGAAGATGATATTCGGCGCCCTGATCATCCTGTTCCTGATCAAGGAGCCAGAGGGCCTTGCGCGCCTCTGGCAGAGATTTCGCCAGCGCGCACGGCTGTGGCCGTTGCGCTACTGAGCGAACCGCACAACGCGGGTTTGCAGTTCCATTTTGTTGGCTTATCCATGGCTTCATAACAAGGAAAATCCGATGTTCAAACGATCATTCGCCAGCAGCCTGGCACTGGCCCTGAGCCTCACCGCCGCGGCGTTCACCGTCCAGGCGGACAACGAGCAATACTTCCCGCTGCAAAGCTATCGCGTCGGCCCTTATGCCGCCGGCGGCACCGGTTTTTTCGGCGGCTTCATCGACTACCTCAAGTACGTCAACGCCAATGGCGGCGTGAACGGCGTCAAGCTGACCTGGAGTGAGTGCGAAACCGAATACGTGGTCGAGAAAGGCGTGGAGTGCTACGAACGCCTGAAGAAAGGCTTGAACGGCGCTCCGGCGGCTGCCACCAATCCGCTGTCGGTGGGCATCGCCTACGCCACGCTGGAGCGCTCGACAGCCGACAAACTGCCGCTGATCACCATCAACCATGGGCGCACGGATTCCACCGATGGCAGCGTGTTCCCCTACGTTTTCCCGTTGCAGTTGAACCCGTATTCCGAGGTCTCGGCGATCATCAATTACATCGGCCAGCGCGCTGGCGGGTTGGACAAGCTCAAGGGCTTGAAGATCGTTACCCTGTACCACGGCTCGCCCTATGGCAAGGAAACCAATGAGGTCCTGCAAACCCTGGCCGACAAATACGGTTTTGCGCTGACCTTGCTGGAGGTGCCGCACCCCGGCAACGAACAGCAGTCGCAGTGGCTGAATATTCGCCGGGAAAAACCCGATTGGGTGATCCTGCGCGGTTGGGGGGTGATGAACCCGGTGGCGCTGAAAACCGCGCAGAAAGTCGGTTTCCCGGCCGACCACATCATCGGCAACATCTGGAGCAACTCCGAAGATGACGCCGCGCCGGCCGGTGCCGCGGCCAAGGGCTTCATCGCCATCACCACGCACCCTTCAGGTACTGATTTCCCGGTGTTGCAGGGCATCAAGCAGCAAGTGGTCGACGCCGGCCATGGCGACCTGGCCGATCTCAAGCGGTTCGGCACCGTGTACTACAACCTCGGCGTGGTCAACGGCATCCTCAACGTAGAAGCCCTGCGCATTGCCCAGCAGAAATTCGGCAAGCAACCCCTGACGGGTGAGCAGGTGCGTTGGGGCTTCGAGAACCTCAAGCTCGACGACGCCCGGCTCAAGGAACTGGGGGCGTTGGGCCTGGTGCAGCCGTTGCAGTTGTCATGCTCGGACCATGAAGGCGGCGGTGCGGTGCGTTTCCAGCAATGGGACGGTACCCAGTGGAAGCTGATCAGTGACTGGGTGCAGGCCGACCGCGCCCTGTTGCGGCCGATCATCGAAGCGTCTTCGCACCAGTACGCCCGGGAAAAAGGCATTACCCCGCGTGATTGCAACAAGGAATCCTGAGGCATCGCGGCAACCGGGCGCACGCGTCCGGTCGCTATCTGAAAAGGCGAAACAGCATGGCGACGAACGTGCCGATCCTGCAGATCGACGATATTGAAGTGCTCTACGAGCAGACCATCCTGGCGGTGCGCAGCGTGTCGCTGGAGGTGGGAAAAGGGCAGGTCGTGGTGCTGCTGGGCGCCAACGGCGCGGGTAAAAGCACCACGCTGAAGGCGGCCTCCAACCTGGTGCGTGCCGAACGGGGCGAGGTGGTGCGGGGGCGGATTGTCTACCAGGGGCGCGACGTGACCCGCAGTGCGCCTCACACCTTGGCGGCGAGTGGCCTGGTGCAAGTGCTGGAAGGTCGGCATTGCTTCGCCCAGTTGACCGTGGAGGAAAACCTGCTGGCCGGTGCCCTGGCGCGCCAAGTGCCGCGGCGCCAGTTGCTGGCTGACCTGGAATCGGTTTACGGCCATTTCCCCCGGCTGAAACTGCGGCGCAAAAGCCTGGCCGGCTACACCTCGGGCGGCGAGCAACAGATGATCGCGATAGGTCGCGCGCTGATGGCCAGGCCGCAACTGGTCTTGCTGGACGAACCGTCGATGGGCCTGGCGCCGCAGATCGTCGAGGAAATCTTCGAGATCGTCCGGCAACTCAATCAGCGTGAGGGTGTGAGCTTCTTGATCGCCGAGCAGAACATCAATGTCGCCTTGCGTTACGCCCACCATGGCTACGTGTTGGAAAGCGGTCGGGTGGTCAGCGAAGGCAGCGCCGAACAACTGGCGGCCCGCAGCGATCTCCAGGATTTCTACCTGGGCGCGCGAACAGCAGCGCTGTGAGCACCGCTGACATGACCCTGTGGCGAGGGGATTTATCCCCGTTGGGCGCGCAACGACCCCAAGCAGGTTGAACGCGGTCGGCCTGATACATCAGGGACAGGTCTTGGGGCTGCTGCGCAGCCCAGCGGGGATAAATCCCCTCGCCACAAAAAAGGGACGCACCTGGCTTTTGTGGCGAACTCAGGTTGAAAGGTTGATGACCTGGCCGTCCCGCGTACTGAGCGCGGGGCGGCGTTTGTTGACCACCAGTTCGCCGATCCTGATCAGCAACGTGCGGGTGACGTTGCGACTCAGGCCCAGCAGGCTGGCGGTATGGACCTGATTGCAATTGGCGTATCGGTAGGCGGTGCGCAACAACTCGGCCTCGACCTTTTCATACACATCGCCATGCTCCTGCTCGAGCAGTTTCTCGAAGGCTTTCTGCAAGAGCGCCTCTGCACTTTGAGGAGTTGCTTGCGGTGGGTTGTCCTGGCGCTCGATACGAAAGTTCGACAGATGCAGGTCTTGCACGCCAATCACTTTGTTGCGGCAAATCAGCAGCGTGTGGTGGATGACGTTTTCCAGTTCGCGGATGTTCCCCGGCCAGGAGTAGTCGAGCAACTTGCGTTGCGCCTGGGCATCCAGCGTCACCTCACCGTGCCCGAGCCTGTGGCTGTACTGCGCAATGAAGTGGCGTATCAACGGCAGGATGTCGCCGGGACGTTCGCGCAGCGGCTTGAGCGCCAGGCTGACCACGTTCAGGCGGTAATAGAGGTCTTCGCGAAAGTGCCCGGCATTGATGGCTTTTTCCAGCTGTACGTTGGTGGCCGCCAATACACGCACATCGATCTTGATGCTCTTGCGCGAACCCAGTCGAACCACTTCGCGCTCCTGCAATACCCGGAGCAACTTGACCTGGATCGGCAGCGGCAAATCACCGATTTCATCAAGGAACAGGGTGCCGCCATCGGCTTCCTCGAACCAGCCGGCCTTGGCCGTCAACGCGCCGGTAAAGGCGCCTTTTTCGTGGCCGAACAGCTCGGCCTCCACCAGGGTCTCGGAAAACGCCCCGCAGTTGACCGCAACGAACGGCTTGTGGCGACGGGCGCTGAGGTTGTGCACGTGGCGCGCCACCAGTTCCTTGCCGGTGCCGGTCTGGCCGATGATCAACACGCTGGCATCACTGGGTGCTACTTGTTGCAGGTGTTCCAGCAAGGCGCGGGAGGTGGGGTCTTCGAAGACCTGGGCCGTGGCACGAATCGAGGTGGCCAGGCCGGGAGAGGGAGGTAGCGTTAGAAGCTGCATGACGGTGGCCCGTTAATGAGATTGCCGTGACGGAAGGTGGGTGAGTGCCAACGTTCCTTGATGGCACCACCGCGGTAAGCCTTTGGGCTTAAGGCTTAATCTAAATGATCTAAAAAAATGATAATAAATAACTTTAAGTTATTTGCTTAGGACTGGGCCGAGGGTGAGAGCGAGGCTTGCTCCCGCAGGCACGGTGGTCAAGGGATCCAGATTGGCAAGCAATGTCGATAAAAAGTTTTATTGACTAAAAAATTACATCGAGTAATTATTCTCCTGCATCTGCTTTCACGCAGAGTCATTTCCCAGGGGCAACCCAATGAATCAGAACACCGTGCCTTCACTGGCCAGTCTCTACGTCGAGACTCACGAATCGCCTTCTGACGCACGCCTGGCGCCTTCGCTCATGCAAGGCTTTCCCGCCGAACCCCACCGCCGCGTCACCTGGCACAACTGGATGAGCCCGCCCTACAGCCAATGGGGTTTCCGTAACCTGGCGCGCTTGCGTCCTTCCATCGATGTGCGGGCCGGCACCGGGCCTGTCAGCGCGTTCAAGCAGGCACTCCAGCCGCTGGATGAGCTGCACTTCGCCAGCGAGTGTGGCTTGAGCATCAGCGTGATCGACCACTTGATCGCCAGCCAGACCGATGGGTTCCTGGTCCTTAAGGGCGACACCGTACTGTTCGAGCGCTACTTCAATGGCCAGTGCCCCCAGGACCGACACATCATGTTTTCGGTGACCAAGTCGCTGATCGGTGCCCTGGGCGAGCAACTGGTCTGCGAAGGCCTGTTGGACCCGACGCTGACGGCCGCCCATTACGTACCGGAACTGATGGGCAGCGCGTTCGGCGATGCGACCGTGCGCCAGCTGTTCGACATGGCCGTGGCCGTCGATTACAGCGAGGTCTATGAGGACCCGGATTCAGAGAGCTCCCAATACGGCTACGCCTGCGGTTTCCAGCCGGCGCCAGCGCAGTACACGACGTTCGAATCCCTGTACCAGTACTTGCCATCCTTGAGAAAGCGCGGCAATCACGGCGGTTTTTTCCATTACGTGACGGCCACCACCGAGGCATTGGCGTGGGTCATGGAGCGGGCGTCTGGCAAGGCCTGTCATCAGTTGCTGCAGGAGGTCTGGAACCAGTTGGGCTGTGAACGTGACGGCTACTTTCTGGCGGATCCCTGGGGCCGCAGTGTGGCCGGTGCCGGGTTCAGCGCGACCTTGCGTGACATGGCGCGCTTCGGCCGCCTGCTGGCCAACGATGGCCGCCAGCAGGGGCGACAACTGCTCTCGGCAGAGGCGCTCGCCGGTATCGCCGCTGGCGCCGACCCCACCATCTATGCCGCCTGCGCCGACTTTTCGAGCTGGACCCCTGGCGCGTCCTACCGCAGCCAGTGGTATGTCTTCAACGACCACAGCCAGGCGCTCATGGCCGGTGGCATCCATGGCCAATACCTGTTCATCGACAAACCGTCCGGCGTGGTGATCGTCAAGCAGTCGTCCCTGAGCGACGCCGTCAGCCTCTTCGACGGCGACAGCGTGCGCATGCTGCGTGCCATCGCGGCGCAACTGACGCCCTGAGTTCATCCGATAAACACAAGAGTTTCGTTCCGCTCACCCGGCCCAGCCAGGTGTTGGCGCGGGTTTGCGCCGCCATTCACTGCCCTGTAACAACAATAATCAACAGGAGCTCCATATGGTTTCCATGATGCGTTTGTCCCGAACGTTCCTCGTGCTCGGGTTACCCTTGACCGCCCAGGTTGCCTGGGCGGGCTACACCTTCGAGGAGGGCAACCTCAAGGGCGAGGTCAACTTAACGGCCGGTGGCGCGGTCCTGTCCACCCGCAACGTCAACTTTGGCGGCGGCGTGGTGGACATGCGCAGCGGCAAGAATGGCGGCACGAAAATCGACTGGCAGGAGTTCTACGTCAAGCCGGGCGTCAAGTTGGAGTATGCCGTGCAGCCGGATTTCAGCCTGCTGGCCGGCGGCTCCCTGGTGGGGGCGACCACCTTCGGGGATGGCGATGCCGGTGGCTTCACCCGCAGTTCCGACGGCAAGGTGTCGACCGAAGAGTTCTATGGCGGTTTCCGCGCCGGGGAGTGGACGGTTACGGGCGGTCGCCAGAATTACATGATCGGCAACGGTTTCATCGTGATGGATGGCAACCTCGACCAGTTGAACGACGGTGCCTATTGGCTCGCCCCACGCACCGCCTTCAAGGATTCTGCAGTGGTCGCCTGGGACCATGGCGCGTTGAAGGTCCAGGGCTTCAGCCTGGGGACCGACAGCGACCTGGGTGACTTTCGCATGAGCGGCGTGAACCTGGACTACAACCTCGACGACCAGGTGACGCTGGGCGCCACCGCGTTGAAGGTCAAGGCCATGGGGCCCAAGGGCAGTACCTTGCCGCGTCGCCGCGATGGCATGCTGGTGTATAACGTCAGGGCGTTGAACGCCAAGCTCCCGGGCATCGCCGACCTGAGCCTGAATGCCGAATATGCCTTGGAACGGGGGAGCGGCGAAGGCGTGGATTACGATGCCAAGGCCTGGTACGGCCAGGCGGATTACACCTTCAGCACGCTGCCGTTGACCCCGGTGATCGGCTACCGCTACGCGAGCTTTTCCGGCGACGACAACCTCACCGACAACCAGCAGAAAGCCTGGGACCCGTTGAGCAAGGGCTTCGTCGACTGGAGCACCTGGCTGATCGGCGATGTCGTCGGCAACTACCTGATGTTCAACAGCAACGAAAACGTCCAGCAGTTCTCACTCAAGACCCACCTCAACGAAACCCTCACCCTCGGTGCGATCCACTACCAGTTCTGGCTCGACGAAAAAAACTACATGGGCACCGCCGTCAGCGACCGGCGTTTTGCCGACGAGAGTGTAGTCTTCCTGGATTGGGCGCCGTCGAAGTCGTTGTCCACCTCGCTGTCGTACAACTGGGTCAAACCCATGGCGGCGGCCAAACAGGTCTTCGGCGACGACCGGAAATTCAGCGCGCTGGAACTCTACTTCACCTACCGCTATTAGTGCCGCGAGCCTTCGCGGCCGCGCTGGAGTGTTTGATCATGAACCTGTTTTTGCGCAACACCTTGCTGGGCGCTGTCGTTTCGATGCTGGTCAGCGGCGCGAGCCTGGCCGAGGAACGGACGGTGCGGATCTACAACTGGATCGAGTACCTGCCGCCTGAAATCCTCAAGAGTTTCGAAGAGGAAACCGGCATTCGTCCCATCTATGACGTCTTCGACAGTGTCGAAACATTGGAATCCAAGCTCCTGACCGGCAACTCCGGGTATGACGTGGTCTACCCGAGCAGCTCCAACGTCAGTCACCTGATCGCCGCGGGCGCCGTCGAGCCTCTGGACCGCAGCCAGTTGCCGAACTGGCAGCATCTGGACCCTGAGTTCATGAAGACGCTGGAGGCGGTGGGCGATCCGGGCAACCGCTATGCCGCACCGTACCTGTGGGGCACGACCCTGATCGGCTACAACGTCGACAAGGTGCGCCAGGTATTGGGGGCCGATGTGCAGATGAACACCTGGGATATCCTTTTCAAGGAAGAGAACATGGCCAAGCTGGCCAGTTGTGGCGTCGGTCTGCTGGACGCCGCCAACGAGATCGTGCCCATTGCCTTGCATTACGAAGGGCTGGACCCCAACAGCCAGAAACGTGAGGACTACGCAAAGGCGCAGGCGGCCATGCTCAAGGTCCGGCCTTACATCACCTACTTCAATTCGTCACGCTATGGCATGGACCTGGCCAACGGTGAGATCTGCGTAGGGGTGGGTTGGTCCGGTGGGGTGGCCCTGGCCAAGCGACTGGCCGAAGACGCAGGGAAGGGGGTCAAGGTGGAAATGGTGCTGCCCAAGGAAGGTGCGCCGATGTGGTCGGATGTGATGATGGTCCCCGCCAACGCTCCTCATGCCAAGGAAGCCTACGCATTCATCAATTACATCTTGCGTCCGGATGTCATCGCGCGGATCAGCAACAAGATCGGTTACCCCAACCCGAACAAGGACGCCACTGCGTTGGTCAATGCCGACATTCGCAACAACCCCGCCATGTATGTGCCGGACGAGGCGCGCAAGACCCTGTTCGCCCTGGAGCCGGTGCCGGCCGCCGTGGAGCGGATCCGCACCCGCACCTGGATCGGCATCAAGACCCATCACTGATCAGCGTGACCCGGCGCTGCGGCGCCGGGTTCGTATCAGTGGGGGCCTCCCTCAGGCGCGCATGCCCAGGAAGAGCAATTCGGTGATCCGCCGGACCTGTGTGGAGTGTGCCTCGATATCCGGTTGTTCCTGGTTGACCAGCCTGAACAGCTGCAAGTGCGAATAGTCGTTCAACAGGAACGCGGCGAGGTCGACGTCCAGATCGGCGCGTAATTTGCCGGCCTGTTGCAATTCCCTGATCAGCCCACTGATTTCGGCCCTGAGCGCATCGTTCATGGCGCGATACCCCTCGGGCAGCCCGTTATCGCCACCAAACAGGATCAGCGGCAGCAACTCGCGCCACAGGCTTGGGTGCATGACCTCCAGTGCGTAACCGGTCAACAGCCGCTCCAGATAACACAGCGCTTGGACCGGGTCCTCGATTTCAGGCATCCGGCTGCGGGTGTCCGTGAGCGCGCGCTGGTCGGCGTCGTGCAGGATTTCCAGGATGATCTCCTGCTTGTTGCCGAAGTACTTGAACACCGTGGGAGCCGATACGCCGGCCTGGCTGGCGATCTGTTCGATGGTGGTGTTCTGGAAACCCTGGCGCTCGAACAGTTCGACCGCCGCCTTGCTGATGGCTTGCCGGCGTTCGGCTTTTTGACGTTCACGCAGTCCGCTCACGGGAGGTCCTTGTCGTAAAGAAGAGGTAAAGGCCATGGCACACCAATGTGGGAGCGAGCTTGCTCGCGATGGCGGTGGATCAGCTGCATTCAAGTCGACTGAAACACCGCCATCGCGAGCAGGCTCGCTCCCACAGGGCTTGCGGTTAGCAACAGGCCGGGCATAGGCATGCAAAATACTTAACCCAGTAAAGTTTTTAAAGGGTTTATTTCGTTGCTGCCCCTCGACGACGTAGCTGAATACCGCGGTCCAGACGCCTGGCAAGAGGCAAAACGCCATTCCTCACGTGGCGAAATCAGGCACAGAGATGGCGCGTTCAGGTAACTGACTCGAGAGGGAAGGCAGGTAACGTGGCGCGACTTTTCACCGCAAGTGCGCACGTTCGCCCAGGGTGGATCAACACAACCAAACGGTGCCGCTTCCAGGAGGGGCGGGCAAACCAGCAATACCGACTGTCCCTGCGCGCGTCTCAATGTTCGATCACAAGAGAATAAGAAAATGACCAGCCCCAGCTTCAAGGACTCGAACGGCCATCTGGCACAGGGCTTCAAGCCTCGTCACGTCACCATGCTGTCCATTGCCGGAATCATCGGTGCGGGTCTGTTCGTGGGATCGGGCCATGCCATTGCCGCCGCCGGCCCGGCCGTCATGCTGGCCTATCTGTTTTCCGGGCTGTTGGTGGTCCTGGTCATGCGCATGCTGGGCGAGATGGCCGTCGCCAACCCGGACACCGGCTCCTTCTCCACCTATGCCGATCAGGCCATCGGGCGCTGGGCAGGTTTCACCATCGGTTGGCTCTACTGGTGGTTCTGGGTGCTGGTGATTCCCATCGAAGCGTTGGCCGCCGGTCATGTACTCAACCAATGGTTTCCCGCCGTCGATGCCTGGCTGTTCGCCTCGGTGTCGATCGTTCTGCTGGCCGTGACGAATCTGTTCAGCGTGTCGAAATACGGTGAGTTCGAGTTCTGGTTCGCCATGGCCAAGGTCGTGGCGATCATCGGCTTCATCTCCCTGGGTTTCGCGGTGTTGATGGGCTGGATTCCCGAGCGTGAAGCCAGTGGCCTGAGCCGCTTGATGGAGGAGCATGGCGGGTTCGCCCCCAACGGCCTGTCGGCGGTGGTGGGCGCGTTCATCACCATCATGTTCAGCTTCATCGGTACGGAGGCGGTGACGATCGCCGCCGCCGAATCCGATAATCCTGCGCAGAACATCGCCAAGGCCACTCGTTCGGTGATCTGGCGTATCGGTGTGTTCTACCTGCTGTCGATCTTCGTGGTCATTTCCGTGGTGCCCTGGAACGATCCGCTCCTGGCTTCAGTCGGTTCCTACCAGCGAGCCCTGGAACTGATGAACATTCCCCACGCCAAATTCCTGGTGGATGTGGTGGTGCTGATCGCCGTGGCCAGTTGCATGAATTCTTCGATCTACATCGCCTCGCGGATGTTGTATTCCCTGGGGCGCCGTGGCGATGCGCCAAAGGCCTTTAAGGCCACTTCCTCGGCCGGTGTGCCACGGTCCGCGGTGATTGCCAGTACCGTGTTGGGCGCGGGTGTCACTTTGTTCAGCTACTTCATGCCCGCCGGCCTGTTCCAGTTCCTGCTCGCCAGCTCCGGCGCCATCGCCTTGCTGGTGTACCTGGTGATCGCCATCTCGCAGCTGCGCATGCGCCGGATGATGCAACGGCAGAACATCGAGCTGCCTTTTCGCATGTGGCTGTTCCCTTGGCTGACCTGGTTGGTCATCGTGTTCATCTCGGCGGCGCTGGCGGTCATGATGATCACCCCCGAGCACCGCAGCGAGGTCAGTACCACCCTGGGCCTGGCGCTGGGCATTTCCTTTATCGGCCTGGCGACGTCACGGCAGCCGCGCCCTGAGCAGGTTGCTTCCCTGGGGTGACCCAGCCTGCCTCCGTCTCCTTTGGCCCTGTAGGCATGCAATTCTGGTTGCGCTGAGAGGGCCGGTCTTAATTGTCTACTCAAGATTGAACAAGCCTGAATCCGACCGGCGTGTACAAAAAAGCTTTGGCCTTATCGGGTGTAAATTATTTTTTACTGTGCTTGGCATCAGCCCCTTTTTACTAAGCCTTGAAAGTGCTGGTTTTTTTTAAAAAGTCATGCCCTCGGTTTTGTAGGGACTTAAAAGCTGTGAGAATAATATTGAACATCTGTTTGTGTTTTTTCACGTTGACAGCGACATTTTTACAACTATAAGATTGGATCCAGGAAAAGTTATTCAAGGAATGAATTAAATGCACTTCTGTTCCTCTCCGCACGCCTCGATCTTTCCTGTTGTTCTTAACTATCTGCGCGGCTTCCTGCCGCTTCCGACTTTGTACTCCCGTACCTTGTTTCCTCGTCAGGCAGCAGGCTCTTGCTGTTTCACGCCCTCATTTTTATCGAGGCTTGGTTCCTGACCCGATAAAAGTATTTCACCTAAATGAAATAAAACAATCGACTCAATAAACCTTTGTGCCAGTCTCTTGGTGCAGGGGCAATAACACCTGAGAGAAAGGGATTCTATGAAATATTTGGATGGCTCCATTTACCTAGATTACCAGCTTCCCAATGGGCAGTCGGTCAAACTTGACCTGGCCACGGAGGAGTTGCTGGGTGTTCGCATGAATAAAAATGTGAAGCGTCTGATCGGTTGTTATGAGCAAGACATGCTCTTTCTGAATAAAGAAATTGATGGGGATATTCAGCAGCATCTTGATGAGCGATACGGTCGGGACAAGAGTAAGAAAGCGCTGGATGAGTTGCGAACCCTTGAGGCTGTTGTGTTTGCCCCGGTCAGTGCACAGTTGGATAAAGTTGATTTCTCCGTCTCGGCCGAACAGTTGAGGACTTTTTTTGGCATTCACTTGGATGAAGAGTTTGCTCGCCTGAAGAATGGCGACTTCGATCCGACGCTCTCCTATATTCTCAACAACCCTAATGCCCAGGGACTGATGAGGAGCTTGCTGACACAGTTCTCAATTGAGTTTCTTATTGAAGGGGCTCCGATGGGCCTGTACGCAACTGGCGCGTTCGGCACCCTGCAGTCACATCTGCTGCGGGTGTATCAAGATGAAATGGGAAATGGTGTGCCGGAAGACAAGCACAGCCACTTGTACGAAAAAACCATGCTTGATCTGGGGCTGAGCGATACGCCGGATGCGTATCAGGATCATTTCCTCACCAGCAACATGTTGGTTTCGGCCTACACGTACCAAATCTGTCACGACAAGAGTAAGTTCTTGCGTTACCTCGGCGCTTTTTTCCGTAATGAAGCCTGTTTTATCGTGTGGCAAAAACAGTTGGGGGAATCGGTTCGCGAGATATACCGAGGGAAGGTGGATTGTCATTATTTCGATGTTCATACCTCGGTCGACCAAGCCCATGGTCGCTGGGTGCTTGATAATCTGATTGGCCATGCGCTGGATCGTTTCGGTGATGACGCCGCGCCTCATATTTTGCGCGGTTTTGTGGAATTGATGATCTATCAAGATATCTTCGGCCTTGAACTTGATCATCAAATACTTAATGGTACCGTTGCGGAGCCTGCCGCCGCGGCGAATTCAAGCCTGTCCCTTTCCAATCGAGTGGCTCCTGGCGCGACGGAGCATCTTTTTTCGGCCCGGGAAATCATTGTCGACCTTCAAGGTGACAGCAAGATTTTTCTCACCGATCCTCTGGCTGCGAGCCCTTCAGCCGAGTCCGGGCTCATCCGTCTTCCACCGTTTACCGCTGCCCATTTAAAAGCCGGGAGCGACGGCGCGCGTTATAACTAATATCAATAATGCGACTGGTCGCAGATCAGTCGCTTACTCGCCGATGCCAGATGATTAGAGCGCTTAGTTTCTGAAGCGTAAGGACCTTGCATGTTTAAAGAAAAAGTGTCATCCGATAATAATACTTGGCTTCATTTTTTTCCCTCCGACCAGATTGGTAAAACCGATGCGTTCCCTTCATCCATAATCGAGGCGCAGGGGATCTATGTAACAGACTCGGAAGGCCGTCGGTACATGGACGCCATCAGCGGCGCGTACTGCGTGAACGTGGGTTATGGTCGTGATTCGATTATTGATGCGGCCAGTGAAGCGGCCAGAAAGTTGGCATTCTGCTCTCCGTTCAGTTTTTCAAACCCTTATTCTTCCCGGTTGGCCCAGACGCTCGCCGGCCTGGCATCACCTGTTGTCGGCGCCAATGCCCGGGTGTTCTTTACCAATAGCGGTTCGGAGGCGGTAGAGACTGCATTGAAAATCGCTCGGGCATTCGCGGTCAGGAATGGCGAACCCCAGCGTAAATGGCTGGTGTCTCGCGATCATGCTTACCACGGTGTCACGCTGGGCGCGCTGTCTGTGTGTGGATTCGCGGCGCTAAAGGAAGAGTTTGGTCCGCTCTTGCCCATGACCGCCACCATCGCTTCGATGCGGGACAGTACAGACCCTCTCAGCGACGTGCTCCATGCAACGCCGGGCCTGGGTAAGGATGTTGCTGGCGTGTTGATTGAAACGGTTGAAACCAGCAATGGCATGGTAACCCCCACTGCTGAGTATCTTGATGGCTTGAAGCGCTTGCGCGAGGAAACCGGCGCGTTGTTGATCGTCGATGAAGTCATCACCGGGTTCGGACGCCTGGGCAGTTGGTTCAGCGCCGAGCAGTATGGACTTGAGGCCGATATCGTTATTTGCGCGAAAGGGCTTACAAGCGGATACGACTCGCTCGGCGCGACGATTGTCAGCGAGCGGGTCGCGGCGGTCTTTGCCCAGGGCGAAGACAGCATGTTCGCCCACGGCGCTACGTTTGGCGGTCGTCCGGCTGCCGCGGCCGCCGCCCTTGAGAATATCGGGATTCTCGAACGCGAGCGGTTGCTTGAAAACGCCTCGTCCATGGGCATTTACTTGAAAGGTGTGCTTCAAGACTTGTTTGGTAACCACCCGAAAGTCTCCGGGCTCACCGGTACTGGCTTGCTCCAGGCGATCCACTTGCGTTCAAGCGACTCTTCGGCGCCTGCCACGGCCGAGGAAGTGAAAGTGATTCGAGAGCGATTGTTGAACAGCGGGATCATCACTTCTTTGTATTACACCCGAAACGATCCCACCATCGAAATTGCCCCGCCGCTCTGTATCAATCGAGAGCAGATCGACCATCTCTGCCGAGTGATCGTCGCCGCATTAGGCTGATTGTCGTCGCGACTCACTTATAAAGGATTATTAGAGATGACCTTCGATGAAATCGAACACACAGGTCCGGCGCGGAGTCCACAAACCCATGCCGGGGAATACGGCGTGACCGAGGCGGCGATCAAGCTTGAACGGGCTACTCCGGACTCTGATCTGGAGGTCCGGCTACTTGCGGCCTGGCTCATAACGGCTAGCTGGTACGCCAATTGGGTCGAAAACTTGAACTGCACTGTCGTATCGCGCCGAGGGCAGGTTGACTGCCCGAACATCGATTTTCAGGCGCCGGCTCGCAAACTTCTCGATTTCTGCAAGGCTGCGCTGGGGGCTATCTCTGGCGCGCAGAATACTTCATGGCAGGTCTGCGCCTGGTCCGACACTGAACAGTGCCCAGGCGTATTTGGCGCCGCTCGGCTGCAGATGTGCGTCAGCGCAACCAACGTCGAATTGGTCTTTGATGGACAGCTTCTCGAGCGAAGCCTGGCCCATGAGATTTTCGACACATTGCATGGCATCGCTTGCGCATTGCAGCACGAAAATAATTTCGTTGTACCGGACCTCGTGGAACGTGCCCGCCCAGAACATTCGAATTCCGAGCTGCTGGGAAAATTGCATGGAGTCGAGGAGCAGGATGTACTGGAGGCTTTCGAGGAGCACGTCTGCCGCGACCCGGACAAAGTGGCGATTCGCGACGCAGGCCGGGTGATCAGTTATGGGCAGTTGTCGGCTGACATTCGCAAGCTGGTCGCCCAACTGGCAGGCCAAGGCGTGAAGCCCGGCAGTCGAGTCGCGTTGCGAATGTCCCGATCCAGCGACTTCGTCGTTGCAGCCTTGGCGGTTCTCTCGCTGGACGCTATCTACATTCCGATAGACCCGCAGCTTCCTCCCGAGCGAAGCAAGCTGATGCTTGAAGATGCACGGGTAGGCTGGGTTGTAGAGGGCGATGCTGTCGTCGCGGTGGGACTCTCCCTGAGTGCAGCTCAACCCGACAATGAGCCACGGTGCGGATATGTACTGTTTACCTCCGGGACCACGGGGCGGCCAAAGGGTGTCTTGATCTCTCGCGCATCGCTCTCGTATTACGCCAGCGTGGCCAAGCACTCGTTCGGCCTTACGAGCCAGGACAAGGTCCTGCAGTTTGCGACTGTCTCGTTCGACGCCTCTGTCGAGGAAATCTATTGCTGCCTGATGGCCGGCGGAACATTGGTCATCCGTGATTCATCCGTCGATTTGCAGCCTGCCAGCTTTCTGCAGTTCCTCGACGAGCAGCAGATTACTTTTCTTGACTTGCCGACCGGGTACTGGCGAGAACTCAGCCTGGCTTGTACTTCCCAACAGCTGCATTTTCCTTCTTGTGTCAATCTGGTGGTGATTGGCGGAGAAGCCCTTTACAAATCAGACATACACAACTGGTACCGTCTCCCCGCGCCGCGCCCGACGTTGATCAATTCCTATGGCCCAACCGAGACGACCGTCGTTACCGCTCTCCAGCGAGTACGACGTCCTGACACGGATGACGATTCAAGGAACGACATCTCTATTGGTCGGCCCATTGCCGGTAGCCGAATTGTCTTGCTGGACCGTTTCGATAAACCTGCACCCCTCGGCGCAATGGGGCAGATATGCATATCCAGCCCAGGCGTGGCCGAGGGGTATTTGCACAATCCGGACATGACGGCGGAAAAATTCTTCGTGCGGGTGGAAACCGATCGGAGCCTGCGCCGCTACTACAAAAGCGGAGACCTGGGACGCATTGGCCGCGATGGAGCGCTGGAATATCACGGACGCATGGATAACGTGGTGAAGCGGCAAGGCTTCAGGATCAGCCTGGGTGAAATCGAGTCCATTGTACGAACATTGCCGGAAGTGTCTGACTGCTGCGTTTTCATGACGGACGCCGGCAGTGACAGCAAGCTTCTGTGTGTCGTTCAACTGATGCCCGGCATGAAGGTGTCGCAACTGGCGTTACGTCAACAATTGATGTTGGACCTGCCATCCTACATGGTGCCGAACAGCTTCATTCTGCTCGACGAAATACCGCGTAACCTGGCTGGAAAGATCGATTACAACACAGTAAGAAGGCTCGCAATGGCGGTTGTAGACGCAACGAGCAAAGACCTGTCGAGCCCTTTTGCGGGAAGCGAAATTGCCCGGGAAATACAGTCGACGTTGGGCGGTCGGGAACTGAATTGGGATGCCAGTCTTGTCGAAAATGGGGCGGACTCGTTGGAAATCGTACGCCTGGCCATGCTGTTACAGAAACACAGCGGGCACGAGTGGCCGCTTTCCACGCTCTATGAATACCCCAGCCTGGGAGCCATTTTGAACAATGTTGGCGGCCCTGGAATCGCAAAAAAACGCCCACGAGATTTCAAGGACTGGCGCTACGCTGAGTTTGAACGACTCAAGGGCTTGATTCGCCGCAGTGCGCCACGAGTCAGTCTCCCCAAGGACGGTATATTGGTAACGGGGGCTACGGGACTGCTTGGGCGCCATGTGGTCCGCGCATTGCTCAAGAGCACACAGCGCCCCATTTATTGCCTGGTGCGCTCTCCCATGGGCAGCACCGAGTCCCCGCATAAAAAGCTCACGCAATTGCTTAACGTGAGAAATGAAGCGCTGCAGAGACTGCACATTGTCGTTGGCGATCTGGATCACGATGACGTCGGCCTCGACGAGAAAGGTTTATATGCCTTGCAACGCAGCGTCAGCGATATTGTCCATTGTGCCGCCGATACCAACATGTTGTCGCCCTATTCGAAGTTGGTGACGACCAATGTCCAAGGGAGCCTGAATCTCATAAATCTGGCGCTTGAGAGTAACGCCAGCTTTCATTTCATTTCTTCACTGGCCTTGTTCGATACAAAACCATCTCTCCTGGCTACGCCGGAAACCAAAATCATGGAAGTCGATAACGTGGCTTCCGGCTATCTGCAAAGTAAGTGGATGACTGAAATGTTATTGGAGCACTGCGCCGCCTCCGGACTGAGGACGACGATCTATCGATGTGGGCGACTTTGGGGAAGCAGCATGAACCTTGAAGAAGCTCGTCACGACTATGTCTACCAGTTCCTGAGCGTTTGCCAGCGGATAGGCCAGTTCCCGATCATGCCGATGCAGTTGGAAATTTGTCCGGTGGACCGTATCGCTGAGCAAATCGCTTCGTCTGTCGTGAGCGCGTTACGCCAATCCGTATCGGGTGCAAGGATTCATCACTTGTGTTCCAACAAAAGCTACACGATGGAAGAAATCTACGCTGCCATGCGTCACCAGTTCAAAGATCTCTCGCTGGTTAATTCCTCGACGTGGCTTGCTGCATTGAATGCTCGCATTGTCAGGGCGCCGGAGGATGCTGAAGCCTTGAGGATATTCGCGGTAGTGAAATCGTTATCGTTGTCCGCGTGCATCGATGACCTGGCAATCACCGAGGCGATCGCTTCACGTGAATGCTGGGAGCATGGTCAACCTTTCGGCCTTACCCCTGAGCAAATGATCGAGGCCGTGTTGGCCGGATCTGCCCGGGTATCCTCCCATGCTCAAGCTGTCGCGCACTGATACCGTAGAGCTGGAAGCGTCTAGACAAGGAGTTAACGCATGACCCGTTACATCAACTTTCTTTTACTCGCGCTGATGGGAAGTACCTGGGGGCTGCATTTCGTGTTGGTAAAGAAAATTACCAGCACAGGGGTTCAAGCCGATCTCATTCTGTTTCCGACGCTGTTCGGCGTCGCGATTGCATTCATGGCGCTCATGGCGGTCAGTCGCAGTTCGTGGCGCATCAATGCGTCCTGGTGGGTGTTCCTCATCATTTGCAGCGTGTTGGGTTATGCCTTTCCAATATGGCTTGAGCTGATCGTGGCACCGTACATCGATTCGACGCTGCTCACGCTGATCGTCACCAGTACGCCGGTTTTTTGCATCTTGCTGGGGTTTATCCTGCGCTTGGCAACGGTCACTGTCTGGCATTTGTCATGCGCTGCCTTGGGGATCAGCGCTGCGATGATGTTACTGCTGCCCAGCGCGGCGCTTCCCGAGGGCTCGTCGAGGCTTTGGCTGGCCGCGGCCATCGGCGTTCCGGTGAGCTACGCGCTGTACAACCTGTACGTCGCCGCAGCCTGGCCCAAGGGGTTAGGCGTGTTCACCATGGCGGCCTATGAGTCGGTGATTGCGGCGTTGTTGGCATTGCCGTTGTTCATGACGTCGACATCGAAGGTGGGCTATCAAGGGTTGGTCCAGCACGGGCCGGAGGTGACGCTGCTGGTTCTGGTCACGGCGGTGGAGGTCTGGTCCTTTTTCGAACTGGTACGCCGGGCCGGTGGGATTTATGTGTCATTCGCCAGTTTCGCAGCGCTGGTAGCAGGCATCGCATGGTCGGCGTTACTGCTCGATGAAGAAATTACGCCGTGGATGAATGTCAGCATCGGGGCGATCGTCTTGTCGCTGTTGCTGTGCCTGGTTGGAGATAGAAGCCAGGCTCGCGAGGCGCCGCTGAGCAAGGCGGCCTGAGGAAAGATTGCATCGGGTCGTTCAGACCCCGAAATCAGACGTACGCCCCCGGCAGGTCCTGTCGGGGGCGTATTGGCTTCCATAAGCCGAAATGTCCATTCCGAGTGCCTGTCCAAGATTGAAAAACTTCAGTTTTGACGCGTGGTATTTCCGTCTGTCACCCACCTCAAGGACCAGCGTGTCGAACCGGCACTAACCGGTGGATGCGTTGTCAGTAGTTGGCGTCCGTGGCGGCGACGATCGGCTCCGATAGCTGCACGTCAGCAACATGACGCACTTTTTTTTGACGCCTTCGGGCAAGTAACTCGCGATGGATTGCGCCAGGACCGACTATTCCTATTGCGGGTTGACCTTCTATGCGTTTTCTACTCGATCCGCGTCATGACATCGATGCTGCCTTATTGAGCTACCGCCGGGTGTTCTGGGCCCTGGCGTTGTTCAGTGGCGTGATCAATCTGCTGGTACTGGTACCGTCGCTGTACATGATGCAGGTCTACGACCGGGTCCTGACCAGCCGCAACGAAACCACCTTGTTCATGCTCACCTTGATGGCCCTGGGACTGTTCATGTTCAGTGCCTTGATCGAGTGGGTGCGCGGCGAGGTGATGATCCGCATGAGCGCGGGTCTGGACGATGCCTTGGGCGAGCGGGTCTTCGACGCGGCTTTTGCCCGCAGCCTGCGCGAACACAACGCCAACCCGGCACAGGTGCTCAGTGACCTGGCGACGTTGCGTCAGTTGATCACCGGGCAAGGTTTGATCGCGTTGCTCGACGCCCCCTGGCTGCCGATCTTCCTGCTGGTGGCGTTCATCTTTCATCCCTGGTTCGGCGTGCTGACGCTGGTGCTCGCCCTGGTGCTGATCGGCTTGGCGCTGTGGGGTGAACTGGCCACGCGCACGCGTCTGGGCGAAGCCAATCGCTTGGGGGTGCAGTCGTCGATCTATGTCAACAGCACGCTGCACAACGCTGAAGTCATCCAGGCCCTGGGCATGCTCGGGCCGTTGCGCCAGCGCTGGAGCCTGTTGCAGCAACGCATCATTGCCGCCCAGGCCCATGCCAGCGACCGCGGCGCGCGCATCACTTCGGCGACGCGTTTCGTGCGGATCTCCGGGCAGTCCCTGGCCTTGGGGCTGGGGGCCTTGCTGGTGCTCGAAGGGCAACTGTCGGCGGGCATGATGATTGCGATGTCGCTGTTGCTGGGGCGAGCCCTGGCGCCCGTGGAAATCGCCATCGGCTCGTGGAAGCAATTCAACGCCGGGCGCCAGAGCTATCAGCGCCTGAGCCAATTGCTGGCCCAGCACCCGCGTGAGCGCTTGCGCATGCCGTTGCCACCGCCCACCGGTGCGGTGCGCCTGGAACAGTTGTATGTCGGCCCGCCGGGTGCTTCGCAGCCGATCCTGCGCGGGATCAATTTCAGCCTCGCCAAGGGCGACGTGTTGGCCGTGGTCGGGCCCAGCGCCAGCGGAAAATCGACGCTGGCCCGGGCCCTGGTCGGGGTCTGGGCGGCCATGGGCGGGTCGGTGCGCCTGGACGATGCCGAGATCAGCCAGTGGTCCCATGACGCCCTGGGGCCGCACCTTGGATACCTGCCCCAGGACATCGAGTTGTTCGACGGCACGGTCGCCGACAACATCGCTCGTTTCGGTGAGCAGGACGCCGACAAAATCATCGCCGCCGGACGGCATGCCGGCATCCACGAAATGATCCTGAGGTTTCCCAAGGGCTACGACACGCCGCTGGGCCCCGGCGGACTTGGCTTGTCCGGTGGGCAAAAACAACGCCTGGGCCTGGCTCGCGCACTCTACGGGCGGCCGTCGCTGATCGTGCTCGATGAGCCCAACTCCAATCTCGATGACGCCGGCGAACTGGCGCTGGTCCAGGCGATCAGTGCGCTCAAGGAGGCCGGCAGCACCGTGGTGTTGATCACTCACCGGCCCAGTGTGCTGGCGGTGGTCGATCACATCCTGGTGCTCAAGGACGGTACTCAACAGGCGTTCGGCCCTCGGGACCGGGTGCTCAAGGCATTGATGCCGGGGCCGCGACCGGCCACGGTCAAGGAGGCTGGCAAAGATGCGTGATCTGATCCCAGAGGCACACGCTTACAGCGAGCAGGGGCTGAGCGTGCGCAACACCCTGGCGCTGCCCAGCGCCAGGACCGATGCCGGGCGTGCAGCGCGTTATGGCGTGGGGTTCCTCGTCCTGACGCTGGGTGGTTTCCTGCTCTGGGCTTGCCTGGCGCCACTCGACCAGGGCGTGGTGGGCAGCGGCACCGTGGTGGTGGCGGGGGAGCGCAAGGCGGTGCAGTCGCTGGTCGGCGGGGTGGTGGAAAAGCTGCTGGTCAGCGATGGCGACCGCGTCACCCAGGGGCAATTGCTCGTGCAACTCAACACGGTGCAGGCGCAGTCGCAACTGGACGTGACCCTGGGCAAGCTGCTCAATGATCGCAGCATTGAGGCGCGCTTGATTGCCGAGCGCCTGGGCAGCGCCGAGATCCAATGGCCCGCGGAACTGCTGGCCCACGCCGACGAGCCGCGGGTCAAGGCGGCCATGGCGTTGCAGAGCCAGTTGTTCATCACCCGCCGTGCGGAGCTGGGTAGCCGCTTGCAGATCATCGAGCACGAAGCCGCGGCACTGCAGCAACAACTGCTTGGCTACGAAGGCGTCAAGCGCAACTACGACGCGCAGATGCGCTTCCAGCAGCAAGAGCTTGAAGGCCTGCGTGACCTGGCCCGGGAAGGCTACGTTCCACGCAACAAGCTGTTCGAGGCCGAGCGCAACGCGGCCCAGTTGGCGGGGCAGATTGCTTCTGGGGTGGGCGATGTCGGCAGGACTCGGCAGGCGATCAACGAAAGCCGGCTCAAGGCCTTGCAGGCGCAGCAGGAGTTCCGCCGCGATGCCGAAACCCAACTCAGCGAAGTCTCGGCCGAGGCGGCCGGTTATGCCGATCAGATCCGGGCCTTGCAGTTTGAAGTCGACAACGGTGCGATCCGCGCGCCAGTGGCCGGGCAGGTCATGGACGTGAGCATTCATACGGTCGGCGGCGTTGCGCAGGCCGGCCAGACCCTGATGCAGGTGGTGCCGCTGGATGCGCCGATGGCGATCACCGCCCGCTTCGAGCCGCTGATGGCCAACAAACTGCGCCCGGGCCTGCCGGTGCATGTGCATTTCACCGCGCTGCAACGGGTCGATACACCCACGGTGACCGGCACGGTGACGACGGTGTCGGCGGATCAGTTGATCAATGAGCAGACGCACCAACCGTACTTCTCCGCCAAGGTCGAGATTCCCGCCGACACTGTGATCGCGTTGCAGAGCGCCGGCCTGCTGGTGCGCCCCGGCATGCTCGCCGATGTCACGGTGGTGACGGGCGAACGCACCTTGATGAATTACCTGATGAAGCCTTTGCGCGAACGCTTGCTGGCAGCCTTCAAGGAGGAATGAGCATGGTCGACCGTTGCCGCTACCGTTGCCGTGTGTTGCTGGGCCTGTATACCGGTTGGGCGGTGATCAATCCACTGTGGGCCGCCGAGGGTGGCCTGAGCCTCACCGCCGCCTACGACGCTTCGCGCCTCAACGATCCGACCGTGCAATCGGCGGCTCACGCTTTTGAAGCTTCGCGGCATGAAGAGGACATCGGTCGTGGTGGCCTCTACCCGCAAGTGTCGCTGACCTCGCGCTACGGCTACGGCGGACGTACCGACGGCGGTGACGACAGCACTTACGTCAACAGCAACGATTACCAGGCGAACAACGTCACCCTGGCGGCGCAGCAGCCGCTCTACGACAAGGCCCGCTGGGCGGCGTACCAGGAAGGCAAGGCACGAGGGCAACTGGGTACCCAGGTGTTCGACGTGGCCGGTCAGACCTTGTATGACCGGGTGGCAAAGGGGTATTTCGACGTCGCCCGGGCCGAGAACGAGATCAAGCTGATCCAGCAGCAAAAGGCGGCCATCCAAGGCTTGGTCATCCAGAGCAAAAAACTGTACGAGGGCGGCCAGGGCGCGATCACCGATATCGATGAGGCTCAGGCGCGGCTCGACCTGGTGCAAGCCCAGGAGGCTGAAGCCCAGGCGCGCCGCGTGGCCGCCTTGCGGGCTTTGTCCGGGCGGGCCAGCGTGCCCATCGATGACATCCTGCCGATGCGCGAAGAACTGGCCGCCGGTAGCCCGATCCCGCCGGAGCAGGACTTGCCGTACTGGACGGCGATTGCCCGCCAGGCCAGTCCCGAGCTGGCCGCCCGGCTGGCGGCAGTGAAAGTCGCCGAAGCCCAGGCCGACAGTCAGCGCGCCGGGCATTATCCGACCCTGTCGTTGACCACTCAATTGACCCGCCGGGAAACCCGTCAATACCAGGAACTCGACCCGCGCCAGGACACCTATTACGTGGGCGTGCAACTGGACATTCCGCTGTATCGCGGCGGGGCGGTACGGGCCTCGGTGGCCAAGGCCGAAGCACAACTGGCCGGGGCCCAGTCCGATTACGACGTACAGCGCCAACAACTGGCTGAAGACATCGAGGCGGATTACCTGGGCGTCGTCGCCGGGTTCACCAAGAGCAAGGCGATGCAGCGGGCGGTAGAGTCCAACCAGCGAGCACTGGCTTCGACGGAAAAAGGCTTCCAGGGTGGCGTGCGTTCCACGGTGGATATTCTTGATGCGCAACAGCGGCTGTTCCAGGCCCGCCGGGACCTGCTCAATACCAAGCTCGACATGCTGCAAAGCTATGTGAGCCTGCACACCCACACCGGCCAGATGAACCGCGCGGTGCTGGAGCAGGTGCAAAGCCTGTTCTAGACAATCCAGGGTTCAAGTTCGCCACAAAAACTGTCCAGGCGCTGTGCTTGCCTTCAATCTTTCAGGCACAGCACGACCCCTGTGGGACCCGAGCTTGCTCGCGATAGCGGTGGGTCAGTCAGCATCCATGCTGGATGTGCTGCCGTCATCGCGAGCAAGCTCGCTCCCACAGTTTGATCTCCCACAGTCTAATCTGGGGGCCAATCCCCCTTGTGGGTGCTTGCTTCAGGCGGTGAAGTCGCTGGCGTGCAGCTCCTTGACGCCCACCAGTTCGAATTCGAACTCGGGGGTGGCGTCGGCGTTGGTACTGCCGGAGAGGATGCCATCGACGAAGCGCAACTGGCCGGTGGCGTTGGTGGCGTCGAAGGCATTGCTGCCGATGAACGTGAAGGCATCAACCGTGGCGGTCAGCGGGTTGGCGTCCAGGCCGGTGAGGTCCAACTTGTCGAACTCCGCGCTCTTGAAGCCGCTGATCACATCGCGCAAAGCCCCGACGCCCATGTCCGACAGCGCGCCAAACGCGTAGGTGTCCGCGCCCGTGCCACCGGTGAGGTTGTCGGTGCCCGCGCCGCCGATCAACCGGTCATCGCCCGAACCGCCCACCAGCGTATCGTTGCCGGCTCCTCCGTCGAGGACGTTCCCTGCACTGTTTCCCGACAGGGTGTCGGCATAGGCGCTTCCCGTCAGGTTCTCGATGAATTTCAAGGTATCGAGCCCGGAACCCACCGTGTTTTGTTGCGCAGACGTCGAGAGGTTCACCGTAACACCGGACAGGGCTCGTTCGAACGATACCGTATCGTTGCCATCGCGCCCGTCCAGGATGTTGTTGCCGGCGCCGGCGAACAGCGTGTTGTCCAGCGCGTTGCCCGTGCCGTTGGCGGCGCCAGTGCTGTCGATGTACAGGTTTTCGACATTGTTGCCCAAGGTATAGGCCGCCAGACTGCTGTGCACGCTGTCGATCCCGCCCGTCATCGCATTGCCGTTGGTCTCGATCACGCTGTCGTCGGCATTGTCGACAAAGTAACTGTCGTTGCCGTCGCCACCGCTCATGCTGTCGGCCCCGGCGGCGCCATCGAGCACGTTATGGGCGGCGTTGCCGGTGATGAAGTTACGCCGCTCGTTACCGGTGCCGTCGATCTCCGATATGCCGGTGAGTACCAGGTTTTCGAGGTTGGCGCCCAGGGTCCAACTGACCGAAGCCTGCACGGTGTCGATCTGCGAGGCCGAGGTGTTGGTTTCCACCACACTGTCGAACGCGTTGTCGACCACGTAGATGTCGTTACCATCGCCGCCGGTCATGGTGTCGGCGCCCAGGTCGCCATCGATCGTGTCGTTGCCCGAGCTGCCCACCAGGGTGTCATCCTGGTCGGTGCCGGAGATCATCCCGCCCTGGTTCTGGGCATTGTCGAAAATGTCCTGCACGCTGTTGTTGTCGTTGGGGTTGCCCTGGAAGCCCAGGTCATCGGCGATGTAATCCGCCAGGCGCTGGCCGACGATCTCCGCCGATTCTTCGTGCAGGTGCCAGACGTCATCGGGGTATACCAGCGGATCGACTTCATAGCGCAAGGGCAGGTCGGTGTAGTCCACCGCCAGCTTGACGTCGGCACGTTCGGCGGCCATGGCCTCCTGGGCGGCGCGGACATAACCGACGCCTTCGACGATGGAGGCAATCTTCTCTTCCGAGTAACCCCGGGCTCGGGCCGCATCCTGCTCGTAGTGACCGGTCTCCATCAGGTACACACTGAAATTGCCAAACTGGGCGTGCAGGTAATCGAAGACTTTCAGGGTCGCGGCTTTGTACGCCGCTGCCGCCGCGGCCTTGTCCGTGGCGCGGGCGATTTCCTGGGCGGCTTCCTCGCCCTGGCCCCAGATGATGCCCATGGTGACGTTGTCGATCGACTGCAGCTCGGTGCGCTGGTCACGCAGCAGCGTCACTGCCCGCAACAGTGCCGGCCCGGGTTGGTTGGTGTCTGTCAGCCACCAGCACAACTGGAGTTCCTCGGGGCTGAGAGTGGACAGGCCGTTGACCGTGCTGCCGCCGACCGCGATGTCGATACCGTTGCCATCGGCATCGGTGAACTGGCTGCGCACGTCGTAGGTGGTGTAGCGGTTCAGGTCATTGACCAGCATCGAAGTGCCGGATTGGTCGTCGTCCTCGGTCATGCGCAGCAGGCGCGCATTGGATTGGCCGAGGGTGGGCAGGTAGAGAATGTCCTGCTGGGCACGCTCGCCGAAGACGAAGTCGTTGGCGGTGAGGGTATTGAGGTAGTTGCCGTTGAGGGCGATCTCGAAGCGATTGCCATCGGCGTCAGCTTCGGCGGACTTGACGTAGGTCTTGTCGCCGGCCGCGTTCAGGGTCATGTACAACGTGCCGTTGCTGCCATCGCCGAGGCCGAGAAAGCCCAGCCCCGAAACGTCGATTTTGTCGACGCCAACGGTGAAGTCATAAATCGTGTCGGTGGCCGTGACACCACCGGTGTCGTAGTCGCGGTAGCTGTCGGACAGGTTGCTGTAGCGAAACGTGTCGGCGCCATCGCCACCGTACAACGAGTCCCGTCCGGCACCGCCGTCGACGATGTCCGCGCCGGTGCCGGCCTTGATCGTATCGTTGCCGCCGAGGCCGAGGATCAGGTCCGCGCCTGTCGTGCCGTTGAGGGTTTCGCCATTGTTGGTGCCGGTAATGGTGTTGGCGGGCGCATCGGCCACCACGAGGCTGAAGTTGTCGCTGACCGAGGCACCCGAGGGATCGGTGGCCTTGACCAGTATGTCGTAGTTGCCCGCGGCGGTGCTGGTTGGCGTGCCGCTGAAGGTCAGGCTGGTGGCATTGAAACTCAGCCAGGTGGGCAGGGCGGTGCCGTTGGCGAGGGTCGCGGTATAGGTCAGCACATCCTGGTTGGCGTCGGTGAAGCTGTTGCTCGCCACGGTGTATTTGAATGGCGTGGTTTCACTGGCGTTCTGGTCCAGGAGTGGGGTGGCCACGACCGGGGCCACGTTGGTGGGGTTGGTCTGGTCGGCGAAGACGAAGTGACTGGCCGTCAGGCTGCTGACGAAGTTGCCCGCCATCGAGACCTCGAACCGGTTGCCATTGGCGTCGACCGTGAGGTCCTTGAGGTAGGTGCGGTTGGTCGACGAACTGTAAGTGACCTGCAGAGTGCCGTTGAGCCCGTTGCCCAGGCCGGTATAGCCGAGGGCCGACACGTCGATCTTGTCGGCGGCCACATCGAAGTCGAGGATCTGGTCACTGGCGCTGGTGGAACTGGTGCGGTAGCTATCGAGTTTCGAGGTGTAGCGGAACACATCGGCGCCAGTGCCACCGGTGAGTTTGTCGACCCCGGTGCCACCGACCAGGATGTCGTTGCCGGCGCCGCCATTGAGGGTGTCGTTGCCCGCGCCACCGAACAGTTGCTCATTGGCCGCGGTGCCGGTCAGGGTGTCGTTGTTCGGCGTGCCATTGATCACAATGGCTGTAGGGACGTCCTGCACGGCGAGGGTAAAACTGTCACTGACGGTGGCGTTGCTGCCATCGGTGGCCGTGACCTGGATCGAGTAGGTGCCCGACGCGGTGTCGGGAGGCGTGCCGTTGAAGGTGCGAGTGGCGGCATCGAAGGTCAGCCAACTGGGCAGGGGGTCGCCGTTGGCGAGCTTGGCGGTGTAGCTCAGGCTGTCGTTATCCGGATCGGTGAAGCTGGTGGCCGGCACCACGTAGCTGAACGGGGTGTTTTCGGTGGCGTTCTGATCCACCAGCGGCGTAGCCAGCACGGGCGCCTGGTTGGTCGGCGACGTGGTGGCGAAGACGAAGTTGGCGCTGGTCAGGGTATTGAGGTAATTACCGTCCAGTGCCACTTCGAAGCGGTTGCCATTGGCGTCGGCTTCCAGGGATTTGATGTAGGTCTTGGTGCCGGCGCTGTTGAGCACCAGGTACACGGTGTTGTTCTTGCCATCCCCCAGGCCGGTGAACCCCATGGCCGAGAGGTCGATCTTGTCGGCGCTGACGTTGAAGTCGGTGATCAGGTCGCCCAGGTTGGCGCCGCCGGTGTTGTAGTTGCGGTAGCTGTCCAGGCGATTGGCGAACACAAAGGTATCCGCCCCTGCGCCACCGGTGAGGGTGTCCATGCCGGCACCGCCGTCGAGCTTGTCGTCGCCAGCGCCGCCACTGAGGCTGTCATTGCCCGCCAGGCCGAGCAAGGTGTCGGCCGCATCGCTGCCCAACAGCGAGTCGCTGCCGCTGGTGCCGGTGATCACCCGGTTGAAGATGAAGTTGCTGGCGGTCAGGGTACTGGCCAGGTTGCCCGAGAGGATCAGCTCGAAACGATTGCCGCTGGCATCGGCGTCGAAGTCCTTGATGTAGGTGCGGTCGCTGCTGGCGTTGTAGCTGACTTGCAAGGTGCCGCCACGGCCGTTGCCCAGGCCGGTGAAACCGAGGCCGGCGAGGTCGATCTTGTCCTGGGTGACGTCGAAGTCGGTGATGGTGTCATCGAAGCTGGTGGTCGCGTTGCGGTAACTGTCCGACTGAGCGACGAACCGGAACGTATCGGCGCCAGTGCCGCCGGTGAGTTTGTCGACGCCTGCGCCACCGACGAGGATGTCGCCGCCGGCCGCGCCATTGATGGTGTCGTTGCCCGCGCCGCCATAGAAAATCTCGCTCGCGGCACTGCCGAGCAGGGTGTCGTTGCCCGCAGTGCCTTGTACGGTGGTCATCGGTACCGTGGCGCTGACGTAGCTGCCGTCGCCATAGACCAGCGTGGCGCCCTTGCTGGTGTGGCTGATGGTGTTGGCAATGATGGCGTTGCGGTCGGTGCCGTCTTCATTGCGCTCTGCAACACCGTAGGTCGACAGGTCGCTGCCGCTGATGATGTTGCCCTGGATGAGGTTATCGCTGCCGTTGAAGTACTTGCCGGACACGCCCAGGGTGTCGTCGTAGGACTGGATGATGATTTCCGGTACGGCACTGCCCAGGGAGTTGTTGTTGAGGGTGTTATCGATGACGTCGACGTGGTTGCTGCCGTAGATGCGGATCCCGGCACTGGTGTTGTCATGGATGTCGACGCCCGTGACGGTCACTTCGCTGGAGAGCTTGACCAGCACCCCCTCGGCACCGTTGCCATACACCTCGCCGCCGGTGATGGTGATGTTGCTGGGCGAGGGAATGTCCTCGCTGCCGCGCTGCACCACGATGCCATTGCCGCCGTTGTCGTAGGCGACGTTATTGGTCAGGGTGAAATCGTGGGTGCTGGTGACGACGTTGAAGCCGTGGCGGTCGTTGTTGTAGGCGATGTTGTTTTCGAAGGTGCTGTCGCTGAGGAAGTCGGCGACGAAACCGTCCAGGCCGTTGCCGTGGGACACGCTGTTCTTGATGACCATGTTGACGGTTTGCTCGTGGGGGTCGAAGCCGTACCCGGAGCAATCCTTGATCTCGACGCTGTCGAGGGTGACGTTGGAGTCGTAGCCTTCTTCGCCGGGAATGTAGCCGTTGAACCAGCCGTCGACCTTGCCGGTGGTGCTGTCGCGGTTGCCGTCGATGGTGAGGTTGCTCACGCCGAAATCGTGGGTTTCCTCGCCATAGGCCGAGCGAATGATGCCGGTGATCTTGGTGTCGGAACCATCGGCCAGCTTGACCGTGGTGTCGCCCATGCCGTCGCCGTACAGGTAGACGTTGCTCTTGAGCATCAGGCAGCCGTCGGAAGGTTCCTCACCCCCCGAAACGATGTAGGTGCCAGTGGGCATGTACACCTGCCCACCGCCGGCCGCGGCCGCCGCATCGATCGCACTCTGGATGGCTGCTGTGTCGTCTGTGATGCCATCTCCTTTGGCGCCAAAATTTTGTACGTTGAAAATCATGAGCTTATCTCCGTATCAGGCTTAAACCTAGGTAGACGTCAACATTCCATCGACGACCTTCGTGTTATGACCCAACGGAGCGCAAAAGTTGTGACCGCATATCGGGGAAAGTGTCAAAAAGCCGGACTAACTGATCAGCGGTTGTGTGGGATGTGCGCAAGAGCAACGTTCTGTTGACGCTTTCAAGGCCGAACGATGTCTCCTTGTGGGAGCGGGCTTGCTCGCGAAGGCGGCGAATCAGCCGCTACTGCGATGACTGACACTCCGATTTCGCGAGCAAGCCCGCTCCCACAGGTTCCATGGCGACTGATAGGGTTTTCCTTGATTGGCATCAACCCCACTTCCAGTCCCACGGGATAACCTCGAATAAACCAGCGCCCTGCTGAAAGGGGTGACCGAGGCCCCCATGAGTTATCCGCTGTTCCTGACCTTGCACCTGTTTGCCGCGCTGGTGTTCATCGGCACGGTGTTCTTCGAGGTCCTGTTCCTGGAGAGCATCCGCAAGCAACTGCCCGCCAAGGTCATGGTGTTGCTGGAGCAGGGCATCAGCCGGCGCGCCCGGCAGTTGATGCCTTGGGTACTGCTGGTGCTCTTCGGCGCGGGCGGCGGCATGGTCTGGCTGCGCTATTGGCCGGCATTGTCCTCGCCGTTGCAGTCGTCCTTCGGCGTGCTGCTGGGGCTGAAGATCCTGTTGGCGGGCAGCGTGCTGGGGCATTTCCTCTGGGCCATGTGGCTGTTCAAGCGCGCACGCATGAACGCCCGCTACGTGCACATCATCCATGTCAGCGTGTTCCTGCACATGGTGGCGATCGTGCTGCTGGCCAAGGGCATGTTCTACATCACCTGGTAAGCGCTGGCGGCGGGGCGCAAGGCGCTTGATACAGGTCAAGGTGGCCCGGCGGGTTAGCGCGCAAACTGCCCTGGCACAGCCACTCGGAGATTGTCATGTTCGACCCGTTCCATACTCTTGGCGAGCGACCCTCGGGACGTGCCTCGGGGGTGGCTGATTTCGATTGCCCGGTCGGTACGCGTAGATTCCATACCGGCATCGGGTCCCTCGACCTGCTTCGAGGGTTGCGCACCAGCCGCCAGAAACGACGGCCCCTATCCCTGGCGGTGCACTTGCCGTCGCGTTTGCGGCTGGCGTCGTGTTCGCCCCTTGCCAGCGACTGCCGATGCGGCGAGATCGAGGGCTATCTGCAGCGCCTTTTGTATGAAATGGGTTTGGTCGGTTGCCACCTGGGGGCAGGGCGGCGCGTCGAGCAGTTTTGCCTGACCGGTGGCACACCGGTGATCGCTCATTTGCAGAAGCTGATGAACGATCTGCGCAAGCGCTTTGACTTCAGCGAGTACGACGGTGCCGATCACAGCATCGAAGTGGACCTGCATCACACCGACTGGTCGACCATGGGCCTGATCCGTGACCAGGGTTTCACCCATGTCAGCATCGGCGTGCCCGACATTGGCGTCGACAGCGAGCTGCCGGTCGATTGCTACCAGAACCCGGCGTCGATCCATTCGCTGATCGATGCGGCGCGCACGTTTGGTTTTCGCTCCATCAACATTGACTTGGGCTACGGCCAGGCCTGGCAGACGCCCAACAGTTTCGCCCTGAAACTGGCGACGCTGATCGAACTGGAACCGGACCGGCTGCACGTTTTCGACTATGCCCGCGCGCCTTATCGTTATCGCTCGAAGAACGCCGGGGTGGTTGGCGCCGTTTGCAGCACGGCCGACAAGGACGCCATGCGGAGCATCTGTTGCGAACAGTTGATCGGTGCCGGTTATCACTATATCGGCCTGGGCCAGTTCGTCAGGGCCGACGATGACCTGGCGGTAGCCCAGGAGCACGGACGCCTGCATCGCAATTGCCAGGGTTTTACCCGTCACGCTTACTGTGACCACGTGGGCTTCGGTTTGTCGGCCATTACTCAGATCGAGCACCTGTACGTACAGAACACCGATGACCTGCTTCGCTATTGCCAGCAACTGGATGCCGGGCAATTGCCGGTGTGTCGTGGCTGGCGTTGTGAAGCGCAGGACCAGGTCAGCGCGAGCGTGACCGAGCAGCTTTCCTGTGACCTGGAGCTGGACATACCGGCTATCGAAGCGCGTTTCGGCCTGGTGTTTCGCGAGCACTTCGCGTCCGCCTGGCCGTTGCTGGAAGCGTTGCATGACCAGGGATTGATCGAACTGACGAGCCGGTTTATTGGCATCTTGCCCGCCGGGCGCTTGAACGTGGATGCGATCTGCAACCTGTTCGACCCGGCACCGGATGAGACAAGCCCACACGCTTTTGAAAAGTTGAACCCCTCATGAAGATTGCCTCCGGTTTCAATCGTGCCTTGGTGGAGAAATACGACCGCCCGGGCCCGCGCTACACCTCCTATCCGACGGCCCCGCAGTTCCACCAGGCCTTTGCCATGGACGAATACCGCCAGGCGGCCCAGCGCAGTCACGCGGCTGCGCAGCCCAAGTCGTTGTCGGTGTACATCCATATCCCGTTCTGCCAGAGCCTTTGCTATTACTGCGCGTGCCACAAGATCATCACCCGCAAGACCCATCGCGCCGCCGAATACCTGACCTACCTCAAGCGCGAAATAGCCCTGCAAGCGGCCTTGTTCGACCGCTCGCGCAAACTGACCCAGTTGCATTTGGGCGGGGGCACGCCGACTTACCTGACCCATGGACAATTGGCCGACCTGATGGACTGCCTGCACCAGTCGTTCGACATGGATGACAGCGACGCCCATGAGTTTTCCATCGAGGTCGATCCGCGGACCATCGATGCGCAACAGATCCAAGGCCTGCGCCAACTGGGATTCAATCGCCTGAGCTTTGGCGTCCAGGACTTCGATGCCCAGGTGCAGATTGCCGTCAACCGGGTGCAAAGCGAGGCCCAGGTCGTCGAGCTGGTGGAGGCCGCGCGCCGGGCGCGCTTCAAATCCGTCAGCGTCGACCTGATCTATGGCCTGCCGTTGCAGACCATCGCCAGTTTCGATATCACCTTGAGCAAGATCATCGCCCTGCGGCCAGACCGGATCGCGGCCTACAGCTACGCGCACCTGCCGCAACGGGTTCGGGCGCAACGGATGATTCGCCCCGAAGACATGCCGCCGCCCGAGCGCAAGCTGCAATTGCTGGAACTGACCATCAATCGCCTGACCGAAGCCGGCTACGTCTACATCGGCATGGACCATTTCGCTTTGCCAGATGACGAACTGGTGCGCGCCCGCGCCCTGGGCACCTTGCAGCGCAATTTCCAAGGCTATTCCACCCACGCCGATTGCGACCTGATTGGCCTGGGGGTGTCGTCGATCGGCAAGGTGGGTGACAGCTACAACCAGAACGTCAAGGAGCTTTCCCAGTATTACGCCCGGCTGGATCAAGGCCTGCTTCCGGTGCAGCGCGGTTATCGGCTAAGCGACGATGACCGCCTGCGGCGTGAGGTCATCAGCGAACTGATGTGCCATGGGCGCATCGACTTCGACCGGATAGACAACGCCCACGGCATTCGATTTGGTGAATACTTCGCCGATGCCCTGGAACGACTCCGGGAGCTGGTGCGCGACGGGTTGCTGGACATTCGCGACGATGAGCTGGTGCTGTTGCCCCAGGGCCAATTGATGATGCGCAACGTGGCCATGGCGTTCGACGCATACCTGGAGGCAGGCCAGACAGTCCAGTATTCGCGTACGGTCTGATGACGGCCCGTCTTGTGGCGAGGGGATTTATCCCCGCTGGGCTGCGCAGCAGCCCAAAAAAGCTGAATGCAATCAAGCTGACGCACCTCAGCGGCAGATCTCAGGGCTGCTGCGCAGCCCAACGGGATAAATCCCCTCGCCACAAGGGCCGGCTGATTGGCGTTGCTATGATCTTTCAGGGCCCGGGTTTCCGGAGGCCGGAATCAGGTCGCGGATCGCATAGAAGCCTTGCACCAGGCGATTCTTGGCCCGGTACTCACACAGGAGTAGCAAGGTATCCGGCATCTGGGAGATGGAAGAGGCATGTTTGACCACCATCGTCTTGCCTCCCGAGCGTAAGCGCACCAGTGCCCCGGGTTCGAATGTGCCCATTTGCAGTCACCTCACAGTCACGTTGCTTGTGCGTTCTACCCAACCCCCACCCAGTGCCTTGTACAGATTGACTTCGGCGAGCAGTTGCGACAGCCGGTCGACGATCAGGGTTTGCTGGGCGTTGAACAACGAGCGTTGGGCATCGAGGAACGTCAGGCTGCTATCCACGCCGATGCGATAACGCCGCTCCGCCAGGCGGTAGTAATCCTGGTTGGCTTGCACCAGATCGCGCTGGGCGAGTAACTGGTCTTTATAGGTCTTGCGTGCCGCCAGGCCATCGGACACTTCCTGGAAGGCGGTCTGGATGGCTTTCTCATATTGCGACACGCGGATGTCTTTCTGGATTTTCGAGTAGTTCAGGCTCGCCCGAAGGCTGCCAGCATTGAAAATCGGCAGGTTGATCTGCGGTTGAAACGTCCAACTGCCCGATCCGCCCTTGAACAGCCCGGACAGTTCCGTACTGGAACTGCCCGCGTTGGCGGTCAGGCTGATGCTGGGGAAAAAGGCGGCACGGGCCGCGCCGATGTTGGCGTTGGCCGATTGCAGCAGGTACTCGGCCTCCAGGATGTCCGGGCGGCGTTGCAGCAAGTCCGAGGGCAGTCCCGCCGGTACTTCTCTGAGCAGGTCCGATGCCAATGGACGGCCGGGCAGGTCGTCGGCGACCGACGTGCCCACCAGCAACGTGAGGTTGTTGAGGTCCTGGGCGACCTGGCGCTGGAACTTCGCCAGGCTGGCCCTGGCGCTTTCCACCGAGGTTCGCGATTGGCTCAGGTTCAAGGCCGAGGCGGTGCCGACCTGGTTACTGCGTTCGGTCAGGCGCAGGCTTTGCTCATAGGACTGGAGCGTGTCCTGGGTCAGCGCCAGCAGTTCCTGGTCGGCACGCCAGGTCAGGTAGGCACTGGCCACGCTGGCCACCAGGCTCAATTGGCTGCTGCGGCGGGCCTCTTCGCTGGACAGATAGATCAGCGACGCCTGGTCGCTGAGGCTGCGTATGCGCCCGAACAGGTCCAGTTCATAAGCGCTGATCCCCAGGGTTGCCGAATACGAACTGCTGATGGCGGCGTTACCGGTTCCGGTGAGGCTGGCCGGCAGGCGCTGGCGCGAACCGGTGCCGTTGGCGCTGATCGCCGGGAAGAGGTCCGCCCGCTGGATCCGATACTGCGCCTGGTAAGCCTCGACGTTCAGCGCCGCTACCCGCAAGTCGCGGTTGTTGGCCAGGGCGCTTTCGATCAGTTGCGCCAGCACCGGATCCTGGAACAGGTCACGCCAACCCTGTTCGGCCGCCAGGGGCCCCGACAAGGCCGGGGCATAGGCCGAGGTTTGCGGATACTGCCCGGCGACCGGTGCGTCGGGCCGTTGGTAGTCCGGGATCAGCGAACAACCGCCCAGCATGAATGCCGCGGCCGCCAAGGGGCTCAAGAGTTTATGCATCGACCTGTTATCTCATTGTGGTGCCTGCCCAGACCCCGCAGGCCCAGGCAGGCGGGTTCTGGCGGGCCGTGCGCGGCGAGCCGTCATGATCCGATCATCCACTTCGCCAGCCCATGCCGCCCACTCACGCCCAGCTTGGCGGCGGCACGCTTGAGGTAGGTTTCGATGGAGCTGTTCTTGACCTGCAGCTTTTCCGCAATCTCCGGCACGGTGCCCCCGGCCAGCAGGCCCAGGCAGACTTCTTTTTCCCGCACGGAAAGGGTGACGTCGCAGGGGCTCAATCGATCATTGAAATCCCGTTGCAACTGGGTCTGTTCGGCGGCATCGAGTGGATGGCCCGTAGCGCTGCCAGAGGCTTTGAAAGATTGGCGATTGAGGTGCGCATGACGCTCGGCCAGGGGCAGCAGTGTTTCGGAAAGGTATTTCAGAAAGGACAGTTCCTGAAGGGAAAAGTCGCGCTGTACCTGAGGGCGTTGCAATGAGATCACACAGCGGCGGTTGGCCTTGCGTGAAATCAGAATGCACTGGTGGGAAGTGCCGAGGCAGTCATTGCCTCTTTCATCTTTCATTCGTGCGTTCAGGTGGATCAGCAGGGCGTCATCGACCTCCAGCACTCTTTTCACCAAAGGGTGATCGTTGCGCTGTATCGCCGTGGTGGGACAGGGGGATTGCATGTGCACGTTTTTTTCCGCACCCGCATACCCCAACAGCTGTACATCGATGACGTTCGACTGGGTGTCGTCGGCTGTCCATTCACTCAATTCGAGTCGACTGACAGGCACCGTTGTTTCGATCATCTGGTGCACGTTGGTCAAGAAACTCTCGTGTCCGACACTTGAAATCAGCTTTCCTAGCTCTACGTAGAGGTGCGATTTTTCTGCACCCTCAATACACGCATGTCGATTCATAGTCCTTATTCCTGCTTACTCGAAAAAACTCCGCATCCGTGATGTCGACGGAAGAAAATCCGACCGCTTCCAAAATGCTTGAGCCTCTTCTGGAGTTGATACTTGGAGCCAATATCGTCTTGTGAACCTATTGACTTAAACGGTTTAGCCGGTAGGGCTATTAGGCGTTTCCATGTGGGAAAAGTCTGTAAGGGAAAACAGGGACATTCCGGGTCAGTCAGTGGGGTGTGGGTTCTTGGATACCTCCGGGCAAAAAACACGTTGGGTCACAGGTTTTTTCCTTTACGATGATCGCCGCAGGGGACGGCTTTCAGCGCGAGTTAATGAAAATATTCAGCTAAATCAAGTGGTTGTATTCTAGGTTCGATTCTCGAGAGGTTGCTTTTTTCATGATTGTCAACGTGGGAATTGTCTTGCAGTAGTGTCCCAATTCCGGAATCCCAGTATGGTGAAGAATTCTCGTTTATCGATTTTCCTCCCGGTGCATGTCGTTTTTTGTCTATATGGGAGTCGCTTTTTGTCATTGACGCTTTAGTGTCATCGGTAATCGGTCGGGTTTCACGCCGTCCCGCCCAGTTCGCTCAGTGACCGTTTCGCCAGGTCATGCGCAGGGCTTGAACGAGAGGAGGTCGATGTTCTTTTTCCGCAAGCTGCTCTGTGGCGCCAGGCGCATATACCATTCTCGAAGCCAGCAGGCGAGGCTCGACTCGGTTTGCTCGATACCGCTCATGAAGCGCGCGGCATTGACGATCCCGTTGGCCCGCGGGTGACGATGGGCCTGGTAGTGCAGCAGCGCGGTGCGCAGGTCTGGCGTTTGCGTCAGTCGATCGGCCAGTACCACGGCATCCTCGATCGCTTGTGCGGCACCTTGGCCCAGGCTGGGCAGCATGGGATGAGCCGCATCGCCCAAGAGCACCACGTGTCCATCGCAGAATTGCTCGACGGGATGGCGGTCCCGGGCATGCATTTTGAGTATGGCGCTC
Source organism: Pseudomonas sp. NFACC24-1 (assembly GCF_900115235.1). Lineage (NCBI taxonomy): Bacteria > Pseudomonadati > Pseudomonadota > Gammaproteobacteria > Pseudomonadales > Pseudomonadaceae > Pseudomonas > Pseudomonas sp. NFACC24-1. The sequence continues at coordinate 203,050 of NZ_FOVS01000008.1, forward strand.
TCAGGGGTGGCCTCGATGGCAGCCACGACTTCCGGCGCCCAGCCGGCGTAGGCCGCGAGCACTTCCTGCTTGCTGATGTTCAAGGCGGCATCCGCCGCATTGTCGTGATTGCAGGTGCCCCACCAATACGCCTGGCCGTCCCCGACATCGCAGAGTCCGAAGCGCTTGCCACGTCCCCAGTAATGCGCCACGTAGCCTTCGGTCATGACCGGATGGCTGAAGGGCGCCACCGCCAGCCAGGCGACATAACCCGATGGGCGGGTTGGGGTTTCGCCGAGCATCTGTTGGCGAATCACCGAGTTCAGGCCATCGGCGCCAATCAACAGATCGGCTTCCTGAAGGCTGCCGTCCTCGAATCGCACCACCACACCATCGGGGCGAGGGTCATACCCCGTGCAGCGCAACCCGGTCCTCAAGGTGTCGGGTGCGAGTTGCTGCGCCAATGCGCGTAGCAATAGCGGGCGCTGGATATTCACACTGGGATGACCCAACTGTTCGCCGATCTCGTGGATCGGCATGCGGGTGATGGCATCGCCCTGGTGCTTCTTGAAGAAGAAGTCGCGGATCACCTGGCCGGCCTGTTCCACCGGAACATGGGCGTCAATCGAGTGCAACGCCGCCATGGCATTGGCCATGACGGACAAGCCGGTGCCACCGGTGCGCAGTGTCTGGGCCGCTTCGAAGACCTTGACCTGCCAGCCCGCGCGCTGCAGCGCGATGGCGGCGGTCAGCCCGCCGATCCCGGCGCCGGCGACAATGGCTTTTTTGGATGCTGTCATGCTGTTTCACCTGTATCGGGCCCGGAACGACCGGGCGATGGAGTCAAGCGGGGCCGTCAATCCGGCCCCGTGATCGGCGGTCTTGGTCAAGCCAGTGCATTCATGGATTCGGCGTTCCTGGCCCGGGCCAGGTCCATCCGTGATCGGATGCATTGGCCCACTCGCTCGATGTGCGGCTCGCGCATCATGGTCAGATGGTCACCCTCCACGGCGACTCGCTGCACTTGGGGTGCAATCGAGCGCCAGCCGCGGTACGGGTCGCGGAAGGCGGTACCCACCAGTTCATGGGGGGCTTGCAGTACATCGGGCAGCTCGACGTCCGCTGCGAACAGCGTGATGGGCAGGTCCAGTGGCGGGAAGCGATAGTCCAGCAGTCCTTGCCAATTGGCATGGAACACCCGGAACAGCTGATCGAGTGTCGCCAGGGTGATGGTCTCGTCGAAAATGCCTTGGTCGATGCCGTGCTGCCGGATCGCCGCGAAGGCCTGCGGGTCGTCCAGGGAGGAAAAGTCCAGGGCCTGATAGGCGTATTCCTTCTGGCCGTCGCCGCTGAGCAGTTCCCACATGAACCAGTTCATGAACTCGCTGCGTTCTATCTGCACCTCGCCCTGCCTGACGCGCACGATGGTGTCCAGCAGGAACACGTTATGCAGGCGCCGTCCGCGCCGCTGCAACTCGCTGGCCAGTTCATACGCCACGACGCCGCCATAGGACCAGCCGCCTATGTTCAGGGGGCCTTCAGGAGCGACCCGCTCGATGGCGTCCGCGTAGTACACCGCCTGGGCCTGCACCGATTGCAGCGGTTCACGGCCATCCCATGTGCCTGGCGCTTGCAGGGCATACAGGTGGACCTGGTCCTTGAGCACCCGCGCCAGTGCCGCATAGCACAGCACGTGTCCGCCGATGGGGTGGACCAGGAACAACGTCGGCTTGCGCGTGGCATTCTTGAAGTCCACCAGCGCGCCGGCGCCGGGGTGTCCGGTTTCGGTCTGTTGCAACACCTGGGCGAATTCGGCGATGGTCGGTGCCTGGATAAAATCGGACAGCGAAGGTTCCAGGCCTTGATGTCTGGCGAGCATGGCCACCAGTCGCACCGCCTTGAGCGAATTGCCCCCCAGCTCGAAGAAGTTGTCGTGGATGCTGATGTTGTCCAGGTCCAACGTTTCCTGCCAGTAGGCTTGCAGCAGATCCTCCATGGCATTGCGCGGTCCGATGAAGGACCGTTGCAAGGTGGTCTGGACTTCTATCTTTTGCAAGCGCTGCCGGTCGATCTTGCCCGTGGGCCCGAGCGGTAGCTTCGCGATCCTGACCAGCGTGTTCGGCACCATGTAGTCGGGCAGCGCCAGGCGCATTTCCGCCTTAAACTGGTCCAGGTCCGGCTCGCAGTCCGGCAGGGCCTGGACGAACCCCACCAGATAACGGCTGCCGTCGGTTGCCGTCTTGTCGATGACCGCCACCTGCTCGATGTCGGCCCTGAACCGGGCGGAGCCGAGCATGGCCACTTCGATCTCGCCGAGCTCGACGCGGTAACCGCGAATCTTGACTTGAGCGTCGCTGCGGCCCTGGTACACGAGATCGCCGCCAGGCAAGTAGAAGCCAATGTCGCCGGTTTCATACAAGCGTCGGGTCTGCCCCTCGAGCTGGCGATAAATGAAGCGCTCGTCGGTCAGGTCGGGGCGATTCCAGTAGCCATTGGCGAGGCAGGCCCCTTCGATGAACAGGTCGCCCGTCACGCCGACCGGGCAGGGGTTGCCGGCCGCGTCCAGGACATGCAGGCGTACCCCGTCGATGGGTGTGCCGATGGGCGGCATGCTCGGCCAGGTCGCCGTCGCGCCTTCAAGTCGCAGGCTCGTGACCACATGGGCCTCGGTCGGGCCATAGTGGTTCTCGACCCGGCAGTCGCCGAGGTGATCGATCAGGTCTCGGATTTCGGCAGTGATTTTCAACTGCTCGCCAGCGACGTTGATCTGGCGCAGCGAGGTGGGGTAAATACCCAGTTGCGTGGCGACTTCGGCCAAGCCCTGGAAGGCGACGTAGGGCAGGAACAGGCGATTCACCGCTTGCGTGCCAATAAACTTCAGCAAGCGGATGAAGTCATAGCGCAATCCTTCGTCAATCATCACCAGTTCATGACCGCTGGACAGGGTCGAGAAAATTTCCTGGAACGAAACGTCGAACGAAATGGGTGCGTATTGCAGCGTCTTCAGCGCTTGTGTCCAGTGGACGTCCTGCGCCTGCTGGCGGTTCTGCCAGAGGATCATATTGGTCAAGGCCAGGTGCGGCATGGCCACGCCCTTGGGGCGGCCGGTCGAGCCCGAGGTGTAGAGCAAGTAGGCGTTGTCTTCAGCCATGATGCCAGCGGCAATGGCGGCCCCCCGTTGGTGACTGCCGGCCAGATCGTCGTCGAAGCCGGCGACCACGCTGTCCCAGTGGCGCGTATCGGCCTGGCCTGCCAGGGCCATCGCCAGGTTCGCAGAGGCATCGGCGAACAGCACCAGGCGTGGCTGCGAGTCTTCGAGAATCAGCTGGATACGCTCCTGCGGATAGCTCAGGTCGATCGGAACGTAGGCGGCGCCGGCCTGAACGACACCGAGCAAGGCGACGATCAGGTCGGGCGAGCGGGGCATCATGATTGCGACCCGATCCCCTTGGCCGATACCGTGCCGGTGCAGCCAGCTCACCAGTTGGGCGCAAGTATCGTGCAGTTGGCGGTAGGAAAGACGGGCCTGGCCAAAGCTCACGGCGGTCTGCTCGCCATGGCGGGCGAAACTGTCCAGTAACACGCTCGACAGGTTGTCGTGGGGTAAAGCCGTAGTGGCTTGCGGCGTAGTTCGGTCGACGGGCGGCAGCCAGGCCGGAATGGCCGGCTTGGCCTCAGGCGCGGCGATCATTAGTTCCAGCGTACGCAGCAGGTACTCGGCATAGGCTTCGGCCTGGCTCGTGGCGACACGCGCGGTGCGGTAGTCCATCTTCAACATCAGCGAACCGTTGGCGGGGTGGCGGCCGAGGGTGGTCAGCAAGTCGTAGTTGCTCGCTTCCGTGGTTTCCCAGTCGGTGAGGATCTCTTCGCCTTGGGCCAGCAGGTCCTTGAGCACGTAGAAATCGACGTAATTGAACACCACGTTCAAGGCGATATCGGTCTCGCGATGAATCAACGCGAACGGATAGCGCCGATGGGCGAATACCTGTTGTTCCTGGGCAATCGTTGCCCGGATCAGCTCCAGCCAGCTCTGGCCCTGGCTGCTGAAGCGTACCGGCAGGGTATTGAGGAACAGACCCAGGACCGAGGCGGCATCTTCGAACGCCGGCCGACCATGACTGATCACGCCGCACAGCACGTCCTTTTGATTGGACATGATCGCCTGGGCGAAACCGTGGGCCGTCAGCAGGACCGCGCGCAGGGGCAGGTCATGGGCCTGGCAGAAGGCTTCGAGCCGGGCCAGGTCCGCGGCGGGCAGTTCCCGGTAGGCCGAGCGGTGCGGTGTCGGGTCCGGTGCCACCCCATGGATCCAGCTGGTCATGGCCGCGGCGGGCGCCTCGTGCAGGTATTCGCGCCAGAACCGGCGGTGGGTCTGCCTAGCGATGGCTTGTTGCTCCAGGGCCACGAAGTCGGCTGGCGTGGTGGTCAGGGCCGGCAGGGCGTCGGTGCCAGGTGCCGAGGTGTAGAGCGTGATCAGGTCGCGCATCAAGGTGGCGACGCTCCAGCCGTCGAGGATCGCATGGTGGAAGCTGAAGACCAGGTCGATTTCAGTCTCCGCGACGAACACGCAGAACTGATACAGCGGCGCCCGATGCCAGTCTTCGCGGTAACGCTTGCGTTCCTCCACGTAGGCGGCAATGGCCTGGGCCCGGGCGTCGGGGCTCATTGAGCAGACATCGATGATTTGCACCGGGGGCTCGACGCTCGAGTGAACCCGGGCCATGGGCACCTCGGCGTGACCGATATCGAACGACATGCGCAAGGCCGGATGACGCCGGATCAATGCGGCACAGGCCCGCTCCCATGCCGGCGCATCCCACTGCAGGCGCAAGCGGTAGCGGAAGATGTCGTGATAGATCGCCGAGTCCGGGTGCATCATCGAGTGATAGATCATCCCGACTTGCAGTTGCGAAGCGGCAAACACGTCATCGAACACACCTTCGCTGGCCAGGCGGATCGCCGCCGGAACCTGGGCGAAAGGCGCCACGTGGGCCAAGGGTTCAAACTCGGTGGCCGGGGGTTGCCCGGATTCCAGGGCCTCGGCCAACTGGGCAATGGTGGGGTACTGGTAGACCTGCGCCAGGGTCAACGCAATCCCCTGTTCACGGGCATGGATCTGCAAGTGGATGACCTTCAGGGAGTCGCCACCGAGCATGAAGTAGTTGTCATGGATGCCCAGCGTCGAGCGCTTGAGGTTGTCCCGCCACAGCTCGGCGAGGGCCTGTTCCAGCGTCGTGCGTGGGGCTGTTGTATCGCTATCCAGGTTGGCTGTCGGCTCGGGCAGGGCCTTGCGATCCAGCTTGCCGTTGACATTCAACGGGAACTGATCGAGTTCGACCAGGTGCCTGGGCACCATGTAGTCAGGCACCTGCTGGCGCAAGGTTTCCTGCAGCGCCTGCGGGGATGGCGAGCAGCCGGGCTCGCTCACCCAATAGGCGTTGAGGTACGCATCACCGGCTTCCTGGCGGGCGATCACGACCACGTCCTTGACACCTTCACAGGCGAGCAGGTGGGCTTCGATCTCGCCCAGTTCGATGCGCAGGCCGCGGATTTTCACCTGGAAATCGTTGCGTCCCAGGTATTCGAGGCTGCCATCGGGCAGCCAACGCCCGAGGTCGCCGGTCTTGTACAGCCGGGCCTGGGGCTCGGTGCCCAAGGGGTCGTGGATAAACCGTTCGGCCGTCAGCTCGGGACGGTTCAGGTAACCCCGCGCGACCCCGATGCCACCGATGTGCAGCTCACCGGCCACCCCCGGTGGCAGCAGTTGCAGGTTCGCGTCGAGGACATGCATTTGGATATTCGCGATCGGTCGGCCGATCGGGACGATGCCGTCGTGCGCATCAGGCCGGCAATGCCATGCCGTCACGTCGACCGCCGCTTCGGTGGGGCCGTAGAGGTTGTGCAACTGCACCGTCGGCAGACATTCGAAAAAACGCTTCTGCAAGGCATGGGGCAAGGCTTCGCCGCTGCACAAGACCTGCTGGAGCGCGGGCAGGCGCTGTGGCTCTACCTGGTCGAGAAAGACCTGCAACATCGATGGGACGAAATGCAGTAGCGTAATGCCGGCGCTCGCCATGATGTCCATCAGGTAGCGCGGGTCCTTGTGCCCGTCGGGGGCGGCGACGATCAGTTGCGCGCCACTGAGCAACGGCAGGAAAAATTCCCAGACCGACACATCGAAACTGAACGGCGTCTTTTGCAGGATCCGGCTGTGTTCATCGACCCCATAGGCATCGCGCGCCCAGAGCAAGCGATTGACGACCCCGTCATGCTGGTTCATCACGCCCTTGGGCAAGCCGGTGGAACCGGAGGTGTAGATCACGTAGGCCAGGTGTCGCGGCGTCAGCCCGAGCGCGGCGGGGTCCGGGTTGTGCGTCGGTTGTCGGGACAGTGCTTCAGAGTCGGCATCCAGGCACAGCACGGGCATCGTCACGGCGGGCAGGTTCGCCAATAACCCTTGGGTGGTGATCAGGGCACTGGGCGCGCTGTCGCTGAGCATATGGCTCAAGCGGTCGGCCGGATAACCCGGGTCCAGCGGCACGTAGGCGGCACCCGCTTTGAGAATGCCCAACAGGCCGACCACCATCTCCAGGCTGCGGTCCAGGCAGATGGCAACGCGATCGTCGCGGCCAAGCCCGGTTTCCAGCAGGGCATGGGCCAGGCGGTTGGCCTGACGGTTCAGCGCGTCGTAAGTCAACGCCTGGTCTGCGAAGCGCACCGCGATGGCGTCGGGGCGAGCGGCGACCTGGGCCTCGATCAATTGATGGAGCAGCACATCCCTGGGGTAGTCGACGTCGGTGCGATTCCAGTCCCGCAGCAGTTGGCGCTCAGAGGGCGCCAACGGGTCGAGGGACGCGACCGACACGTCGAAATCAGCGGCCACGCACGCCAGGATGTTCATGAAGCGCTGCTGCAGGGCCTCGATCTGCGGCGCGTCGAAATAGGCCTCGTTGTAGATGAAGTGCATCCACACATCGTCTTGCGGCGCGGACTCACGAACGTGCATCGCCAGTGGCATTTGTTCGTAGCCATTGCTGAGCTTGACCGGCTGTGCCGGCGCGGGCCCGTACCAGGTGTCCTGGTCCTGTTCGTAGGACACCACCACGTCGAACAACTGCCGACGCCCCAGGTTCTGTAACCCGAGTTCGCGGTTCAATTCGCTCAGCGGGAAGCGCTGGTAGCGATAATCCTGCTTGAGCGTCAGGGCGATCTTGCCGACCAGGTCGCTGAAGCTCAGGTCGGTGCCCAGGCTCAGACGTACCGGGCTCATGCCGACGAACAAGCCCATCGTGGCCTTGTGTGCGGCATTGGCGCGGTTGAGGATGGGCAGGCCGATGACGATTTCATCCCGTTGTTCGGTGCGCGCAAAGTAGCTGTACAGCACCCCGAGCATGACGTGGAAGACCGTCGCCTGGCCCGCGGCCTTCGCGTTTTCGCCAAGACGGTTGTAAAGCGTCCGGGGCAAGCGCCAGGCATGGTTCTGGCTGGGCGACAGGCGTTGGTCGAGTCGACCCAGGTGACGGGGCGCGAGCAGGGGCTCGGGCAGTGTGCGGTACTTCTCCAGCCAGTACTGGCGTTGGCGCTGGAACGAAGCCGAGTCTTTGCTGGCGACTTGCTGCTCGACATACGCTTGATAGGTGGGGGCCGTCGCCGTGTTTTGCGCTTGGTCATGCAAGGCGGTATAGGCCTGGCTGAGTGTTCGACCAATCATGGCGAAGGACCAGCCATCGATGATCAGGTGATGGCAATTGACGAAGCAGTAGTGGAGGTCTTCCCGGACCTTGACCAGGTCCGCGCGCACCAGCAGCCCATCGTCAAAGGAAAACGGGATTTGCAGCTTGGCCTGCAGCAAGGCCAATGCGCTGGCCTCCGGATCGGCATGGCCCGACACGTCGTGCACCGCCAGCGGGGCGTCGACCGGCCCCAGGAAGCGTTGGCGCGGCAGCGGGTGCTCGCTGGAGCCGGGCACCAGCTGGATCCGCAGGGCATCGTGGCCGTTGACGATCTGGTTGAAGGCCGCCTGCAGCAGCGTGGCGTCGACCGTGCCGTTGATGCGGGCATAGCCGCCGATGTTGTACAACGGACTGTCGGCGTGCAGCACCTGGTCCAGCCAGATGTCCAGTTGCGGGGTGGTGAGGGGATAAAGCACGCACTCTGCGCTCGATGCGGGCAGGGTCTGGGTCATGGTGTTCTCCGTGGGCCGATCCGCTGGCCCGATGAAACGAGTGAAAAGAGTGATGCCTTCTGGCCGGGCCAATGGCAGCGCTGTGTCAGTCGCCAATCAATCCGTGATTACGCAACGCGATACGTCGCGGCTCTGCGGGCGATTGCCTCGATTTGCAGCGCTGCCGCTTCGCGGGCGCTGTCACCACTGGCCATCGCCTTGCTGTAGCGGTCACAACGGGTGCGCACGTCAGCACTGTTCAGCACCGTGTCCAGGGCTGAGGCCAGTGACTCGGCGGAGGCCGGCGTGAATACCTGCAAGCCGCATCCCAGGCGTTGTATTCGCGCGGCGTTGTCGAAATGGTCGTGGGCAAATGGGGTGACGATCTGTGGCACCCCGGCGGCGATTGCCAGGGCCGTGGTCCCGACGCCTCCGTGATGCACCAGGGCCGAGGTATGGGGCAGGATGCGGCTCATGGGAACATAAGGCCTGACCAGAATCCTGCCGTCGCTGGACAACGACGGGTCGACCGGCTGGCTGGTCAGGAACACGCCACGGCGGTCGATCAACTTCAGTGCTTTCGCCGCAGCGGCGAAATACTGTTCGGCATTGACCGTCGTCGAACCCGGGGTAAACACCACCGGTGGGGCTGCATTCAAAAAGTCCTCCAGCTCGGCGTCTGGGGCCTCGAAGCCGGATTCATCGAATAACGGGAAGCCGGTCAGTACCGTCTGGGCAGGCCAGTCCTGTTGGATCGGGGCGAACCAGTCCGGAAACAACCCCAATACCCGGTCGGGCGAGGAGATCCACTGACTGATGATGCGTTTGACCCCAGGCAAGCCCAATTCACGGCGAAAACCGTTGAGCTCAGGCTTCATGAGCCGATCGAGAAAGGTGTGCTCGATGACCCCCAGCAGCAGGCGTCGCAAGGGATACGGAACGAAGGTCGGCAGGTTCGTTCCAGGCGGATGGACGGGGCGCGCGAGGGGCGACCAGATGGCGAACGGTGTGACCTGGCCAGTGACCAGTGGGATGCCGTGTCTTTCCTGTAGCAGGCGCGCGGAAAATGCCCACAACGAGCCCAGCAGGACGGTGTCGTCGTCACACGCTTGTTCCAGTAGCCGATACTGTTCGCGCAACGTGCCACCGACGGTTTTCCATAGGGTGGGCAGTGACGTGCGCGGATGCCACAACGCCGGGTCAGCCATGACCGCTTGATATTCCTCGCGGGTACCCAAGGGCAGGAACTTGAAGCCACAGCGCTCGATCACCGGAGCGAACGCGGCGCTGGCGCAAAAGGTTATCCGATGCCCGCGTGCGGCGAGGGTGCGGCCGATCCCGATAAATGGGTGAACGTCACCGGCTGAGCCGATGGCCGTAATGATCACATGCATAAGGCTCCCTTTTTGAGTGATCGTGCGGTGGGTAACAGTCCTGATCGGCGGGCGACCGGACATCGCCTGTGGACTCCATCCACAAAAAACGATTCAGCTCGAGGGGGTATTTAAGCGGTTGCAGGTAGGAAACGTCTGTAGCGGAAAATGGGGACATTCCGGCTCGCAGATCAGGGATGAAACCTGTGGGGCTTGCTCGCGAAGCGGTGGGTCAGCGTGTGCCGATGTCGGCTGTGCCGCCGTCATCGCGAGCAAGCTCGCTCCCACAAGGCGGCCTGTGGTGAATGCAAGCTCCATGAACACCTCGGATCCCCTGTGGGAGCGAGCTTGCTCGCGATGACGATGGATCAGCCTCCACACCTCGGGCTGCCCAGCGAATTGCTCGCGGGACAGCCCGGGGCTGTCATGACACCCTGGCGGTTTTCAAGGCCTGGGAAATTGCCTCGCCCAGCCGGGCTACATGGGGCGCCTTGACCAGTGTGTTGTGGGTGCCGGGCAGGGCCGTCACGTTCACCTGATCCTGCAGCAACGCACGCCAGCCCAGGGTCGGGTCGCTGCGTTGCTGATCTTTTGCAGTGAACAACGACACCGTGAGCGGGCTGGGCGGGCTGACGTAGCTGCCGATAGCCAGCCGCGTGGCATAGGCAACGCCCAAGTGCGTGCGCAGCAGGGCAGCGTCGATGTCATCGGGCAACTCCTCCGGTAGCAGGCGATGGGTCATGCACAGTGTCAGCATCGCCTCGATGGCAGAGTCTTCCGCCAGCGCCGTCAGTTGCCGGAGCAGATCAGGGTCGATCCCCTCGGGTAGCCAGGCCATCAGGAACTGCGCTTCACTGATCGATGGCTCGGGCAGCGGGTCCGGACGGGTCGACGTATCGATGATGCCGAGGAACTCTATGGCCTCACCGCCGGCCTGCAGTTGACGGGCCATTTCATAGGCGATCAGGCCACCGGCCGACCAACCGGCGATCCGGTACGGACCTTGCGGCTGGACCTGGCGGATGGCCGTCAGGTAACGCATTGCAATGGCCGGCACATCGGACAGGGGGGCCTCGCCCGCCACCAAGCCACTGGCGGCCAAGCCATAGACCGGTATCTGGGGATCGAGCGTTGGCGCCAGGTCCCGCGCATATTGCACTTCACCGCCCAAGGGATGGACCAGATACAGCGGTCGCTGGGAGCCGGTGCGGCGGATCGGCACCAGATTGCGCTGGACACCGGGCCGGGACTGGCCATCGAGGGTCCTGGCGAAACCGGCAATGGTCGGCTCGACGAACAGGTCGCGCACGGCGATCGGTTTCCCGAGGACTTTGCGCAGGCGAGAGGCCATTTGCACCGCCATCAGCGAAATACCACCGAGGCTGAAGAAGTCGTCGTGGCGGCTGATCCGTTCCTGTTTGAACAGGTCCTGCCAGAGGGCCGCGATGGCGATCTCGGTATCCCCTTGAGGCGCTTCATAAGGCAACGGCACAGGACCGTCTTCAGCGATGACGGGCTGGACGACGGCATTGGCCGAGCGCTCCAGCGGCGGCGTGTCCTGCAACAACTGGCCGATGGATTGCTGTGCGTCGGTCACCAGGTTTTCCAGGACCTTGGCAAACAATCCGGCGATGTTCTGCACGGTGTGCAGGTCGAACAGGTCGTTGGCGTATTGCAGGCTGCCAGCGATGCGTTCGCCATTGTCGATCAGCGACAGCGACAGGTCGAACTGCGTGGTGTTGTGGGGGCTTGCCAGGGTTTGCACCTCGAGCCCGGGCAACTGCAACGGTGCCGGTGGCGTGTTGTCCAGGCTCAACATCACCTGGAACAAGGGGCTGTGGCTCATGCTGCGAGTCGGTTGCAGGGCGCTCACCACCTGTTCGAAGGGCAGGTCCTGGTGATTGTAGGCGGCCAGGGTCAAGTCCTTGATTTTCCCCAGCAGCTCGTCGATGCGGGTATCACGCTCGGTGGAGACTCTCAACGCCAGGGTGTTGGCGAAGAAACCGATCAACGCCTCCAGCTCCGGACGCTGACGGTTGGCCACCGGCGTGCCGACCACTACATCTGCCTGGCCGCTCAGATGGCTCATCAACACTGACCAGCCTGCCAGCAGCACCATGAACAACGTGGTGCCCCGGGCCTGGCTGAATGCCCGCAGATCGGCGCTGAGGGCGGGCGAAAAGCTGCACTCGATGATGCCACCGGTATACCGCTGTATCGCCGGGCGCGGACGATCCAGCGGCAGGTTCAGCAGCACGGGCGCACCTTCCAGGTGTTGCCGCCAGAAGTCGATCTGGGTTTGCAGCGCCGGGCCTTCAAGGGATTGTCGTTGCCAGGCGGCATAGTCCACGTATTGCAGCGCCAGGGGCGGCAACGGGTCTTTCTGGCCTTGAGTGAAGGCGTTGTAGAGCACGCTGACCTCGCGAGCCAGCACGCTGTTGGACCAGCCATCGGAAACGATGTGATGCAAGGTGATGAACAGCACATGTTCGTCATCGGTCACTTGTACCAGGTGGCCGCGCATCAGTGGCCCGCTGTGCAAGTCGAACAACTGTGTGGCGTTGATCTGGCCGAGGTGCTCGAGCGTGGCCTGGCGTTCAGCGGGGGCCATTGCACGCAGGTCCTGCTGCTCCAGGCGGAAACCGTAGTCGGCCGGGGCGATTTTTTGCAGTGGCTCGTCGTCCACCAATTCGAATCGCGTGCGCAAGGTTTCGTGGCGCGCTACCAGGCGGTCGAGGGTTGCTTGCAGCGCAGCTTTGTCCAACATCCCTTTCAGGCTCAAGGCCAATGGCAGGTGATAGGCCGCACCGGCCGCGTGGTCCAGATGATCGAGGAACCACAAACGCTGTTGCGAAAAGGACAATGGTAGTCGTCCCGCGCGATTGGCCAAGGGAATCGACACGGCCTCGGTGGGCGACGCCCCATGCACCAGGGCGGCGAGGCCACGCACGGTCGGCGCGTCGAACAGTTCGCGCAAGGTCACCCGTGCACCCAGCTTGCGTCGCAGCCGCGAGAGCAACTGTACGGCGAGCAGCGAATGGCCGCCCAGCTCGAGGAAGCCGTCGTGACGGCCAACCTGATCCAGGTGCAGCAATCCTTTCCAGATCTCGGCGATGGCGATTTCAGTGTCACCCTGGGGCGCCTCGTAGGTTTTGCTCGCCAGGGATTCCTGGCCGGGCGCCGGCAGGGCGCGACGGTCGAGCTTGCCGTTGGCGGTCAGGGGCAGGGCATCGAGGTGCACGAAGGCGCTGGGTACCATGTATTCGGGCAGGCCGCTCAACAACGCGCTGCGCAGTTGCTCGGCCGGGACCGGGTCGCCGCAGACATAGGCAACCAGGCGCTTGCTGTCCGAATCGCCCTGGCTGTCTTCCCGCGCAATGACCACGGCCTCGCGGATACCTGGATAGGCCACCAGGGCATTCTCAATCTCGCCCAACTCGATGCGGAACCCACGGATTTTCACCTGGAAGTCATTGCGCCCCAGGTATTCCAGCGTGCCGTCGGCCAGCCAGCGACCGAGATCGCCGGTCTTGTACAGGCGTGCGTTCGGTTC
>NZ_FOVS01000040.1:0-48668 GCF_900115235.1 Pseudomonas sp. NFACC24-1
GCTGCCTTGGTGTTGGGGATCGCTTCCAGTCGATCTGTTTCTGCGTGATAAATCACCAACTCATCTTTGGCGACATCAACACCCACGATCGGCTTTGCGACAGAAACCGGCATTGCCATTGAAAATCCTCCGGGCTAAGGTTTGAACACTTGAAGGGTTCACCCAGAGGCGCAGGCTTGTTCCTATCGTCGGTCTAGGCCAGATGCATTCTTTATCGGCGCTTGGGTGAAAGGAGGAGGGGTGAAATCTCCCACGGTCTGTACTGCGGCTAACAGTCAGAATCGAGCTTTGTCCCTCCTCCTCCCTTCAAGTCCTACCATACAAGCGAGCTTGCTCGCGATAGCGATACACCAGTCAACCTCAGAACCGCTGACTCCCCGCCTTGTGTTGAGCTTTGCACAGAACCCGCAGACTCAGTTGACCATCTCTCTATGCACTGCTTCCGCCCGTTGACCAGTTACGCGCGCTTTCCAAGAGTAGCGGCTCACAGTACCGAGTGTGCAGCCAACGTCGTCGATCTCTCCCCCCAATTAACTTCTGCAAACGTTCAAAGCTGAAACGTATCAGCTCCAAGAAAAAACTAAAATATGCACAAATGCATTTTTTCCTTGACCCGCACGGGTGCGTCTCTATAAGGTGATTTAACTGTATGCGCATCCAGTATTTCTCAAGCGTCATTTATTTGAATCCATTCATGGACGAGGTATTACCTTATGAAAACCACCACTGAAAAATTCGGTGCAACCCCCCATCAACCCAGCCTGTGGACCCGCGCTGATGCGTTGAAAGTCCGGGCGGACGATCCCACCACCACTCAGCCGCTGGTCCGCGCGGATTTCCCGGTATTGAGCAACGACGTGTTCATCTGGGACACCATGCCCCTGCGCGACTTGGACGGTAACGTGACGTCCGTCGATGGCTGGTCGGTGATCTTCACCCTGACGGCCGATCGTCATCCAAACGACCCGCAGTACCTCGACGAGGACGGTAACTACGACATCCTCCGCGATTGGAACGATCGTCACGGTCGGGCAAAGATGTACTACTGGTTTTCTCGTACCGGCAAGAACTGGGAGCTCGGTGGCCGCGTGATGGCCGAAGGGGTTTCGCCGACCGCTCGCGAATGGGCCGGTACGCCAATTCTGTTGAACGACCGAGGTGAAGTGGACCTGTATTACACCGCCGTCACCCCAGGCGCGACCATCGTCAAGGTGCGCGGTCGGGTCGTGACCACTGAACACGGTGTCAGCATGGTCGGCTTCGAGAAGGTCAAGCCGCTGTTCGAGGCCGACGGCAAGATGTACCAGACCGAAGCCCAAAACGCCTTCTGGGGTTTCCGCGACCCATGGCCATTCCGCGACCCGAACGACGGCAAGCTGTACATGCTGTTCGAGGGCAACGTGGCCGGTGAGCGCGGCTCGCACAAAGTGGGCGAGGCCGAAATCGGCGACGTGCCACCGGGTTATGAAGATGTCGGCAACTCGCGCTTCCAGACCGCCTGTGTCGGCATCGCCGTCGCCCGCGACGCCGACGGTGACGACTGGGAAATGTTGCCACCCCTGCTGACGGCCGTGGGCGTCAACGACCAGACCGAACGCCCGCACTTCGTGTTCCAGGATGGCAAGTACTACCTGTTCACGATCAGCCACACCTTCACCTATGGCGACGGCGTGACCGGGCCGGACGGCGTGTACGGTTTCGTCGCGGACTCGCTGTTCGGCCCCTACGTGCCGCTCAACGGTTCCGGCCTGGTACTGGGCAACCCATCCTCCCAGCCATTCCAGACCTACTCGCACTACGTGATGCCAAACGGCCTGGTGACCTCCTTTATCGACAGCGTACCGACCGACGCAACCGGCACGCAGATTCGTGTGGGTGGCACTGAGGCACCCACGGTGGGCATGAAAATAAAAGGGCAGCAGACGTTTGTGGTGGCCGAGTACGACTACGGTTACATCCCGCCGATGCTCGACGTCACACTCAAGTAATAGCAACGTAGGGGTTTTAGGCAGCGGGTTTGCAGTCGATGACAAAACTGTTGTGGATATGATCGAGATATCCCGCCTGATTCATTGCGACGTTGCTCGCAAGCTCCATTGAACAACGAGTCGTAACTCTCCTCACGACTGGCCGCAAGGACGCAGCCAGTCGCGCTCCCGCCAATCCCATTTTTGAAACGCCTGACGTGTCGCCATTTTTCGATTTTGGCGACACGTTCCATCGTCATGTCGCCAGCAGCGACATATGCACACATGTTCCTCTGTGGGAGCGAGCCTGCTCGCGATAGCCGTGTGTCAGCAACTTTCCAGCCAGCTGTTTATCGTGACTCCACGAGACTAGCCAAGACCGACATCGCCTTGCGCCATTGCCTACAACTACGCCAGAATCCGCCGGCTTGTGCGTCTTGGGTCACGTCGGTAGTTTGGGTCCTGTCACTGCTCATCAGTGATCGGGTTTAGTCGCCCGTCTCAACCTAAGGCGTATCAAGTCCCCGTCGGACAGGCTTTGCTGTTCCTGTATTGATGGTGGCTGTGCGCAGGGCGCCCCCGGGCGCGCCGGGATTCTTAGGTTCACCGGTCGACTAACCTGCGCACAGCTGCCGCCCCTTCGTTTAGTCGCGAGGTGGTTGCAGCATCACTTACAGGAACCTAAGTCGATGGCAAAAATTACACCGAACCCTCCGCCCGCAGATGAGCATGTATCTCGCGCTCAGTCTGCTCGTAACAATAAGCTTGATGACGCTGCCAACCGGGCGTTGGATTTCTATCTGAAGCCTACGCCGAAGAACGAAACGTCTGACAAACCCAACACCATCTTCCGTATTGCACCTGATGTTGATTCGGAATGTTTGCTTGCCAATCTCAGTGAAAACCTGGCTTCGGCTAATGCCATGATCAGTGATTTGGCGTTTGGTCTTGAGGGATCACGACGGCATTTTGCGTTGGGGATTTTGCAGGTGATTGAGGTGAGTGAGCTGTTGGCGAATCGGGCTTTGGATATTGTTGAGGTGAGGTAACAAGGGGCCGCGCTTACCCCGGGCATGAAAAAAAGGTCTTGCAGGGCAAGGCCTTTTTTATGTTCGAGAGCTCGCGGCAATGAATCATCAGGTTCGGAGGCGCCGAGGGTTCGTCGCTCCATTTTGGCCATGAATTTCATTTAATCGCTGATGTCGATCATGATCATGGCAGCGCCCTAGGCCGGTAACTGTGCGGACTGGTTTATTAAATTGCTATTGTCGGTAGCGCTTGCCGCAGTGCGCCTTGCTTTCATTTTGAATAACGAGCTCGTGTGCGTTAGTCAGCGCTCCGTGTCAGTTTTTCATTCACAGGGTGCTATCACCATTGGTACATTCATGCCCCGATCCCATGGACAGGAAGAGTACTAACATGCCAACGATGTGGATGATTCGAGGTGATGGCGGTCGTCTCTATGACGACTTCAGGGATCGCAATCTGGCAGCCATTGGGTGGGCTCAGTTAGCGCTCGCCGCAAAGCCTGGCGTTTCCCGAAAGGCCTTGATCCAGGCTTATAAGGATCTCCAACCAGGTATCAAGGACGCGAGCGCCGTATCGGGTGCATCTCAAGTGTTCCGTTTCGTTAACGAAATCAAAGAAGGCGATACGGTCGTCACTTACTCCCCTGCGAACCGGACCTACTTGGTAGGTCGTTTCACTGGCGCATGTCAGCTTCGTCTCGATCTGGCAGACGATGGGATGTCGTTGACCAGGCCTGTTGAGTGGTACCCGCAAGAGGTCGATCGCGACAAGCTAAACAGCGTCAGTAGAAACAGCCTGGGATCCACGTTAACCGTATTTAATGTCGCGGAGGTCGCTCAGAAGGAATTACTTGCCCTTGCTACCGGTAAAGACGTATCGGCGCCGCCAAAGGACTTCATCGACGATCCCGAAGCGCTTGAAGATCCGCTGAAAGGTGTTCAGGAAATTGCTTTCGAGCGCATCAAGGACCAAATCAATAGTCTGGACTGGTCTGAAATGCAGGAGCTAGTCGCCGGTATCTTGCGAGCGATGGGCTACAAAACGCTCGTCTCTCCAGCCGGGGCTGATCGCGGCAAAGACATTATTGCTTCGCCCGACGGCTTTGGATTTGAGCCACCGCGCATCGTTGTCGAGGTTAAGCATCGAAATGTACGGATGGGGAGTAATGAGATCCGCAGCTTCCTTGGTGGAAGACACAAGGATGATCGAGGGCTGTATGTGAGTACTGGTGGGTTCACAAAGGAGGCGCTTTATGAAGGTGAGCGGGCGAGCGTGCATCTGACAATGTGGACGCTGGATGAACTGGCTCGTACGTTGATGGCGCATTATCCAGCTACCGATCCGGAGACTAAACGATTGGTGCCGTTGAGCTACTTTTACGTGCCTGCGTAGAGGTGGGGCGCTCTCCTGTCATGTCGCTAAAAAGCTATTTTGATAACACGTTTCGTCCTTATGTCGTCGCCAGCGACATGAGAACGAAAGGGCCATATGGCGGCTCCATGATGGGGTGTGGCGATAGCCTACTCTATTGTTCTCAATATTTTGCCCGGCAGGTCGTTAGCTTTATCAGTTCACCCTGATCAAGGAACTTGCCGTGTCCGAAAATGTTTACGCACCACCTTCAGCTCCGCTGGAGGCCGTGGTTCAGCCATCCGAATTCTATGTGGTGTCGCCAACAAAGCTTCTGACGCTGGCGATTCTGACGTTTGGCTTGTATTTCTATTACTGGTCATACAAAAACTGGAGCCTGTACAAGCAATCCACCCAGGCAGATATCTGGCCGTGGGCTCGCGGTCTGTTGTGCATATTTTTTATTCACCAATTGTATCGTCGAGCGAATGAGAGAATTCGCGGCAGTGGTCGTACGTATGAGTGGGACTATGAGCAGTGGGCAACCGTATTCGTTGTGCTGACGGTCGGTGCCAATCTGTTGGATGCAGTGGTGAAGCGCGTTGATGGCTTCGAGTTTCTGATCGGATGGTTATTGTTGGCGATTCCACTGCGAGCCTATGTGGTGAGCCGGGGCCAACCGATGATCAACTTCGCAGCCAATGACTCTCAAGCGCTGAGCAATTCGCGTTTCACCGCATGGAATTACCTGTTCATGGTGGCGGGAGTTTTGCTCTGGGCGCTGACATTGCTTGGTGCTTGGACCCTTTATCGTTGAACCGAATGGGGGTGGAGGCGACTCAGACGACGGTGGTTTGTTTGAATAGGTTCGGGTGAGGCGACGCGGTGTTTATTGAGGTGCGTGGGATTTGGGAGGGGCTGACGCCGTCTTGCGCCATTACCTACAACTACGCCAGAATCCGCCGGCTTGTGCGTCCTGGGTCCCCTCGGTAGTTTGAATCCGTCACTGCTCATCAGTGATCGGGTTTCGCAGCCCGGACTCTATAGGCGCACAACGTCACCTTCGAAAGCAGATCGCCCATGTCTGTGATTTCGTCAGAGGTGGCTGTGCGTGGGAGACCCTCGGGTCTGCCGGTCCCTAGAGTCCCGGTCTGCGAACCCGCGTACAGCTGCCACCCCAACTTCGTTTCGCAGCGAAGGGTGGTAGCTCCAATAGACTCTAGGAGCTTTACTATGGCTAAAATTACACCGAACCCGCCAGCTACCGACGAAACCGTGTCCCGTGTGCAGTCCGCTCGTAACAAGAAACTTGATGACGCTGCGAACCGAGCTTTAGATTTTTATCTGAAGCCTACGCCGAAGAAAGAAACGTCTGACAAACCCAACACCATCTTCCGTATCGCACCTGATGTTGATTCAGAATGTCTGCTTGCCAATCTTAGTGAGAACCTGGCTTCGGCGAATGCCATGATCAGCGATTTGGCGTTTGATCTTGAGGGATCGCGACGGCGTGTTGCGATGGGTATTTTGCAGGTGATTGAGGTGAGTGAGCTGTTGGCGAATCGGGCTTTGGATATTGTTGAGGTGAGGTAACAAGGCGCTGCGCTTACCCCGGATATGAAAAAAGGTCTTGCATGGCAAGGCCTTTTTTGTGGCTGAGCATTAGGGAATCAGGCCCATCAAAAACTGACCCACCGCCATAGCCAAGCATTTCGCAGCCCTCCTCTGTGGGAGGTGCGTAACGATACATCTGCGAAAAAGCAGCCAACCGACGCTGGCTGCCCGGTGTGATTGGCCTCGTGATTACCCAGCTTACAGTGACCACTCATTCGACAGAGACTCTGCCTGCTTCAGCACCAACTCCACTGCATCTAATTGTTGGTCTGGCGGGTACTTCCACCGCTGCAAACAGCGACGCACCAAAATGCGCAGCTTCGCCCGTACGCTATCACGAACCTGCCAATCGATAGTCGTACTGGCGCGCAGCTTCTCGGTAAGCTCCATGGCGATTTTCTTGAGTGTCTCATCACCCAGCTCGCGCACCGCGCTTTCGTTGTTAGCCAACGCATCGTAGAAGGCAATTTCATCGTGGCCCAGGCCCAGCGAAGCTTCCCGCTCCAGCGCAGCCTTGAATTCCTTGGCCATCTGGATCAGTTCTTCGATGACCTGCGCCGTCTCGATCGCTCGGTTGTGATACTTGCCTAATGTCTCCAGCAAGCGATCGCCGTACTTCTTCTCCTGCACTACGTTGTTGCGCGCGCGCGCCTTAACTTCGTCACGCAACAGTTTTTCCAGCAGCTCCACGGCAAGGTTGCGGCTTTTCATCTGCCGCACGTCGTCCAAGAACTCATCCGAGAGCAGGCCGATGTTGGGCTTATCCAACCCAGCCAGCGTAAAAATATCGTCCACCCCATCAGAGATGATGGCATTGTCCAGAATCTGTTTGAGCGCGCTGTTCTTCTCGGCATCGCTACGCTTCTTATCGACAGTGGTGAACTTGGTAATGGCCGCCTTGATGGCCGAGAAAAAGGCAATCTCCTTACGCAGTGGTGCGGCTTCATCCAACGTGCCACACAACGAAAAGGCCTTAGTCACCGCCAATATGGTGTCGAGGAAGCGTGTTTTCCCGTCCTTGAGTCCCAGAATATGGTTGGCAACGGGCACCAGTAGTTCGAGCGGATGGGTTTCAAATGCGCTGTAGTCGAAGCCGTGCATCATTCCTCGCACGATATCCATCTTCTCTAACAGCACAGCCAATGCTTCAGCAGAGTTGTGCGTGGGGTCACCCTTACCTTTGGCGTCGGTATAGGTCTTCAGTGCCGCTTTCAGCTCGTTGGCGATGCCGATATAATCCACCACCAGGCCGCCAGGCTTGTTCTTAAACACCCGGTTGACGCGGGCAATAGCCTGCATCAGGTTGTGGCCTTTCATGGGCTTATCGATGTACATGGTGTGGCAACACGGCGCGTCAAAGCCTGTCAGCCACATGTCGCGCACAATCACCAGCTTCAACGGGTCTTTCACGTCTTTAAAGCGAGTTTCCAGCCGTTTCTTCACCTGCTTGCTGTAAAGATGAGGTTGCAGCAAGGACTTGTCGGCAGCAGATCCTGTCATCACTATCTTGATAGCCCCTAGCTCGGGGTCATCGCTATGCCAGTCAGGGCGCAAACTTACGATGGCGTTGTAGAGATGGGCGCATATATCGCGACTCATGCACACTATCATAGCCTTACCATCAGCCACAGAGACGCGAGCTTCAAAGTGCTCGATCAGGTCACGCGCCACCTGCTGTAGGCGAGGCTCTGAACCCACAAGCTTTTCCAGCGCGGCCCACTCGCCTTTGGTTTTTTCTCGGCTAACGATGTCTTCTTCGTCTTCAACAACCTCTTCAACCTGCTCATTGAGCGTGTCGATTTCGGCTTGGTTCACATCCAGCTTGGCCAAACGGCTTTCGTAGAAAATCGGTACTGTTGCGCCATCATCCACGGCATCCTGGATGTCATAGATGCTGACGTAGTCACCAAACACTTCGCGGGTATCACGGTCTTCCAAGGAAATGGGCGTTCCCGTAAAGCCAAGGAAGGTCGCATTCTTCAGTGCGTCATGCAGATGTCTGGCATAGCCGAACACGTACTTACCTGTCTTGGTGTCCAACCGGCCTTTGGTGCCATACTGGCTGCGGTGGGCCTCATCGGATATCACCACGATATTAGTGCGAGCAGAGAGCGACGGATGCGTCTCTTCCTCTTCCAGCAGCGCGAATTTTTGTACCGTGGTGAAGATGATGCCTCCTGCCTCGCGTGAAGCCAGCATCTCGCGCAGTTCATCGCGGTCACCGGCTTGCAGTGGAGTGGTCTTGAGCAGGTCACTAGCGGCGCAGAAGGTGGCGAATAACTGGCCATCCAGGTCATTGCGGTCGGTCACGATGACTAACGTGGGGTTCTTCATCTCGGGTTGCTGCAAAAGCTTGCCCGCATAGCATGCCATGGTGATGCTTTTGCCAGATCCCTGCGTGTGCCACACCACGCCTGCTTTGCGTGAGCCAGGCTGCACCTCTTTGGCATAGGTCGCACGCTCTTCGTGGACCGCGAGCACACCTTTATCCGTATTTTGGGAGGCAATCACCGTGGCGCGCACGGCCTCGCGAACTGCATGGAACTGGTGATAGCCGGCAATCTTTTTGACGATGCTGTCGCCATCCTGCTCGAACAACACGAAGTGCCGCACGTAATCCAGAAACAACTCAGGCTTGAAGAAGCCACGCACCACCGTTTCCAGTTCCATCTGCAGGCGCGGCCGGTCGTCTTCGTTCAGGATGGTGCGCCAGGGCAACATACGTTCGGCGTTAGCCGTGAGCGAACCCACCCGCGCCGTCCAGCCATCACTCACCACCAAGGCGGCGTTGGTGTTGAACAGGTCGCTGATCTCGTCCTTGTATGTCTGCAGCTGGTTAAAGGCGTCCCAGACGTCTGTTTGTTCATTGGCGGGGTTCTTCAGCTCCACCACGGCCAACGGCAAGCCGTTTACGAAGGCGATCAAGTCGGGCCGGCGTGGCTGCCGAGTGCCGGTGATGGTGAATTGGTTCACCACCAGAAAGTCGTTGTTGCTGGGCTGGGCAAAGTCGATGAAGTACACCCAATCCTGCTTCTTCTGCTCGCCGATTTCAAACTCCACCGACACACCGCTGAGCAACAAACGGTGCACGCTACGGTTGCGCACTACCATCTGCGGCTCGCTCACCGTTTGCAGCGCATGTACGGCCTGCTCAAGGGCGGCAGCCGGAATCAGCGGGTTAATCCGTGCCAGTGCGG
This sequence comes from Pseudomonas sp. NFACC24-1, assembly GCF_900115235.1. Classification (NCBI taxonomy): domain Bacteria; kingdom Pseudomonadati; phylum Pseudomonadota; class Gammaproteobacteria; order Pseudomonadales; family Pseudomonadaceae; genus Pseudomonas; species Pseudomonas sp. NFACC24-1. Next base: position 9,158 of record NZ_FOVS01000040.1, read on the forward strand.
CCAGCAGGCGCTCTCGCAGAACCACCTGGCGGTAGTCAGTGCGCTCAGGGGCGTTGCTATCCGGGGCAATATCCGGACCGTGGGCAAATCGCCAGCCAACCTGCTGGAACCAGTTCAGGCACAGTTCTTCGAGTTGCTGTTCGTTCAACATGTGAAACCCTTACGCCTTCCTGGGCTAGCTGGCAGATGCCCTGGTTTGTGATGAAATAAGAAAACCAATATAAATCAATGTCTTAATGGTAATTTGATAACCAAAGCAGATTTGCGATGAAATGACGGCTATACCCATACCGGGCAGCGATACTGCGCCAGATATCGATCTGTTCGACAGGGATACTCATATCTTCTCCATCAGTGCCAACAGCAGAGCCTCTATAGACTCGTCGTGCGTTCCTGCCGGATACCAGATCGGGTAGACGTTGCATTCAATCAATGCATCTCGTCGCGCAATTCGCTCTGCACCATCAATTGGTGCAGGCAGAAAAGCGTAGTGCCGTGCGACGTTGTCATGTCCATTAGCTTGAACGAACGTCTTCATTGCGGTGAGAGTTCGGTCGACTGTCAGGCTACAGCCGACGAACAGCAACGTCTTAGAGCAGATAGCCTCTATCGCTCGTTGCAACTCTTCGCCATCGCCGTAATGCTTGCGGTATTCAGTTGCAGTAAGAATCCTGCCGCGAGGGCTGGTTGAGGTTCCATGCAGCTTAAGCAGTATTCTCTTGCCCTCGGCCAGCTTCCTTGGAAGTTCTCGGGAATGCTCACCGGACAGTTCTTCCGAAAATGGCTTGTCAGCGGCCTCATAACAACGCTTAGTCACATCATCAAAATTCGTTGTAATTACGCAGGAATCGAATACATGGGGTAAAAGTTGTACACAGCCCGAAATGTCACGCGAACGCCCGAAAGCGTTTTCTACCACTTCATTGAAGGCCGGGCCGAGAGCATCTGCCAGTCTTTGGGCCGCGTCCTCATACAGACCCGCACGCAGAATTTCGTCGAACTCGAAAGGGTCTATCGCCGTCTCGCGAATGTTTTGCTTGAGAAATGCAGTCCATCCAGGATAGCCACTTGAGACCGACAAGCCTGCGCCAACGAAGGGAACCACAACGCCTCTGGCATAGACCTCCCTAAGTTTGCTAAAGCGATCTTGCAAGTTGAACTCATCCAAAATGGCCTTTGCCGACTCGATTAGCTCTTCTTTTCGCTCCTGAACCCAATCCAGAAATAGATCGTTGTAGGCTTCGGGCTTGAGCAACCCTTCAAGAATTTCATCGGGTGCCCAATGCTTATCTCGGATATGCACCCTCCCTTTGTCGACAAAGAGGTTCTCCTCCTGCGACAAAGCATCGGCGAATATCGGTTTGAGATGTTTCATGCAGGCACCTCAATCTCGCCCGAGAGTAATTTGGGCAACAGGGCGTCACGTGTCGCGCCAAGAGAGGAAATCTCATTTTGCCGGTTTCGCATCTCCTCAAAGAGAGGGGTCACCGATTTTGTAAATTTATCAATGAGATCACGACTCGCCACGGTGATTGGCATTTCACGGATCGTCTTTGAATTAACCGCATCCGCAATGGATGAGGTGCTACCAAGTGTCGAAAAATCAAAACCCTTCAGATATAGATACAAGTACTCCGACGAAACCGCGGTTTCGCTAGGCAACTTAAAGTGAGCGATGGCTTCATTTGTCAACATTGGACCATCTGTTATTGCTACGCGGCCAATGGTTAACTTAAAGCTAAGAAGCACGGTTCGGTCTGGTACAACCCGCACATTGAAGCGCACAACCGCTTCTGAAGTCAGGTACTCTGAGGCTCGCTGCTGAAAAACACCACTGGCGCCCATGTCTCTGATGGATACCCACCGCCACTCCCCTTGACCTTCAGTAAACCACTGGGGCTCTTTTCTTGGCGGGGTCTTTCCAATACCAACCTCAGTCAACGAGTCGGCAGACTGGACGGTCCACCCCTTCGGAATATCCATCACTGCGGACTCATCAATCTCATCCGGGAACAGCAAGGCAGTGGTAGCAAGTTGTTCGTATTGCTCGGGCGGCAGCGCATCGAGTTCGTCGTAGGGTTTTCCGCTGATGGCCCTCATCGCGGCACGCAGCGGGTCTTGGCCTTCGGCCTTGGCAGCGATCTTGGCTTTAACCGGGTCAAAATCGACAAACCACGACTTAAAGATGGCTAGCGCCATGGCTTCGAGAGTTTGGTTGATGCGGCGATTAACGTCGATCTTGTCATCTACCGACTTCAATGTAGCAGCTATAGACTCTTCGGCTTGTCCCAGCCGAGGGATCTCAATTTTCTCAAGAACGGGGATTCGAATGTTGCTGACTGTCGAGCCGGTTCCTTCATTCCAGCGAATCTGATCTTGCACCGATGGCGACTGCAATGCATAAAGCAAGTAATCAGGATTCACCCCTGCCTTCGGACGCAGCAATACCTGACGCTGCCCAAGACAACAAATGAGCCCTTCAGGAATTTTGCAAACATCGCCCATTGGCGCTTCACGAGTGATGACAATGTCTCCCGCACGGGGAGCCATGCGACGTACGCGTTGCTTGAAATGTTCTTCGTCCGTATAACTTGGTGAAGATAGGTCAAGTCGTCCACCCTTGATATTCTGATTTCGTAGAACGACAAAACCGGAATTTGTCCATACCGGGGTGGAGTGAGGGCAGTCAACTATCGCCTCACACATGGATGCCAGCGGTTCAGCCTTCAAACGCATAACCCAACCCCGCCAAGTTTTTCTTGATCTTCCCCTCCAGTTTGGCGCTCTCCTCGAACTGCTCCGCCAACTGCGCCGTTAGCCGCGCCATCTTGTCGGCAAAGGCTTCACCGTCATCCTCCTGCACCTCTGCACCCACATAGCGCCCTGGCGTTAGCACATGCTCGTGCTTGCGGACATCGTCCAGCGAGGCCGAATAGCAGAAGCCAGCCAAGTTCTCGTAGCCCTCGCCGTGCTGCCAGGCATGGAAGGTATGGGCCACTTTCTGAATATCGTCCAGGGTGAAGTCGCGCAGCACGCGGTCTTTCATATAGCCAAGCTGGCGGGCGTCGATAAACAGGAACTGGCCGCGCCGGTCGCGCTTCTTTTTGTCCAGATTGAAGCCGTTGGCTTTGTCTTTGGTGAGGAACCAGATGCAGGCGGGAATTTGCGTGTTGGTGAACAACTGGCCGGGCAGTGCAACCATGCATTCCACATAGTCTTGCTCGATCAGTTGCTTGCGGATTTCGCCTTCGTTGTTGGTGTTGCTGCTCATCGAACCATTGGCCAGCAGCAGAGCCATGCTGCCGGTGGGGGCCAGGTGGTAGAGCATGTGCTGCAGCCAGGCGAAGTTAGCATTGCCTTGCGGGGGCGTGCTGACCAGCCAGCGTGGGTCTTGTTCCAGCTTGGCGCTCCACCACTCCTTCATATTGAAGGGCGGGTTGGCCATCACGTAATCAGCGCGTAGATCGGGATGCAGGTCGTTTTGCAGGGTGTCGCCAGGCTGGCCGCCAAAATTGAAGTCCAGGCCACGAATGGCCATGTTCATGGCCGCCAGTTTCCAGGTGGTGGGGTTGCTTTCCTGGCCATAAACACTGATCTGGCCGGTTTTACCATTGACCACCTTGCCGCCATGCTCGGCGATAAACTCCTCGCTCTGCACAAAGAAACCGCCCGAGCCCATGGCGGGGTCGTACACCCGTCCCTTGAAGGGCTGCAGCATCTCCACGATCAGTGTGACAATGCTTTTGGGGGTGTAGTACTGGCCGCCCTTTTTACCCTCCGCCAGAGCAAACTGCCCAAGGAAGTATTCATAGACGTGGCCGAGGATGTCTTTGCTCTTTAGATTCAGCGGCTGCCCGTTATAGCTGGGTTGGCTGAAGTTAGTGTCGGAGAAGTGCGCGATCAGGTCGGCCAACTTGTGGCTGTCGAGCTGGGTGCGGGAAAACTCCTTGTTGAGCACGTTCTTGAGTTTGACGTTCTCGCGCTCGATGGCGTCCATGGCGTTGTCGATCAGCCAGCCTACGGTGCGCATTTTTTCTGCCGTATCTTTACCTGCCGCGTTCCAGGGCAAAGGCTCGCCGGGCGGCAGTTGCGCTAACTCACGCAGGGTTTGCCAGCGCGCCTCCACCGGCACCCAGAAAACGTTTTTCTCGGTGTAGTAGTCGCGCACCTCCAGCTCGGCGGCGACATTCTCTTCGTACTCTTCGCTGCCAAGGTCGCCGTAATCCGCCGGGTCCATGAAGTAATCGTCGGCAGGGTTGGTGAGTTGCGCGCGCAGCTCGCGCTGGCGTTCCTCGAAGGCGTCGGATACGTATTTGAGAAAAATCAGGCCGAGCACTACGTGCTTGTAAACCGATGCATCCAAGGAAGAACGCAACTTATCAGCGGCCGTCCAGAGCTTCTTTTCGAGCTCAGTGAAAAATTGTTGTTCGATGGGGTTCATCTGGTCATTCCCTAATGGCTAGGCACGCCCTTTCAGCAGAGCATGTCCAGCGAAATTCGCGCTCAGCGCCTCGCTAAGTGCTGAGAGGCTACGGTGCGCGGAAAGATACACGCCGTGGCCCTGTAAACGCTACAGCAAATGGCATGTCACGCCTCTAACAACGGCATCTGACTGTTCACAGCCATTCACTTTCTCGGCGTATATTGGCCAAGGCAGATGCATGCGGTGGTCAGTGCGAATGCAATAGACTGGGTAGCGGCAATGGAATCGGGCGATTAAGCGCGATATCATTACGCAGCATGGCTTTGCAACCAGGTGATGCCACAAATTTGCCACACTCACACCCCGCTAACCGGGGCGAAAACGCGCCAACCATGGCTCCCATAATCCGATTATTTCCTAGCTAGACAGCGCCCGCCTATTGATTGCAAAAGACTTTTATGGTTTTTGAAGCATGCTTAGGCTAACAGGAGGTTCGCTCATGCTTCTTCCTCGTGGTTTATGGGGACGAACAAGCAGCGGGCGTAGAAGGCGTCATGTGGATGTGGATGCTCGGCTTCTAATCAAGGGCGAATTATTAGGTCTGATCATCGACTTGACGGTGACGGTCGAAGACCAAGCTGCGCATTTTTTAGGCGCAAGCGTGTTGGATCCTCTCGGAGAGTTCCTTCAGTAAAAAATGAAACTGCTTACTTTTGAAGGCTTATTATTCGCTGCTGAGAACAGTCTGGGCACCGTTGACGCCATTACATAACTTCCCACCAGACATTAAAAAGCCGGCTTATGGCCGGCTTCTCGTTGACTAACTCAGTTCGTTTTTGACAAACCTCACCAGCCTTCAAAACGTACATCCGGCTCTTGCGGCCGGCTGTGGGACTTGGTCAGAAAGTGATCTGCCTTGTCGGTGCGAGGCGTGGGCTCGCAAATGTGGGGCGGAGGATACGCGGGTTTTTGGCAGAATCCCAGTGGTAAGTGGTGTGGAATCATTGGGTTATCGCTGATCCAGGGGGAAAAGCGGGGGCTGCTTCGCAGCCCAGCGGGGATGAATCCCCTCGCCACAGATGTGCTCACCATTGAGGCTTCTAATCACTGAAGCCCCACCACTAGGGGCTTCGGTGGTTGTCTTTCCGTTCGGGTGGGTTAGTCGTACACCGGCGGTCTCTGTTTGTTGAGGGTGGACCACCAGAACACCCAGCCGATCACCCGTATGTTCTGCGCCTCGATCTGTTCGGCGCTAAAGACTTCGTCCGGGTAGGCCGCGCTGTTGTGGCTGCGCAGGCGCAGGCGGTTGCCGGGGATGCGGTGCAGGTATTTGATGCGCAGCATGCCGTCGTGTTCGAGGGCGTAGATTTGGCCGTCGACGATTTGGGTCAGGCCGCGGTCGATGGCGAGGGTGGAGCCGTCTTCGATGCGTTCGGCCATGCTGTCGCCGACCATGGTGAGGCAGATGGCGTCGCTGGGGTTTATTTCCAGGGTTTCGAGGTGGCTGCGGGGCAGGCGGATGGATTGGTCGGGGATTTCGACGATGTGGGTTTTGGTTTCGCCGGGGGCGATGGGGACTTCCTTATAGAAAGGCAGTTCGATGTCCGTGGGTTCCAGCACGCTGTAGACGCCATCGTTTTCGGCCGCCTCGTAGGTGGTGCCGGGGCCGAGGCCCAATGGGGTCTGCGGGCCTTCGCCGTGGGCGAGCCATTCCGGGCTGACGGTCAGCAGGCTGGCGATGGAGTGGATGCGCCCTGGTGGGATGCCACGGTTGAACCAGTTGTTCACGTGTTGGGATTTCACGCCGTATAACTTCGCGAAGTCGGCGGATCGGATGTTCGCTTCTTTTAGAAGGGCGCGGAAGCGGTCGCCACTGGAAAGTTTTTTCATAAACGGAAAGTTTAGGGACGACTGTGTTTTCGGCAATAAACATGTCGTTCAAATATATAAGACGATCTTTCCGTTTTTGGGATTTGAAAGGCGCGGGCTAAACGTGGGTAAACGATGTTAATACAGCTTCGTATTAGGGGCCATTAAGGCATAAAAAAACCCCGGGGCAAACCGGGGTTCTTTTCAAGTTTGTTTCAGCCTTTGTAGGCGGCAACCGACTTGGTGATCGCTTCGCGGGCGGCGTCTGCGCCGGCCCAGCCTTCGATCTTGACCCACTTGCCTTTTTCGAGGTCTTTGTAGTTCTCGAAGAAGTGTTCGATCTGCTGGATCAGCAGTGGTGGCAGGTCGGTGTATTCCTTCACGTCGACGTACAGTTGCGACAGTTTGTCGTGTGGCACTGCGATGACTTTGGCATCGCCGCCGCCGTCGTCGGTCATGTTCAGGATGCCGACTGGACGGGCGCGGATGACCGAGCCTGGGGCCACTGGGTAAGGGGTCACGACCAGCACGTCGAGGGGGTCGCCGTCGTCGGCCAGGGTGTTGGGGATGAAACCGTAGTTGGCCGGGTAGAACATGGGGGTGGCCATGAAACGGTCAACGAACAGGCAGTCGCTGTCTTTGTCGATTTCGTATTTGATCGGGGCGTGGTTGGCCGGGATTTCGATCGCGACGTAGATGTCGTTCGGCAGGTCTTTGCCAGCCGGAATCTTGCTGTAGCTCATTGGGCGGTGCCCCCGTTAGTTGACCAAATGACTTGGTCGGATTGACCAAAAAGTGGCGGCGATTATAGGCATATTCGGCCGCTGTTGCCACGTTACCAGGGTCTTAGAGACCTTAGTATGACGCCTGATAGACCGGATCTTCGGCTTGAAGTTGCCGCAGCCGGGCCAAAGGATCCTGGCGGTAGAAGGCCTTGAGCTGTTCATAGACCCGTGGATAGGCCTGGTGCAGCAGGTCCGGGGCGCTGAAGAAGTATTCGCTGGTGACGGCGAAGAACTCGGCGGGGTTTTCGGCGGCGTAGGGGTCGATGAGGGTTTCTGCGTCGGGGTTCTGGTCCAGTTGGCGGTCGAGGTCGTCGAAGGCCTGTTGCATGGCTTCGGCCCAGTCGCTGACGCGCATGCCGGGGTGCAGTGGCGGCAGGCCGTTGGCGTCGCCGTTGAGCATGTCGAGTTTGTGCGCCAGTTCGTGGATCACCAGGTTGTAGCCGTCCCAGCCGCCGCTGGCCATCACGCCGTCCCAGGCCAGGATGATCGGGCCTTGGGGCCAGGCTTCGCCGCTGTGTTCGCCGTCCCATTCGTGCTCGATGCCGCTGGCGTCGCGGTAGCGCTGGGGGCTGAGGAAGTCGTCGGGGTAGAGGACGATTTCGTGGAAGCCCTGGTACCAGTTCAGCTCGCCCAGGTGCATCAGCGGCAGTTGGGCCTGGGCGGCGAGCAGCAGGCGTTGTTCCTGGTGCAGTTCGACGCCGGGCAGGGCGGTGAGGTGTTTATCGTGCAGGAACAGTACGCAGGCTTCTCGCAGCCACTGGTCCTCGGCGGCGCTGATACCGTCGAGGAAGCTCAATTGTTGGCGCACCCGTTGCCAGGTGTCCTCGGCCACGGGGTGTTTGGCGAGGGTGCGTCGGCGGCGCCAGTTGCTCAGGGACCACATGGGCGATCAGGCTTTCGAAGCGCGCTGGTTCATTTTGCTGCGCACCAGGCTGATGATCATCGGCAACAGCGACACCAGGATGATGCCCACCACCAGCAGCGACAGGTTCTGCTTGATGAAGGGCACGTTGCCGAAGAAGTAACCGAGGGTCACCAGGCCGCCGACCCAGAGGACGGTGCCGAGGACGCTGAAGCCGAAGAAACGCAGGTAATTCATTTTGCCCACGCCGGCGACGAAGGGGGCGAAGGTGCGGATGATCGGCAGGAAGCGCGCCAGGGTCACGGTTTTGCCGCCGTGTTTGTCGTAGAAGTCGTGGGTTTGCTGCAGGTAGTCGCGGCGGAAGATTTTCGAGTTGGGGTTGCTGAACAGTTTCTCGCCGGCGGTGCGGCCGATGAGGTAGTTGGTGCTGTCGCCGAGGATGGCCGCGAGCATCAGCAGGCCGGCCAGTAGCACGGGGTCCATGGCGCCACCGGCGGCGACGGCGCCGGCGATGAACAGCAGGGAGTCGCCGGGCAGGAACGGCATGACCACCAGGCCGGTTTCACAGAAGATCACCAGGAACAGGATGGCGTAGACCCAGGTGCCGTAGTTGGTCACCAGCAGGTCGAGGTACACATCGAGGTGCAGGATGAGGTCGAGGGGGTTGAAATCCATGCATAACACCTGTGGTGGTGGCCTGGCTCGGCAGGCTTTGGGTCGGGCTTGGAGGATGGCTACAGAGTGTGTAGCTTTTTCTTACAAGCCGGGAAGAGCGGCATTATACGGGCTGGAGGGTGGGGAGCGGGGTGAGTTTGTAGCCAGGGATTTCGACGGTGTTGTGGTTGGGGGGACAGTTGGGGGTGGTGTGCAGATTTTCTGTGGCGAGGGGATTTATCCCCGTTGGACTGCGCAGCAGTCCCCAAAAGCGGGCAACTCGGTGAGTCTGATACACCGAGTGCTCAGGTTTGGGACTGCTGCGCAGTCCAGCGGGGATAAATCCCCTCGCCACAAGGGCTTGGTGTTGTGTCAGGGATTTTGGTGTGGTGAGGGGATAAATCTTCTCATCACAAAGGCATTGCTGTTAGGTCAGATGCCTTCGCTGATCGGCAACACGTAGTTCTTGAATTCGGTGTCTTCCTTGAAGCCGATCGATTCGTAGGTTTTTTGCGCCACTTCGTTGTTGCTGCTGGTGGAGACGCGCATGCGCACGGCGTTGGTTTCCTTGGCCATTTTTTTCGCGGTGCGGATCAGGTTGTCGGCCACCAGTTGGCGGCGGGCGTCTTCGGCGACGTAGATGTCGTTGAGGATCCACACGCGCTTGAGGGACAGGGATGAGTAGCTCGGGTAGAGCTGGCAGAAGCCCAGCAACCGGTTGTCATCGTCATCAGGCAGGGCCAGGTAGATCACCGATTCCTTGCGGCGCAGGCGTTTTTCGAGGAAGGCTCGGGACGAATCCGGGTAGGGCAGTGAGCCGTAGAATTCCCGGTACTTGACGAACAATGGGGTCAGCAGGTCCAGGTGTTCCAGCGTCGCTTGGATAATCCGCATGGTAGGTCTCGTCTGCAAAGGTCGACAGATACTCTGACAACAACGTCGCGCTGCCGTGTTTTTTGATGCTGCCTGAAAGCGGATCAAAAACGCAATCGGATAAACGGATCAGTTTCGGGGCGGCGCCAGTAGGAAATTACCTTTCATATCGGCTCCGTTTTCCGTCTCTAGAGTGTTCACCTGGGTTTCGTCCTTCAGATTGACGCCCGAAAGCTGACGGCGGCAGGCCTCGCGCATCAGGTAGATCAAGCGATGGGCCGCCATGCCGTAGCTCAGGCCTTCGAGGCGGACATTGGAGATGCAGTTGCGATAGGCGTCGGTCAGGCCGACCTTGGGGGCGTAGGTGAAATACAGCCCCAAGCTGTCGGGGGAGCTGAGGCCGGGGCGTTCGCCGATCAGGATCACCGACATTTTCGCGCCGAGCCGCTGCGCCACTTCATCGGCCACGGCGACGCGGCCCTGTTCCACCAGGATCACCGGCGATGTCGACCAGCCTTCAGCGGCGATCTGTTCTTCCAGTCGCGCCAGGAACGGCAAGGTATGGCGATGCACCGCCAGTGCCGACAGGCCGTCAGCCACGACGATGGCCAGGTCCACACCGCCGGGATGGGCCGCTGCGTAGTCCTCTAGGATTTTTGCAGAGGCCTCGTCGAGTCGTCGGCCCAGGTCCGGGCGCTGCAAGTAGCTATGTCGGTCAGCCGCCGCACTGTGGAGCAACAGGCTTTCGCGGCCGCGTTCAGTCAGTTGCGCGCGAATGCCCTCATGGTCGAACGCCAGGTGCACGGCATCGCGGGCCTGGGCGTGGGCGTATTGGAAGTCCAGTTGCGCCTGGGTCGGCAGGCTGGTGCCGGTGCGGCCCAGGGCGATGCGCGCCGGGGTGAGGTTGCGCAGGTTCAGCCAAGGGTTTTGTGGGTCGACAGGTTTTTTATCCATGGGCAGTTCACTCATCCCAGATGTGCGAGGGCGTGACGGAACGCCGGTGGCAGGTTGTCGCCAAACCGCACCCGGCCATCGGTCTGGGTGAAGATGCCCATGTTCGCCAGCCAGGTTTCGAATTCCGGCGCCGGCTTCAGGCCCAGGGTCTGGCGGGCGTAGAGGGCGTCGTGGAACGAGGTGGTCTGGTAGTTGAGCATGATGTCGTCGGAGCCGGGGATGCCCATGATGAAGTTGATCCCGGCCACGCCCAGCAGCGTCAGCAGGGTGTCCATGTCGTCCTGGTCGGCTTCGGCGTGGTTGGTGTAGCAGATGTCGCAACCCATCGGCACGCCCAGCAGCTTGCCGCAGAAGTGGTCTTCGAGGCCGGCGCGGATGATCTGTTTGCCGTTGTACAGGTATTCCGGGCCGATGAAGCCTACAACCGTGTTCACCAAAAACGGGTTGAAATGCCGTGCGACGGCGTAGGCCCGGGTCTCGCAGGTTTGTTGATCGACGCCGTGGTGGGCGTTGGCCGACAGCGCGCTGCCCTGGCCGGTTTCGAAATACATCAGGTTGTTGCCCAGGGTGCCGCGATTCAGGCTGAGCCCGGCGTCGTAGCCTTCCTTCAAGATGCTCAGGCTGATGCCGAAACTGGCGTTGGCCGCTTCGGTGCCGGCGATGGACTGGAACACCAGGTCCAGGGGCACGCCACGGTTCGCCGCTTCAATGGAGGTGGTGACGTGGGTCAGCACGCAGCCTTGGGTGGGGATGTCGTAGCGCTGGATGATGGCGTCGAGCATTTCCAGCATGGCGCAGATCGAGGCGGTGCTGTCGGTGGCCGGGTTGATGCCGATCATGGCGTCGCCGTTGCCGAAGAGCAGGCCGTCGAGGATGCTCGCGGCGATCCCGGCGGGTTCGTCGGTGGGGTGGTTGGGTTGCAGGCGGGTGGACAGGCGCCCGCGCAGGCCGAGGGTGCCGCGGAATTTGGTGACCACGCGGATTTTCTGCGCCACCAATACCAGGTCTTGCACGCGCATGATTTTCGACACGGCGGCGACCATTTCCGGGGTCAGGCCGGGGGCCAGTGCCCGCAGGCTGTCTTCATCGGCGGCGTCGCTGAGCAGCCAGTCGCGAAAACCGCCGACGGTGAGGTGGCTGACGGTGGCGAAGGCTTGTTTGTCGTGGGTGTCGACGATCAACCGGGTGACTTCGTCGACCTCGTAAGGAATCAGCATTTCCTGCAGGAAATGGCTGAGGGGCAGGTCGGCCAAGGCCATTTGCGCGGCTACCCGCTCGCCATCGTTGAGCGCGGCGATCTCGGCGAGGAAATCCCCCGAGCGCGCCGGGCTGGCCTTGGCCATCAGGTCCTTGAGGCTGTCGAAGCGGTAGGTCTGGGCGCCGACGGAATGGGCGAATGCGGCCATGGGCGGTGTCCTCTTGGTTCTAAATTACCTAAACACCGCAGATCCAACCTGTGGGAGCGGGCTTGCTCGCGAATGCGGTGTGTCATCTGATACATGTGCTGAATGACACACCGCATTCGCGAGCAAGCCCGCTCCCACAAGGGCAGAGCTGCGTGCACTCCTATATGGCAGGCACCGGACCCTCAGCCCGGCGCCGGTGCAACTTTCAGATACCTGTGAGCATAGCGTCCGCCGGCGCATCGGAGCGTTGCTTGGCGGTCAGTTGGAAATACAGGTAGCCGACAATCATGAAGCCGAGGAACACCAAGCCAATCACCATGTTGAACCAGGCCATCGCCACCAGGCACACCACCGCCAGGAACAGCGCAATGCCCGGTACGATCGGGTAGCCCGGGGCGCGGAAGGTGCGTTCCAGGTCCGGTTCGGTCTTACGCAATCTGAACAGGCTGAGCATGCTGATGATGTACATCACGATGGCGCCGAACACCGACATGGTGATCATCGCCGCCGTCAGGCTCATGCCTTGCAGGTTCACCAGGCCATCGCTGTAGATCGCCGCGATGCCGATCACGCCGCCGGCCAGGATCGCCCGGTGCGGGGTCTGGAAGCGCGACAGTTTCGCCAGGCCACGGGGCAGGTAGCCGGCCCGAGCCAGGGCGAAGAACTGCCGGGAGTAGCCGAGGATGATCCCGTGGAAACTCGCCACCAGGCCGAACAGGCCGATCCACACCAGCATGTGCATCCAGGTTGAATTGTTGCCGACCACCGCCTTCATGGCCTGGGGCAGCGGGTCGTTGATGTTCGACAGGGTGCGCCAGTCACCCACGCCGCCGGCCATGATCATCACGCCGATGGCGAGGAACACCAGGGTGAGGATGCCGCTGACATAGGCGCGGGGAATGGTGCGTTTCGGGTCCTTGGCTTCTTCGGCGGCCATGGCCGCGCCTTCGATGGCGAGGAAGAACCAGATGGCGAAGGGGATCGCCGCGAAAATGCCGGGGATCGAGGCGAGGCTGAATTCATTGGAGCCGGCCCAGCCGTTGAGCACGAAGTTACTGAAGCTGAAGCCCGGGGCGACCACGCCCATGAACACCAGCAACTCGGCGACCGCCAGCACGGTGACCACCAGCTCGAACGCGGCGGCGATGCTGACGCCGAGGATGTTCAGGGTCATGAACACGATGTACGCGCCAACCGCCGCGAGCTTGGGGTCCAGCTCCGGGAATTGCACGTTGAGGTAGGCGCCAATCGCCATGGCGATGGCCGGGGGCGCAAAGACGAATTCGATCAGGGTGGCGATCCCGGCGATCAACCCGCCTTTCTCGCCAAAGGCCCGTCGGCTGTAGGCAAAAGGCCCGCCGGCGTGAGGAATCGCGGTGGTCAGTTCGGTGAAACTGAAGATGAAGCAGGTGTACATCAGCGCCACCATGAGGGCGGTGACGAGAAAGCCCAGGGTCCCGGCGGTGCCCCAGCCGTAGCTCCAGCCGAAGTACTCGCCGGAAATCACCAGGCCGACGGCGATGCCCCATAAATGCAGGGTGCCGAGTGTGGGTTTGAGTTGGGTGGTAGAAGTCATAAGTCCTCTCTGTCTTTTTTATTGTTTGATCTGTTGGACTTTCGGGTTTGCTGTGGAGCGGGCACGCAAGGCTCGTGCCAGAGCGGTGGGGCATTGATTTTGTGAGTGAGAGCGCCCTCGCGAGCAAGGGGTTGTGTCAGTCGATCGTTCCCACGCTCGGCGTGGGAATGCCTCAACGGACGCTCCGCGTTCGGCTTTTTGGGACGCGGAGCGTCCCGGGCTGCGTTCCCACGTAGAGCGTGGGAACGATCTCCCGGTAGGTTAGAAGAACCCCAACGGATTGATGTCGTAGCTCACCAGCAGGTTCTTGGTCTGCTGATAGTGGTCGAGCATCATCTTGTGGGTTTCACGCCCCACGCCGGACTTCTTGTAGCCACCGAACGCGGCGTGCGCCGGGTACAGGTGGTAGCAGTTGGTCCAGACGCGACCAGCCTTGATCGCCCGGCCCATGCGGTAGGCGCGGTTGATGTCGCGGGTCCAGAGGCCGGCGCCGAGGCCGAACTCGGTGTCGTTGGCGATCGCCAGGGCTTCGGCTTCGTCCTTGAAGGTGGTGATGCTCACCACTGGGCCGAAGATTTCTTCCTGGAACACGCGCATCTTGTTGGTGCCCTTGAGCAGGGTCGGCTGGATGTAATACCCGGTCGCCAGGTTGCCCTCGAGTTTTTCCACCTTGCCACCGGTCAGCAGTTCGGCGCCTTCGCCCTTGGCGATTTCCAGGTACGAAAGAATCTTGTCGAATTGCTGTTCGGACGCCTGGGCGCCGACCATGGTGTCGGTGTCCAGCGGGTCGCCGCGTTTGATCTGCAGGACTTTCTTCATCACCACTTGCATGAATTCGTCGTAGATCGACTCCTGGACCAGGGCGCGGGATGGGCAGGTGCAGACTTCGCCCTGGTTGAAGAACGCCAGTACCAGGCCTTCAGCGGCTTTCTCGATGAAGCTCGGTTCGGCCTGCATAATGTCTTCGAAGAAGATGTTCGGCGACTTGCCGCCCAGCTCCACGGTGGACGGGATGATGTTTTCGGCGGCGCATTTCATGATGTGCGAGCCCACCGGCGTGGAGCCGGTGAAGGCGATTTTGGCGATGCGCTTGCTGGTGGCCAGGGCTTCGCCGGCTTCTTTGCCGAAGCCTTGCACCACGTTCAACACGCCGGGCGGCAGCAGGTCGCCGATCAACTCCATGAGCACGCAGATGCCCAGCGGCGTTTGCTCGGCCGGCTTGAGCACCACGCAGTTACCGGCGGCCAGGGCCGGGGCGAGTTTCCAGGCGGCCATCAGCAGCGGGAAGTTCCACGGGATGATCTGCCCGACCACGCCCAGGGGTTCATGGATGTGGTAGGCCACGGTGTTGCCATCGATCTCGGCGGCGCTGCCTTCCTGGGCCCGCAGGCAACCGGCGAAGTAGCGGAAGTGGTCGGCGGCCAGGGGGATGTCGGCGTTGAGGGTTTCGCGCACGGCCTTGCCGTTGTCCCAGGATTCGGTGATCGCCAGGGTTTCGAGGTTGGCCTCGATGCGGTCGGCGATTTTCAGCAGGATCAGCGAACGGGCCTGGGCCGAGGTGGCACCCCAGGCATCAGCGGCGGCGTGGGCGGCGTCCAAGGCCTTTTCGATGTCTTCGGCCGTGGAACGCGGGAATTCGGCAATGGGCTGGCCATTGACCGGGGAAGTATTGGTGAAGTACTGACCTTTGACCGGCGCGACGAACTCGCCGCCGATGTAGTTACCGTATTTGCTCTTGAACGAAACGATAGCGCCTTCAGTACCGGGGTGAGCGTAACGCATGATGAGTTCTCCTTGGCTTTTGTGCTTATACGGGAGGCCGCGCAAAATCGAGCGCTGGTACCTAAGCCTAGAGCAAAGGTTGGGCCATTGCCTTGCAGGGCCCGTAAATCAAGACTTTAGGAGGAGTTGGTCGGACAAACGGATGGGGTGTGTGGCGATAGCGATACGGCGGGTGTGACAGTTTGTGCCAGATGCGAGACAGTCTGTGACTGGCAGGTCGCGCCAGCATTGCATTGCCGGTTGGGCTGGAGGATGCTGGGGTATTCGCCAGTTGGCCTGCCGAACACCATTGTGGCGAGGGGATTTATCTGTGGTGAGGGGATAAAACCCCTCGCCACAGGTGAAGTGTCAAACACAGGGTTAGGGTTCGACCGTTACTCCAACAAGGCCGCAACCTTCGGGGAGAATAATAAGAAATGCACAGCAACCATTTGAGTCGCCATGCCCAGCAAGTCCTGACGGTCACCCAGGGCAAGGCCCATCTGCAGGGCCCTGGCAGCGATCCGTCGATTGCCCGTTCCTGGCTGCGCTGCCTCGAGGACTATCACCTCGACCCGGCCCAGAACCTGGCGCCGACGGTGCTCGAGCATGGCCGGGTGCTGGAGAGCCGCGAGCGCTTGCAACAGGTGCTGCACATCGCCGGCAATGAAATGACCAGCCTGCACCAGCAACTCTCCGGCGCCGGCCACGCGGTGTTGCTGACCGACGCCCGGGGCGTGATCCTCAACTGCGTCACCGCCCCCAGCGAACGGAAGATTTTCGAACGGGCCGGCCTCTGGCTCGGCGCCGACTGGAGCGAAGCCTGCGAAGGCACCAACGGCATCGGCACCTGCCTGGTGGAGCGCCAGGCCCTGACCATCCACCAGGAAGAACACTTTCGCGGCCGCCACACCGGCCTGACCTGCTCGGCCAGCCCGGTGTTCGATCCCCAGGGCGAGTTGCTGGCGGTGCTCGACGTCTCCTCGGCCCGGCCGGACGTGTCGCGCCAGAGCCAGTTCCACACCATGGCCCTGGTCAATCTCTCGGCGAAGATGATCGAGAGTTGCTATTTCCTCCGTTGCTTCGACAACCAATGGCTGCTGCGCTTTCATTTGCAGGCCGAATCCGTGGGGCTGTTCAGCGAGGGTTTGCTGGCGTTCGACGGCGAAGGGCGGATCTGCGCGGTCAACCAGAGCGCGCTCAATCTGTTGGGGCATATTCGCGGCGGCTTGCTGGGCCAGCGGGTGGAAGACTTTTTCGATTGTTCACTGGACGAGTTGCTGGGGCGGGCCAGTGCCCAGGCCAGCGCCAGTTGGCCGCTGCGCACCCGTGATGGCCGGCATTTGTTCGCCGTGTTGCGTGGCCAGCCGCGCAGTGTGCCGGTGCCGGTCGCGCCGGCACTGCTCAAGGCCATCGAGCCCGCGCGGCTGCCGGGTATCTGCCTGGGGGACGCGGCGTTGCAGGAGCATTTTCGCAAGGCACTGCGGGTGTTCGAGCGCGATGTGCCGTTGCTGATCCATGGCGAAACCGGCTCCGGCAAGGAGGCGTTCGCCAAGGCCGTGCACCACGCCAGCCAGCGCGCCGGCAAGCACTTCGTCGCCCTCAACTGCGCGGCCATCCCCGAAAGCCTGATCGAGAGCGAACTGTTCGGTTATCGCGGCGGCAGCTTCACCGGCGCGCGCAAGGAAGGCATGCGCGGCAAGCTGCAACAGGCCGACGGCGGCACGCTGTTCCTCGATGAAATCGGCGACATGCCCCTGGCCTTGCAGACCCGTTTGCTACGGGTGCTGGAAGATCGCCAGGTGGTGCCCATCGGCGGCGAACCCGAGGCGGTGAACGTGCGCATCATCAGCGCCACCCACCGGCAGTTGCTCGACCGGGTGCGGGACGGCAGTTTTCGCGAGGATTTGTATTACCGCCTCAATGGCCTGGAAATCCCCCTCCCGGCGTTGCGCGAGCGCAGTGACAAGTCGCAGTTGCTGGATTTTTTGTTGGCTGAAGAGAGCGGGGCCGAGACGGTGCTCATCGAGGAACCGGCGCGCCAGGCGTTGCTGGGATTCGACTGGCCGGGCAACGTGCGGCAACTGCGCAATGTGCTGCGCACCCTCGCTGCGCTGTGCGACGGTGGGCGGATTGGGCTGGAGGACTTGCCGGCGATGATCCGCCAGCGCCCGGTTGCCGTGGTCGAAACGGTGGCAGAACGGCCACTGGAAGATGCCGAGCGCCTGGCGTTGCTCGATGCACTGGAGCGCCAGCGTTGGCACATGACCCACACGGCGGAACAACTGGGGATCAGCCGCAATACCCTCTACCGGAAGCTGCGCAAACACGCTATCGCCCGCTGACCCTGTGATGATCGTTCCCACGCTCCGCGTGGGAATGCAGCCAGGGACGCTCTGCGTCCCAGAAAGCCGAACGCGGAGCGTCCGTTGAGGCATTCCCACGCGGAGCGTGGGAACGATCGGTTCAGTAAGCAAAGAGTGCGATTTCCCCCACCCTACGCTAACCTGCGGCCATGTTTTACGAGGTCGACTATGCACATCCATATTCTCGGTATTTGCGGCACTTTCATGGGTTCGATGGCGGTCCTGGCCAAGGAGCTGGGCCATCATGTGACCGGTTCCGACGCCAACGTCTATCCGCCGATGAGCACCCAGCTGGAAGCCCAGGGCATTGAACTGACCCAAGGCTACGACCCGGCACAACTGGACCCGGCGCCGGACCTGGTGGTCATCGGCAACGCCATGTCCCGGGGCAACCCGGCGGTGGAGTACGTGCTCAACAAAGGCCTGCCGTACGTGTCCGGGCCGCAATGGCTGGCCGATCACGTGTTGCAAGGCCGTTGGGTCCTGGCCGTGGCCGGTACCCACGGCAAGACCACCACCAGCAGCATGCTCGCCTGGGTCCTGGAACACGCGGGCATGAGCCCGGGTTTCCTGATCGGTGGCGTGCCGCAGAATTTCTCGGTGTCGGCGCGCCTGGGGGGCACGCCGTTCTTCGTGATCGAGGCGGACGAATACGACAGCGCGTTTTTCGATAAACGCTCGAAATTCGTCCACTACCGTCCACGCACGGCGATCCTCAACAACCTTGAGTTCGATCACGCCGACATCTTCCCCGACCTGGCGGCCATCGAACGGCAGTTCCACCATTTGGTGCGCATCATCCCGAGCGAAGGCCTGGTGATCCATCCGACCACCGAACCGGCCTTGCAGCGCGTCATTGAAATGGGCTGCTGGACCCCGGTGCAAACCACCGGTGCGGGCGGCCAATGGCAGGTGAAGTTGCTCAAGGATGACGGTTCGCAATTTGAAGTCATGTTCGAAGGCCAGTCCCAAGGCGTGGTCGAGTGGGGCATGACCGGCCAGCACAACGTCGCCAACGCCCTGGCGACGTTGGCGGCGGCCCGGCATGTCGGCGTGGTGCCGTCCATGGGCATTGCTGCGTTGAGCGCGTTCAAGAGTGTGAAGCGGCGGATGGAGAAAGTCGCCGAGGTCAACGGCATCACCATTTATGACGACTTCGCCCACCACCCGACAGCCATCGCCACCACCCTCGACGGTTTGCGCAAGCGCATCGGCGAGGCGCCGTTGATCGCGATCATCGAGCCGCGCTCCAACTCCATGAAGCTCGGCGCTCACCGCGATGGCCTGCCGGAAAGCGTGGTCGATGCCGACCAGGTGATCTGGTACGCACCGGCCAACCTGGGTTGGGACCTCGGCGCCACCGCCGCGCTGTGCACGGTGCCGTCGATTGTCAGCGATTCCTTGGAAGGCATCATCGAGCGCGTGAAAAGTCAGGCCCAGCCCGGTACCCACGTGGTGATCATGAGCAACGGCGGCTTCGGCGGCCTGCATGGCAAACTGGCCGAGGCACTGAAATGAACACGCGCTTGGAGAGCAATGGCCCCGAACGCATCACGTTGGCGATGACCGGCGCTTCCGGCGCCCAGTACGGTTTGCGCCTGCTCGATTGCCTGGTGCGCGAAGACCGCGAGGTACACTTCCTGATCTCCAAGGCCGCGCAATTGGTGATGGCCACCGAGACCGACGTGACCCTGCCGGCCAAGACCCAGATGATGCAGGCCTTCCTCACCGAATACACCGGGGCGGCGGCGGGGCAGATTCGCGTGTATGGCAAGGAAGACTGGATGTCACCGGTAGCGTCGGGCTCCGGCGCGCCGGCGGCCATGGTGGTGGTGCCGTGTTCCACCGGGACACTGTCGGCGATTGCCACCGGGGCCTGCAACAACCTGATCGAACGGGCGGCGGACGTCACGCTCAAGGAGCGCCGTCCGTTGATCCTGGTGCCGCGGGAAGCGCCATATTCGAGCATTCACCTGGAGAACATGCTCAAGCTGTCGAACATGGGCGTGACCATCCTGCCGGCCTCGCCGGGTTTCTATCACCAGCCGCAGACCATCGACGACCTGATCGATTTCGTCGTCGCGCGGATTCTCAACCTGCTGAACATCCCCCAGGACATGCTGCCGCGCTGGGGCGAGCATCATTTGAGCAGCGATGAATAAGCTGCTGATCGTGCTGTTGGCGCTGCAACTGACCGGCTGCGCCACCGCCCGCACCCTCGACGCCGCCAAGCCCGGTGCGCCGGTGGTGTACGCGGGCACGCGCCTGGATCTTTACGCCCTCAACGGCGGCTGTTGCGCCAAGGACCGCTTCGGGGCCGAGGCGCCGAGCTACCCTGGCGTCGATCTGCCGGGCAGTGCGCTGCTGGATACCTTGTTGTTGCCGTTGTCGTTGTTCACCGCAATTGGCGTGGGGTTCCGGGCGACTGGGGGGATGTAGGGTTGAGAAGAGGTAGCTGTCTGGAGGAGATTCCTGTGGCGCGGGGATTTATCCCCGCTGGGCCGCGAAGCGGCCCCAAGGCAGCTAACTCAATCAGTCTGATACACCGCGTGCTCCGGTTTTTGGGACTGCTTCGCAGTCCAGCGGGGATAAATCCCCTCGCCACAACCCCCTCACACCACAATAAGCGCTCGGCTTTGGATCGGTGGAGCACCACGGGCTATTTCCCCAGTTTACGCAACTCATCCGACTCCACCACCCGCACCCCATCCTGCTCTTCCAGCGCCAGGCGCCACATGGCCCGGGCCAGTTGGCAGGCTTCGATGCCGTGGTATTTGCCCGGGATCAGCCTCGACAACGGTCCGGCCAGTTGCTCGGCCAGGCGCGGTTCGACGCGGTCGCCCAGCAGCAGGGAAGGGCGGCAGAGGGTCAATTGCGGCCAGTCCTGGGCCCTGAGGGCCGCTTCCATCTCACCCTTGACCCGGTTGTAGAAGATCGATGACTTGGCGTCGGCCCCCAGGGCACTGATCACCACCAGGTGCCGCGCGCCCAGTTCCCGGGCGCGCTGGGCAAATGCCACCACCAGGTCCAGGTCCACCGCGCGAAAGGCCGCTTCGGAGCCGGCTTTCTTGAGGGTGGTGCCGAGGCAGCAAAAGGCGATGTCGACCTGGCCGCTGAGTTGAGGCAACACCTGGGCCGGCTCCCCCACCGGGTTTTCCAGGCGCGGGTGTTCGGCCAGCGGCCGGCGGGTGGGGGCCAGGACCCGGGTGATGGTCGGCTCGTTGAGCAGCCGGTCCAGTAGATGTTCCCCGGTCAGGCCCGTGGCTCCGGCGAGCAAAACATGCTGAGGCGTCAAGTACATAGTGTTTCCCCCTTGATACGGTTCAGCTTAGTTGCTCTTTGTCGCCCCGTCGTTCAATGCAGTACTTTGCAATGCTTTCCGGGCCTGCTGTTTGCGCAGCAGTTGCCAGTGGGAAAGGACCGTCCTGGGCGCCCACATCTGCGGTTCGGAGGCTTCGAAATTGTCTGCCTGTTCCCGTTCGGCCACGGTGGCCTTGGCCCGCTTGAAAGCCTGCTCCAGGTCGTCGGTCTGGTTCAAGGCCTGGGCGAACAGCGCATCGCCGAAGTAGGTGAAGTTGGCTTCCTCGGAGCAGCCGAAGGACACTCGGTCGGCCCGGGAGGCGGTCATGATCAAGGTGCGTTCATCCTTGAGCGCCGGGATGAAGCCGCCGGAATAGCAGGCCGAGATCACCACGATCTTGTCGCGGTTCTTCAGCGGCGCCAGGACCACGGCCAGTTCATCGGCGGGCAGGTCGGCCAGTTCCATGCGCGGCTGGTCGAGCACCAGTTCATGCTCGCTGGTGCCGTGGCTGGTCAGGTAGATGAAAATCAGGTCTTCCGGGCCACTGCGCTCGGCCAGGGTCGCGGCGGCGCGGCGCAGGCTTTCGCGGCTGGCCATGGGGCGGTCGCCGAGGTGATCGCGGTGGTTCACCAGGCGGATCTGCCCGAACGCGCCGAAACGGCTGGTGAGCATGTTGGCGACATAGTCGGATTCGCGCAGGAATACGCTTTGCTTGCCGTCGCCGCCCAGGGTCAGGCTGTACAGTTCCACCGCCGGGGTCGAGGCCGGGATGTTGGCCAGGGCCTCCTCCAGCAGGCGGCCCTGGGCCAGCAGGCCAAGTTCGAGCACATCCGGCAACAGCCTGCCGTCCGCGTCGCGCACCCGTTGGCCGTTGGCCCAGGTGCCGCTTTGCACGGTGCCATCGGTCAGCACCAGGGTGCCGCGTCCGTGGTAGCTGTCGTTTTCGAACTGGCCGATGTAGAAACTGCCGTCGGGCAGGTTCAGGCGGCCCTGGCCGGTAAAGCGCCAATCATTGAATTGACCGAGGTAGTGGCTGCCGTCGGCGCCGATCAGTTCGCCCTTGCCGGTCAGCGCGCCGTCCTTGAACCGGCCGATCCAGACATCGCCGTCGGCATTTTCGTAGCGACCGCGACCGTTGAGCTGGTTGTTCCTGAAACCGCCGATGTAGACATCGCCATCGGCGCTGTTGAAGGTGCCCTTGCCCTGCAGTTGCCCGTCGACAAAATGGCCGGTGAACTGGTTGCCGCTGGCATCGAAGCGCTGGCCTTCACCGTTGGGCTTGCCGTTGACGAAGGGGCCTTGGTACTGGCTGCCGTCGTCGAGTTCCAGGCGCCCGAGACCGGAATAGCGGTCGGCCTTGAACTCGCCCCGGTAGGTCATGCCGTTTTCCTTGAGCGTCCCTTCACCGTCCCGGCGCCCCAGCTTGAAGCCGCCGGTGTAGCTGCTGGTGGGGGTGGTCAGGCTGCCCTGGCCGTGGAACAGGCCCTGGTGGAACTGGCCGCGATAGACCTCGCCATTGCTGCCGTGCCATTCCCCGGTGCCGTGCCACTGGCCCTTGTCGAACTGCCCGGCATACCAACTGCCGTTGGGGTAGTCGATGCGCCCTTGGCCTTGCAGCAGCCCGTCCACCAGGTCGCCGCGATAGCGGCCGCCGTCGGGCAGGCGCGCGTCGGGAGGCAGCGGCGATTCGCCGCCGCCACAGGCGGTGAGCAACAGGGTCAGGGTCAGTGGGACGAATAAGCGCATAACCGGATCCAGATCATCAAGCCACGAGTATGCCGCAGCTAGCCCCCCTGGACATAGGGAAGCGATGCGAAACTGCACGAGCGGTTTCGCGACCGCGCAGGTTTACACGAAGCAGAGTGATAGTGGCTCGGCGATGTAGGCCGGTTTTTCCGAACCTTCGATTTCCAGCGTGGCGGTGGCCTTGAGCAGCCATTGGCCGGGTTTTTTCTCGGTGGCGTCCACCAGGTCGACCTTGAGCCGGACCTTGGAGTCGACCTTCACCGGTTGGATGAAGCGCACGCTGTCCAGGCCATAGTTGACGACCATCTTCACGCCTTCGGGCAGGATCAGGATGTCTTCCATCAGCTTGGGCATCAGCGACAGCGACAGGAAACCGTGGGCGATGGTGCTGCCGAACGGGGTCTGCGCGGCCTTGACCGGGTCGACGTGGATGAACTGAAAGTCGCCAGTGGCTTCGGCGAACAGGTTGATGCGCGCCTGATCGATCGTGAGCCATTCGGAACGTCCAAGTTCCTTGCCGACATAATCTTTGAGCGCTGCAACGGGGACGTAGGGCATTGAGACTCTCCTTGGGTTCATCGGTTTTACTTTTTCTGGGGCGGGGATTGGCGTCCCCGAAAAACCACTGTAGATCAACATGGCGTGCACGTAAGGTCACTGAACATGCTTTTTACGAATGCCGACCCATAGCGCGAGCATGTTTAAATGTGTCATCAGGTGACTCCCCGTAGGAGCTGCCGAAGGCTGCGATCTTTTGATCTTTCGCTCCGGATTCAATTGGAAGGGGAAAGATCGCAGCCTCGTTGCACTCGGCAGCTCCTACGGGTAGCTCCTACAGGAACAGGTTTATGGTGTTTGTGAGGGGAGAGAGCGGATGTTGCTACGGGGTCTGACCTGGCTGGTGTTTTTCCAATTGCTGGGCACTGCGATCAATCATGTGTTCTTGCCGGTGCTGCCTGGGCCGATCATTGGCCTGTTGTTGCTGCTGGGCTATCTGGTGGTGCGCGGTGAAGTCAGCGAACCGTTGAACCTGGCCGCCAGTAGCCTGCTGCGTTACCTGCCCTTGCTGCTGGTGCCGCCAGCGGTGGGGGTGATGGTCTATGCCGGGGCGATTGCCGCCGATTTCTGGGCCATCGTTGGCGCGTTGACCTTGTCCCTGGTGCTGTCCGTGGCGCTGACGGGCGTGCTGATGCAGCGCCTGGCCCGCCGTCACGTCGCCGCCCCGGAGGACAGCCAATGATGCTCGACTGGCAGGGCGCCTGGACCTCGGTGATCCACCATCCGCTGTTCGGCATCGGCATTACCCTGGGTGCCTATCAGTTGGTGTTGGCGGCGTTCGAAAAGACCCGCTGGGTGTTCCTGCAACCGGTGTTGATGTCGATGGTGCTGTTGATCGGCGTGTTGGTCGGCTGCGGCATCGGCTATGCCGAGTACCGCAAGAGCACCGAGATCCTCAGCATTCTGCTGGGCCCGGCCACGGTCGCCCTGGCGGTGCCGCTGTATTTGAACCTGCGACGGATCCGGCAGTTGTTCTGGCCGATTTTTACTACGCTGGTGATAGCCGGGGTGTTTGCCACGGGCTCCGCGGTGGTGTTGGGCTGGGCCTTTGGCGCCGAGCACATGATCCTGATGACCATGGCGCCCAAGTCCGTGACTTCACCGATCGCCATGCTGGTGGCCGAGCAGATCGGCGGCGTGGCGGCCATGGCGGCGGTGTTCGTGTTGATCACCGGTGTGCTCGGGGCGATCCTCGGTCCGAGTATTCTGACCCGGTTGGGTGTCCATAGCCCCGAGGCCCGGGGCATGGCCCTGGGGCTGGCGGCCCATGCGGTGGGCACGTCGGTGGCGTTGCAGGAAAGCGAGGAGTCGGGTGCCTTTGCGGCGCTGGCAATGAGTCTGATGGGCGTGGCCACGGCGGTGCTATTGCCGTTGGTGGTGTCGATGACCGTTTAAGGATCTGGTTATGAGCTTGCCGCTTTTCCCGTTGAACACCGTGCTGTTCCCCGGTTGCATCCTCGACTTGCAGATTTTCGAGGCGCGTTACCTCGACATGATTGGGCGCTGCATGAAAAAAGGCGAAGGCTTCGGGGTGGTGTGCATCCTCGATGGCGAAGAAGTCGGTCACGCGCCTGAAGGCTTCGCGCGGGTCGGTTGTGAAGCGCGCATTACTGATTTCTCCCAGCAGGACAATGGTCTGCTGGGCATTCGCGTGGAGGGTGGGCGGCGCTTTATCGTCCATGGCACCCGCGTCCAGGCGGATCAACTGATGGTCGCTGAAGTCGAGTGGCTGGAGGAAGAACCGGAGCAACCGCTGCAAGAGGAAGACGCCGACCTGGTGGCGCTGCTCAAGGCCCTGGCCGAGCACCCGATGGTCGAGGCCCTGAACATGGGCACCGAAGCGACCGGCCAGCAATCGCTGGCCAATCAACTGGCTTACCTGCTGCCGTTCAATGAGCTGGACAAGATCGACCTGCTGCAACTCGACGACCCGCAACAGCGCCTGGATGCGATCCAGGCGCTGCTCGATGAGCTGCAGGGCGAGCTCTTCGCCTGACTCAACTCATATTTCACTGAATACCACTGATCCCTTGTGGGAGCGGGCTTGCTCGCGAAAGCGGAGTGTCATCCGACACAGGTGTTAAATGACCCACTGCCTTCGCGAGCAAGCCCGCTCCCACATGGATCTCCAGTGTTCATTGGCCCGCCGCTCAATAGGCATACCGCAACATCGCATGGGGCAAATGCCGCAGCGCGAAGAAGCTGAACACCGCCACCAGCGCCGGCAGGATCAGCCACCAGACTTTCGGCGGCATGGCCGGCAGCGGGGTCTGGCGCTGGCTCAACCACAGGGCGGCGGCACAGATGCTGGCGGCCAGCATGGCGCCGGCGACGATGTCGCTCGGCCAATGGGCGCCCAGGTAGACCCGCGACAGGGCGATGGCCAGCGCCGGCAAGCAGCCCAGCAGCAGCCAGGTCAGGCGCAGGCGTGGCGGTTGACCGCGGCCGGCCAGGACGGCCAGGGTCAGGAACAGCGCGAATGCCCCGGAGGCGTGGCCGCTGGGCATGCTGTAGCTGGTCAGCGGGTCGGTGAGGATTTCCGGGCGCACCCGGGCAAAGAAGTGTTTGCTGCCGGTATTGGCCAAGGAGGTGACCAGCATCGTGCCCCCGGCAAAGATTGCCTGGCGCCATTGCCGTGCCAACAGCAGCAGCCCGGTCAGCAGGCTGCAGACAATCAACATGTAGCGGAATTCGCCGATCAACGTGAAGGTCACGGCGATTTCATCCAGCGTCGGGCTGCGATGTTCCTGGACCAGCGCCATCAAGCCCTGGTCGAACGCCGTCAGGTAACGAAAGCCGATGAACAGGCCGATCAGGATCACCAGGCCGATGCCAGCGATCAGCGCCGTGGCATGGCGATGACGACGCAGGGTGCTGTTGACGCTCAGCCCGATCATCATCGCGATGCTGCCGATGACCACGCCGGCCTGTGGCCAGAACCCTTCGGGCAATGGCAGGCGGAACGCCGCCCCGGTGGCCCAGCCCGGCAACAGGTAGGCCACGGTCCAGCCCGCCGCGGCCAGCACGCTGACGGCGGCGAAGCGCGGGAACGGCATGTCGCACATCCCGGCCACCATCGGCAACATGGGGCGCAACGGGCCGATAAAACGCCCCACCAGCAGGCTGGCGATGCCGTAGCGCTGGAAATAGTTTTCCGCGGCGCTCATCCACTCGGGGTGATGGCGCAGCCCGGGCAGGCGGCGGATGTTCTGGTGGAAATGCCGGCCGAGGAAATACGACACCAAGTCCCCCAGCAAGCCGCCGAGCAGGCCCAGCAGCAAGGTCTCGCCCAGGGACAACGCGCCGCTGCCGGCCAGCACGGCGATGGCAAACAACAGCACCGTACCCGGCACGATCAGGCCGGCAATGGCCAGGCATTCCACGCAAGCGACGATGAACACCGCCACCGCCAGCCATTGCGGGTTGACGGTCAGCCAGCCGGTGATGCTATCGAGCCATGGGCCCATAAGGACAACTCCATTGAATAGTGATTGGCATGCAATTTTTACTGTGTGAACGAAAATTCAAGATCACTGAAGATTCAAACTGTGGGAGCGGGCTTGCTCGCTCCCACAGGGGATGCGGTATTTCATCAGGGCAGCAAAAAATAATCACGCCCTTCGACCTGCCCCCGTCGCAGCGGGTTACGGGTACACCACGGTGCGTAGGCGGCATCGACGAA
This sequence comes from Pseudomonas sp. NFACC24-1, assembly GCF_900115235.1. Lineage (NCBI taxonomy): Bacteria > Pseudomonadati > Pseudomonadota > Gammaproteobacteria > Pseudomonadales > Pseudomonadaceae > Pseudomonas > Pseudomonas sp. NFACC24-1. The sequence continues at coordinate 35,974 of NZ_FOVS01000040.1, forward strand.
GCGATAGAGCAAGTGTTCATCCCGGCCCAGGGGAATGCCCAGGCGGGTGGTCTGGATCACATTGACCGTCGGCACGCCCGCATCTTCCACCAGCAAGCGTTCGGGGTCGAAGCGCTTGGCGTCCCAGTCCGGCACTTTCAACCCCAAAGCCTTGCACAACAGGGTCTGGCCGGCACAGAGTTTTTGCGGCGTGCGCGGCCGGCCCTGGGCGTCGGGGTTGTTCAATAACATCTGCGCCAGGCTCGCCGGCCCGGAAAGGGTATCGACCCACGGGTAGGCCGATTTGATCAACACGGCATTACCTGGACCCTGGGCGCTGAAGTTCAGCGAATCGCCGCCCCGGGCGTAGTACATATAGATGTGCCCGCCATCCAGAAACAAAGCCTTACGTTTTTCCGTGTAGCCCAGCGAGGCGTGGCTGCCCTTTTCGGCAAAGTAATACGCCTCGGTCTCGATGATCCGCGCGCTGAGCCACAGCTCGCCGACCTTGTGGCGAATGACTTTGCCCAGCAGGTCTTTGGCAAGGACTTGGGCGTCGCGGTCGAAAAAGGCGTGGGGCAGGGCGTTGGGCGATGGCAAATCGGTCATGGCGATAGACGAAGTGAGGCCAAAGGAAGCGCGATGATAGCAATGCAAAGCTTAATCACCGCTGAACACTCGCTCCAACCGGCTGTTTACGCCTGTTTTACTTCTCCGCCGGTCACCACTGCGAGTCCATGCTGTTAGTCGAGGGTTACGACAGCTATAATCTGCCGCTTTCCCCATCGCCAAGACCAAACAGACCATGACTGAGTCCGTTCTTGACTACATGACCCGCCTGGGTCGCGCCGCTCGCGAAGCGTCGCGCGTCATCGGCCGGGCCAGCACCGCGCAGAAAAACCGCGCCTTGCAGGCCGCCGCCAATGCGCTGGACGCTGCGCGCGCCGAGCTGTCCGCCGCCAACGAGCTGGACCTGGCCGCCGGCCGGGCCAATGGCCTCGAACCGGCCATGCTTGAGCGCCTGGCGCTGACCCCGGCCCGCATCGACGGCATGATCGTCGGTCTGCGCCAGGTCGCGGCCCTGCCGGACCCGGTCGGGGCGATCCGCGACATGAGCTACCGCCCGTCGGGCATCCAGGTCGGCAAGATGCGCGTGCCCCTGGGCGTGGTCGGGATCATCTACGAGTCGCGGCCGAACGTGACCATCGACGCCGCGAGCCTGTGCCTGAAGTCGGGTAACGCGACCATCCTGCGCGGCGGTTCCGAGGCCATCCATTCCAACCGTGCCATTGCCGCCTGCATCCAGCGCGGCCTGGCCGAGGCCGATCTGCCGGCGGCCGTGGTGCAAGTGGTGGAAACCACCGACCGCGCCGCAGTCGGCGCCCTGATCACCATGCCCGAGTTCGTCGATGTCATCGTGCCACGTGGCGGCAAAGGCCTGATCGAACGGGTCAGTCGTGACGCCCGCGTGCCGGTGATCAAGCACCTGGACGGCATCTGCCACGTCTACGTCAGTGCCCACGCCGAATTGCCGAAGGCCCAACGCATCGCCTTCAACGCCAAGACCTACCGCTACGGTATCTGCGGCGCGATGGAAGCCCTGCTGGTGGACCAGGCCGTTGCCCAGGACTTCCTGCCGTCGATGGCCGCCCAGTTCCGCGAAAAAGGCGTCGAACTGCGCGGTTGCGAGCGCACCCGGGCGATCATCGAGGCCGTTGCGGCCACGCAAGAAGACTGGGACACCGAGTACCTGGCGCCGATCTTGTCGATCCGTGTGGTCGACGGGCTGGACCAGGCCATCGAACACATCAACCGCCACGGCTCGCACCACACCGATTCCATCGTCAGTGAGCACCAGGGCGAAACCCGGCGTTTCGTGGCCGAAGTGGATTCGGCGTCGGTGATGATCAACACCCCGACCTGCTTCGCCGACGGCTTTGAATACGGATTGGGTGCCGAGATCGGCATTTCTACTGATAAGCTGCACGCCCGCGGCCCGGTGGGCCTCGAAGGCCTGACCTGCGAGAAGTACATTGTGGTCGGTGACGGCCAGTTGCGCGGACAGGAGCCGGTCTGACTTGGGCGACCTCGACCCGTCAGCCGCTGTGACGACGACAACTCCGCCCCGGCGCATCGGTATCCTGGGCGGCACGTTCGACCCGGTGCACATCGGCCATTTGCGCGGTGCGCTGGAAGTCGCCGACGCCCTGGCCCTCGATGAGCTACGCCTGACGCCCAGCGCCAGGCCGCCTCACCGGGACACGCCGCAGGTGTCGGCGCAGGACCGTCTGGCGATGGTCGAGTGCGCGGTGGCCGGTGTGGCACCGCTGGTGGTGGATGCCCGCGAATTGCAGCGGGACAAACCGTCCTACACCATCGATACCCTGGAGCTGATGCGCGCCGAACTGGCCGTTGAGGCCCAGGTTTTTCTGCTTCTGGGATGGGACGCATTTTGCGGCCTGCCCACTTGGCATCGCTGGGAAGAGTTGCTCCAGCATTGCCACATCCTGGTGTTGCAACGCCCGGATGCCGACAGCGAGCCGCCGGATGCCTTGCGCAACCTGCTGGCGGCCCGCTCGGTGAGCGACCCGCTGGCCCTGAAAGGGCCGAGCGGACAGATTGCATTCGTCTGGCAGACGCCGCTCGCGGTATCCGCCACCCAGATCCGTCAACTGCTGGCCAGCGGTAAGTCGGTACGTTTCCTGGTGCCCGACGCGGTCCTGGCCTACATCGATGCGCACGGGCTTTACCGTGCGTCGAACTGAAAAAGGCGCGCTTCAAGGCACGTGAATGCGTGTAGCGAAGCGCCCGAACATACGAGCAAAACGAGTTTTATATGACTGACAAAGACGTAAACAAAGTAAAGCGCAAGGGCACCTTCAAGAGCGCCCCGCTGCCTGTAGAGGCGCATACCGGCGTGGCGCTGGTCGGCGAAGAGCTGGTCAAGGTGGCCGTGGCGGCCCTGGAAGACGTCAAGGCCCAGGACATCCAGGTGATCGACGTGCGTGAAAAGCAAAGCATCACGGACTACATGATCATCGCCACCGGTACCTCCAACCGCCAGATCGGCGCGATGCTGGACAAGGTCCGCGAAGCGGTCAAGGCCCAGGGCGTCAAGCCGCTGGGTGAAGAAGGCAAGGGCGACAGCGACTGGGTGCTGTTGGACATGGACGATGTCATCGTGCACATGATGACCGCCTCGGCGCGTCAGTTCTATGACCTGGAGCGCCTGTGGGCCGGTGCCGAGCAGAGCCGTTCGGCCAGCGCCGCGCACCACAGCCCGGAAAACCCCCATGAGCACTTCACCAAGCTCAACAAAGACCAGCAATAAGGGACCGCTGTGCGACTGCGCCTGATCGCCGTCGGTTCTCGCATGCCCAAGTGGGTGGAAGAAGGCTGGCATGAATATGCCAAGCGTCTTCCCTCCGAGCTGGCCCTGGAACTGGTGGAAATTCCGCTCAACACCCGTGGCAAGAACGCCGACGTGGCGCGTTTCATCCGCCAGGAAGGCGAAGCCATGCTGGCCAAGGTCGGGCCGAACGAGCGCATCGTCACCCTCGAAGTCCATGGCAAGCCCTGGAGCACCGAGCAGTTGGCGGTGGAGCTCGATCGCTGGCGGCTGGACGCGCGCACGGTCAACTTCATGGTCGGCGGCCCGGAAGGGCTGGCGCCGGAAGTCTGTGCCCGGGCCGATCAGCGCTGGTCGTTGTCGCCGTTGACGTTGCCGCACCCGCTGGTGCGGATCCTGATCGGCGAACAGTTGTATCGTGCCTGGACAGTCTTGTCCGGGCACCCTTACCACAAGTAATCCTGCCCCATGCCCCAGCCGATCCGCATCAAGGACCACGAAAAAGACGCCCGTCTGGTACGGGGCCGCGTCGTGTTCGGTGCTATTACGGTGGTGACGCTGATCGGCGTGCTGATTGCGCGCTTGTATTTCCTCCAGGTGATCCAGTACGAGTACCACTCCACCCTGTCGGAAAACAACCGGGTGCACGTGCAACCGATTCCGCCGACCCGCGGGCTGATCTTCGACCGCAACGGCGTGGTGGTGGCGGATAACCGGCCCAGCTTCAGCCTGAGCATGACCCGCGAGCGCTCCGGTGACTGGCAGCAGGTGCTCGACGTGATCGTCGAAGTGCTGCAACTGACGCCCGAGGACCGGGCGATCTTCGAGAAGCGCATGCGCCAGGGCCGACGGCCGTTCGAGCCGGTGCCGATCCTGTTCGAGCTGACCGAAGAGCAGATCGCCCTGATCGCCGTGAACCAGTTCCGCTTGCCCGGCGTCGAGGTGGTGGCGCAGTTGGTGCGGCATTACCCCCAGGGGCCGCATTTCGCCCACTCGGTCGGCTACATGGGGCGGATCAACGAGAAAGAGCTCAAGACCCTCGATCCGGTCAATTACAGCGGCACCCACCATATCGGCAAGACGGGTATCGAGCGCTTCTACGAGCCCGAACTGCATGGCCAGGTGGGTTACGAGGAAGTCGAGACCAACGCTCGCGGTCGCGTATTGCGGGTGCTCAAGCGCACCGATCCGATCCCCGGCAAGGACATCGTCCTGAGTTTGGACATCAAGCTGCAAGAGGCCGCCGAAGCGGCGCTGGGCGGGCGGCGCGGCGCGGTGGTGGCCCTGGACCCGAACACCGGCGAGGTACTGGCGATGGTCAGCCAGCCGAGTTTCGATCCGAACCTGTTCGTCACCGGCATCAGCTTCAAGGCCTACGCCGAGCTGCGCGATTCCATCGACCGGCCGCTGTTCAACCGTGTGTTGCGCGGTCTCTACCCGCCGGGCTCGACCATCAAGCCCGCCGTGGCGATTGCCGGGCTCGACTCCGGCGTGGTGACCGCTTCGAGCCGGGTCTACGACCCGGGTTATTACCAACTGCCGAACTATGACCACAAGTACCGCAACTGGAACCGCACCGGCGACGGATATGTAGACCTGGAAACGGCGATCATGCGTTCCAACGACACCTACTTCTATGACCTGGCCCATAAGCTGGGGATCGATCGGTTGGCGTCCTACATGAACAAGTTCGGTCTCGGTCAGAAAGTCTCCCTGGACATGTTCGAGGAATCCCCCGGCCTGATGCCGTCCCGGGAATGGAAGCGGGCGACCCGGCGCCAGGCCTGGTTCCCCGGCGAAACCCTGATCCTGGGGATCGGCCAGGGTTACATGCAGGCCACGCCACTGCAGTTGGCCCAGGCCACGGCGCTGGTGGCGAGCAAAGGCAAGTGGTATCGCCCACACCTGGCCAAGACCATCGAAGGCCAGAAGCCGGTGGACCCGAACCCGATGCCGGACATCATCCTGCGCAACCCGTCGGACTGGCAGAAGGTCAACAACGGCATGCAGCAGGTGATGCACGGCGCCCGCGGCACCGCCCGCAAGGCGTCCATCGGTGCGCAATACCGGATTGCCGGCAAGAGTGGTACGGCCCAGGTCGTCGCCATCAAGCAGGGCGAGAAGTACGACCGCTCCAAGGTTCAGGAACGTCACCGCGACCATGCCTTGTTCGTCGGTTTCGCGCCGGCCGACAACCCGAAGATCGTTGTGGCGGTCATGGTCGAGAACGGCGAGTCGGGTTCCGGTGTCGCCGCGCCGGTGGTGCGCCAGATCATGGACGCCTGGCTGCTGGATGAGCACGGCCAGCTCAAGCCTGAATACGCGAGCCCCATCACTGCGGAGGCTACGGCCCGTGAAGAATAATTTCGACCGGATCCTCTCCAGCGAAGACGTGATGCGCCGTCGCGCCACGTTGTTGCAGCGCATGCACATCGATGGCCCGTTGCTGATCCTGCTCCTGACCCTGGCCGCCGGCAGCCTGTTCGTGCTGTATTCGGCCAGCGGCAAGAGCTGGGACCTGCTGGCCAAGCAGGCCACCTCGTTCGGCATCGGCCTGGTATCGATGATCGTGATCGCCCAGCTCGAACCGCGGTTCATGGCGCGCTGGGTGCCACTGGCCTATGTGGTGGGGGTCTGCTTGTTGGTGGTGGTGGACATCATGGGCCACAACGCCATGGGCGCCACCCGCTGGATCAACATACCCGGGGTGATCCGCTTCCAGCCTTCGGAATTCCTCAAGATCATCATGCCGGCGACCATCGCCTGGTACCTGGCCAAGCGTTCCCTGCCGCCACAGCTCAAGCATGTGTGTATCAGCCTGTTGCTGATCGGCATCCCGTTCATCCTGATCGTCCGTCAGCCGGACCTCGGCACCTCGCTGCTGATCCTGGCCGGCGGCGCCTTCGTGCTGTTCATGGGCGGGCTGCGCTGGCGCTGGATCCTCAGCGTGATCGCCGCCGCCGTGCCGGTGTCGGTGGCCATGTGGTACTTCGTGATGCATGACTACCAGAAGCAGCGGGTGCTGACTTTCCTCGACCCGGAGAGCGATCCGCTGGGCACTGGCTGGAACATCATCCAGTCCAAGGCCGCCATCGGCTCCGGCGGGGTGTTCGGCAAGGGCTGGCTGATGGGCACCCAGTCGCACCTGGACTTTTTGCCGGAAAGCCACACCGACTTCATCATCGCCGTACTGGGCGAGGAGTTCGGCCTGGTGGGTATCTGCGTGCTGCTGCTGATCTATCTGCTGCTGATCGGCCGGGGGCTGGTGATCACCGCTCAGGCCCAGACGCTGTTTGGGAAATTGCTCGCGGGCAGCCTGACCATGACGTTTTTTGTTTATGTTTTCGTCAACATCGGTATGGTCAGTGGCCTGTTGCCGGTCGTGGGGGTGCCGTTGCCTTTCATTAGCTACGGAGGAACTTCGCTGGTGACCCTACTGTCAGCGTTTGGGGTTTTGATGTCGATTCATACGCATCGCAAATGGATCGCGCAGGTTTGAATAAGGTGAAGAGTTCAATGCAAGCAATGCGTGGCTGGTCGACGCGATATGCGCCGTGGATCGGCCTGGTCGGCTTCCTCGGCAGTGCGTCGCAGGCCTTGGCCGGTGAATACGAAGGCTCGCCACAGGTGGCCGAATTCGTCGGTGAGATGACCCGCGACTACGGTTTTGCCGGTGAGCAGCTGATGGGAGTGTTTCGCGAGGCCGAACGCAAGCAGTCGATCCTCGATGCGATCTCACGGCCCGCCGAGCGGGTCAAGCAGTGGAGCGAGTACCGGCCGATGTTCATCACCGAGGCGCGTATCGCCCGGGGCGTGGACTTCTGGCGCCAGCACGAAACGGCCCTGGCCCGTGCCGAGCAGGAATACGGCGTGCCGGCCCAGGTCATCGTGTCGATCATTGGCGTCGAGACCTTCTTTGGCCGCAACACCGGGAATTTCCGGGTGATCGACGCGTTGTCGACCCTGGGCTTCGATTACCCGCCGCGTGCCGAGTTCTTCCGCAAGGAGCTGCGCGAGTTCCTTCTGCTGGCCCGTGAAGAGCAGGTCGATCCGTTGACCCTCAAGGGCTCCTACGCCGGGGCCATGGGCCTGCCGCAATTCATGCCCAGCAGTTTCCGCGCCTACGCGGTGGACTTCGACGGCGACGGCCACATCAATATCTGGACCAACCCGACCGATGCCATCGGCAGTGTCGCCAGCTATTTCAAGCGCCATGGCTGGGAGGCCGGCCAACCGGTGGTCAGCCGTGCCGACGTGCGCGGCGAGCAAGTGGACGAGGGCCTGACCGAGGGCATCGAGCCGACGAAAACCGTCGGGGAGTTGCGGGCGTTGGGCTGGTCGAGTCATGATGCGCTGCGTGACGACATGCCGGTCACCGCGATGCGGCTGGAAGGCGAACAAGGCCCCGAATACTGGATGGGCCTGAAGAATTTCTACGCGATTACGCGTTATAACCGCAGCGTGATGTACGCCATGGCCGTATATCAACTGTCTGAAGAGCTGGTCAAAGCACGGGGCGTCAAATAATGCGGGCATTGCCTACCTATCAACCCCTGAAGCTCGTGGCGTTGGCCGCGCTGTCGCTGTTGGTCGTCAGTTGTTCGACCAGCCGCGCGCCGGCCCAGAAAAACACCACCGCCGTACGCGCGACGCCGGGCCTGGACATCAACCGGGCCCACAAGGACGGCGCGCCGTGGTGGGACGTGGATGTCTCGCGCATTCCCGACGCCACACCGACCCTGCACACCGGTCCCTACAAGGCCAACCCGTACACGGTATTGGGCAAGACCTATTTCCCGCTGTCCGACTCCAAGCGCTACGTGGCCTCGGGCACGGCGTCCTGGTACGGCACCAAGTTCCATGGCCAGAACACCGCCAATGGCGAGGTCTATGACCTGTATGGCATGAGCGCGGCCCACAAGACCCTGCCGCTGCCCAGCTACGTGCGGGTGACCAACCTGGACAACAACAAGAGCGTGATCCTGCGGGTCAATGACCGTGGGCCGTTCTATTCCGACCGCATCATCGACCTGTCGTATGCGGCGGCGAAAAAACTCGGTTACGCTGAAATCGGCACCGCCCGGGTCAAGGTCGAAGGTATCGACCCGCAGGAATGGTGGGCCCAACGTGGCCGTCCGGCGCCTTTGATGCTCAACGAGCCGAAAGTGGCGCAAAATGCCGCGCCAACCGTGACGGCGTCCACCGGCACGGTCGAGCAGTGGACACCACCGCCGCAGCAACACGCCGCGGCCGTGCTACCCGTGCAGATCGATGCAAAAAAAAACGCTTCTGCAACAGCGTCTGGCCAGTTTCTGCAAGTGGGCGCGTTCGCCAACCCGGACGCTGCCGAGCTGCTGAGGTCCAAGCTCAGCTCGATGGTGAGCGCCCCGGTGTTCATCAGCTCGATCGTGCGCAACCAGCAGACACTGCATCGGGTGCGCCTGGGGCCGATCGGTTCTCCGGGTGAAGTCCAGCAGGTGCAGAATAGTGTGCGGCTGGCCAATCTCGGTTCGCCGAGCCTGGTCACCGCTGAGTAATTGAATGAGGCCCGCTGGCGGTTGGAGCGGGTCAGGTTGTTGGCTCCATGAATAATAAAAGCCCGGCAAGGGCAGTGAGTGAGCAACTTAAATACGCGGCAGCCCGTTAGAAAGCTGCCAGTTTCAGTTTTGCCTTCGGGCAGTCCCATTAGCGATTTCGAGAGACGGATGAACATCACCACCTTTGCCAAACGCCTTTGCCTGCTAGTCCCGCTGCTTCTCTCACCGGCCGCGTTCGCGGTCGAGATGATGCCGGCTCCCCCTCAATTGGCCGCCAAATCCTTTGTGCTCATGGATGCCAGCAGCGGCGAGGTGCTGGTAGAGAGCAACGGTGACCAGCGCCTGCCACCGGCCAGCCTGACCAAGCTGATGACTGCCTACATCGCCACGCTGGAAATCCGTCGCGGCCAGATCGGTGAAAACGATCCGGTGACCGTCAGCGAAAACGCCTGGCGTACCGGCGGTTCGCGGATGTTCATCAAGGTCGGTTCGCAAGTGACCGTCAGCGACCTGCTGCACGGCATCATCATCCAGTCCGGCAACGACGCCAGCGTCGCCCTGGCCGAGCACATCGCCGGCAGCGAAGATGCGTTCGCCGACATGATGAACAAAACCGTGGCCGACCTGGGCATGACCAACAGCCACTTCATGAACCCCACCGGCCTGCCGAACCCTGAGCACTATTCGTCGGCTCACGACATGGCGCTGCTGGCCCGGGCAATCATTCATGAAGACCCGGCCCACTACGCCATCTACTCCCAGAAGGAGTTCTTCTGGAACGGCATCAAGCAGCCTAACCGCAACCTGTTGCTGTGGCGCGACAAGACCGTCGATGGCCTGAAGACCGGTCACACCGAGGAAGCCGGCTACTGCATGGTGTCTTCTGCGGTGCGTGACGGCATGCGCCTGATCGCCGTTGTCTTTGGCACCAACAGCGAGGTGGCCCGTGCCGCCGAGACCCAGAAACTGTTGACCTACGGCTTCCGCTTCTTCGAAACCCAGACCTTCTACCAGAAGGGCACCGAACTGGCCCAGGCCCAGGTCTGGAAAGGTTCGAGCAACCAGGTCAAGGCCGGCCTGGCCCAGGACCTGACCATGACCCTGCCTAAAGGCCAGCTCAAGAAGCTCGCTGCCAGCATGACCATGAACCCGCAACTGACCGCTCCCATCGCCAAGGGCGACGTGATCGGTAAAGTCGAAGTCAAACTGGACGACAAAGTGGTGCACAGCGCTGACCTGATCGCTCTGGACGCGGTCGAGGAAGGTGGTATCTTCCGCCGCATCTGGGATAGCATCCGTCTATTCTTCTACGGCTTGTTCAACTGATCGAAGTGTTGACCTGCATGGCCTCGTTCCCATCCGGAGCGGGGCCATGTGCGTTACCACGGCTTACGAGGCCGTTACGCCATGACAGACTCTGAAGTAAAGGCGCCAAAAATCGAATTTCCCTGCGCGGATTACCCGATCAAGGTAATCGGCGACACCGGCGTGGGGTTCAAGGACAAGATCATCGCGATCCTTGAAAAACATGCCACCGTCGACCACAAGACCCTGGCCGAGCGCCAGAGTACCAACGGCAAGTACACGACGATCCAGTTGCATATCATTGCCACCGGTCAGGAACAGCTCTACGACATCAACAGCGAGCTGCGAGCGACCGGTTTCGTGCACATGGTGTTGTGATGCCGGGCACGCTGGGCTTTCGCGAGCTGGGCACGATGGCCTACGAGCCGGTCTGGCATGCCATGCAACGCTTCACGAACGAACGCGGTACCACCGCCGACGATGAAGTCTGGCTGGTGGAACACCCGCCGGTGTTCACCCAGGGCCAGGCCGGCAAGGCCGAGCACCTGTTGCTGCCGGGGGATATCCCGGTGGTGAAGGTCGACCGGGGCGGGCAGGTGACCTACCATGGCCCTGGCCAGTTGGTCGCCTACCTGTTGCTGGATGTGCGCAAGCTGGGGTTTGGTGTGCGCGAGTTGGTCACCCGCATGGAAACGTGCCTGATCGAGCTGCTGGCCAGCTACGGTGTGACGGCGGCGGCCAAGCCGGATGCGCCGGGTGTCTACGTCGATGGGGCGAAAATCGCTTCCCTCGGCTTGCGGATCCGCCATGGCTGTTCGTTTCATGGCCTGGCGCTGAACGTGGACATGGACCTGGCGCCATTCCGACGGATTAATCCCTGTGGCTACGCGGGACTGGCGATGACCCAGTTGAGCGAGCACGCAGGATCGATTGAATTTGCCGAGGTAAGTGCCCGGCTGCGCGCGCAGCTCGTCAAACACCTCGACTATGCTGAGCAGACGACCCTCACGGGCGGAATCGACTGATATGACTACTGATGCAGTGCAAACCATGATCCCGACGCTGGACGTCACCGAGCGTCCGGCCCCGCGTGCCAAGGTAGAGGCCGGCGTCAAGCTGCGCGGCGCCGAGAAGGTTGCACGCATCCCGGTCAAGATCATCCCCACCACCGAACTGCCGAAGAAACCCGACTGGATCCGCGTGCGCATCCCGGTTTCCCCGGAAGTCGACCGCATCAAGGCCCTGCTGCGCAAGCACAAGCTGCACAGCGTCTGCGAAGAAGCCTCCTGCCCGAACCTGGGCGAGTGCTTCTCCGGCGGCACCGCCACGTTCATGATCATGGGCGACATCTGCACCCGTCGTTGTCCGTTCTGTGACGTCGGCCACGGCCGTCCGAAGCCCTTGGACACCAACGAGCCGGAAAGCCTGGCCATCGCCATTGCCGACCTGAAGCTCAAGTATGTGGTCATCACCTCGGTGGACCGTGACGACCTGCGTGACGGCGGTGCCCAGCACTTTGCCGACTGCATCCGCGAGATCCGCAAGCTGTCGCCGAACGTACAGTTGGAAACCCTGGTGCCCGATTACCGTGGCCGCATGGACATCGCCCTGGAAATCACCGCCGCCGAGCCGCCGGATGTGTTCAACCACAACCTGGAAACCGTGCCGCGCCTGTACAAGGCTGCGCGTCCGGGGTCGGATTACCAGTGGTCGCTGACCTTGCTGCAGCGCTTCAAGCAGATGATGCCGCACATTCCGACCAAGTCCGGCTTGATGCTGGGCCTGGGTGAGACGGATGAGGAAGTTATCGAGGTCATGAAGCGCATGCGTGAGCATGACATCGATATGCTGACCTTGGGGCAGTACTTGCAGCCGTCCCGTAGTCACTTGCCGGTGCAGCGTTTTGTGCATCCGGATACCTTTGCCTGGTTTGCCGAGGAAGGGTACAAGATGGGGTTCAAGAACGTGGCTTCTGGGCCGTTGGTGCGGTCTTCGTATCATGCGGATGAGCAGGCTAAGTTGGTCAAGGCTGAGCTGTTGGGTTCCTGATTTAGCGGTTTTTTGGTGGTGGGGTGGTGTGTATATCCGTTTCTTCGGTAACGGCTGCTTATGGTTCCGCTCTTACAGCGGGTCACTTTTGAAGAGCGCAAAAGTAACCAAAACGCTCTTGCCCCACCACTCGGCACCTCGCTTAGGCTCGGTGTGCCCTCACTCCGGCATTGCTCCGTGGGCCGCCGCGAAGGGCCATCCATGGCCCAGCGCGGCTACCTCGGCATCCATGCCGAGGTGCCCACTGCGCAATACCTGCGTTCGGCCATCGTGGTTAACGGGGCGCCCCCGATCAAAAGCCAACGCGAGGCGGCCTTATAGCCGGCCTGGCTTAGAGTGAACGCGTTCCTCCTGTGGGAGCGGGCTTGCTCGCGAAAGCGGTGTATCAGTTTGTGATGATGTTGGCTGTGCTTAAGTCATCGCGAGCGAGCTCGCTCCCACAGTTTTTTTGTGTTGTGTGCAGATGCTGTGATTAG
>NZ_FOVS01000023.1:0-104806 GCF_900115235.1 Pseudomonas sp. NFACC24-1
GCCTGGGGGATCTGCTGGCGGCCAACCAAGCGTTGATGACGGTCTACTTGATGAAGGCTGAACTCAAAACACTCTGGACCCCGAGTACTGCCTGGGGTTGGCGATCGGCCTGGAAGCAATGGCTGCGCCATGCGCATGAAAGCGAAATACCAGCTCTGATCCAGTTCGCCAAACGGCTAAAGGGTTACTGGCGGGGCATCGTGAGCCGGGTTCGCTGGCCGATGCACACCGGTCAGTTGGAAGGAATAAACAATCGAATAAAGGTCATCAAGCGGATGGCGTACGGTTACCGGGATAGCGAATTCTTTTTCATGAAGATCAAGAGCGTCTTTCCCGGTAATCCGTGAAGAACCATAAAAAAGCCCGCATCGAAAGATGCGGGCCTTTTATTGCGGTCTGACAGGCTGATTAAGCGCCGTATACCGGCAGCTTCTTGCAGATTGCCTTGACCTTCTCACGCACGGCGTCGATGACCGCTTCGTTGTTCAGGTCCGCCAGGATGTCGCAGATCCAGCCGGCCAGTTCCTTGCACTCGGCTTCCTTGAAGCCGCGAGTGGTCACGGCCGGGGTGCCGAAGCGCAGGCCCGAAGTGACGAACGGGGAGCGTGGGTCGTTGGGTACCGAGTTCTTGTTCACGGTGATGAACGCCTTGCCCAGCGCCGCGTCCGCGTCTTTGCCGGAGATGTCCTGCTTGATCAGCGAGAGCAGGAACAAGTGGTTTTCAGTACCGCCGGACACCACGTCGAAGCCGCGCTCGATGAACACGCCGGCCATGGCCTTGGCATTCTTCACCACTTGTTGCTGGTAAGCCTTGAACTCAGGCTGCAGCGCTTCCTTGAAGCAGATCGCCTTGGCTGCGATCACGTGCTCCAGCGGGCCACCCTGGGCGCCCGGGAAGACGGCGGAGTTCAGCTTCTTCTCGATGTCGGCGTTGGCGCGTGCCAGGATCAGGCCGCCACGTGGACCGCGCAGGGTCTTGTGGGTGGTGGTGGTGACCACGTCGGCGAATGGCACCGGGTTCGGGTACACGCCCGCGGCGACCAGGCCGGCCACGTGGGCCATGTCGACGAACAGGTAGGCACCGACCTTGTCGGCGATTGCGCGGAAACGCGGGAAGTCGAGGATCTGCGAGTAGGCGGAGAAACCGGCCACGATCATTTTCGGCTTGTGCTCGAGGGCCAGGCGCTCGACTTCGTCGTAGTCGATCAGGCCATTGCCGTCGATGCCGTACTGGATGGCGTTGTACAGCTTGCCGGAGGAGGAAACGCTGGCGCCGTGGGTCAGGTGACCGCCGTGGGCCAGGCTCATGCCCAGGATGGTGTCACCGGCCGACAGCAGCGCCAGGTACACGGCGGCGTTGGCTTGGGAACCGGCGTGCGGCTGGACGTTGGCGTAATCGGCGCCGAACAGTTCCTTGGCGCGGTCGATGGCCAGTTGCTCGACCACGTCGACGTACTCGCAACCACCGTAGTAGCGCTTGCCCGGGTAACCTTCGGCGTACTTGTTGGTCAGTACCGAGCCTTGAGCTTCCATCACCGCGGGGCTGGTGTAGTTTTCCGAAGCGATCAGCTCAATGTGCTCTTCCTGGCGCTGAGCTTCTTGCTCCATGGCGGCAAAGAGATCGGCGTCGTACTTGGCAATAGTCAAATCACGGCTGAACATGGCGGTCCTCAAGGATCGGGGGCAGAAAAGGGGGCATTCTACCTCAACCGGTTTTGGAAGGCATATGAAAGGGCGTCATGTCGCGGACGAATGGGATTCACGTGCCATTCCGCGTCGCCTTGGCGGGCCTCATCGCGAGCAAGCTCGCGATGAGGCCACTACAGGCACCGAAGAACCTCAGTCGAGCATGAACAACGCATCATTGCTGAACTGCGCTTCGAACCGATTGGCCGGCATCGGCCGGCCGAACAGGTAGCCCTGGACTTCGTCGCAACCATGCTCGCGCAGGAAATCCAACTGCTCGTGGGTCTCGACGCCCTCGGCGATCACCGCCAGGTTGAGGCTGTGGGCCATGGCGATGATTGCCCGGGCGATCTGCGCATCCTGTTCGCCGGACGGCAGGCCGTCGACGAAGGTGCGGTCGATCTTCAGCACGTCGATGGGGAATTGCTTGAGGTAGTTGAGCGATGAATAACCAGTGCCGAAGTCATCGACGGCGATGCTCAGGCCCAGGTTTTTCAGCCCCGCGAGGATCTGCATCGCCTCGCTGACTTCGCGCATCAGGATACTTTCGGTCAGTTCCAGCTCCAGGCAGGCCGGTGGCAGACCGGTGCTGCGCAGGATATTGGCGATGCGCGTGCCCAACTGGCCGTCGGAGAACTGCCGGGCCGAAATGTTGACCGAGACCTTCGGTACCCGGACCTTGGCCTGGTGCCAGGTCCTGAGTTGCCGGCAGGCTTCGGTGATGACCCAGTCGCCGACGTCCACCACCAGCCCGAGCTCTTCGAGCACCGGGATGAAATCCCCCGGCGGCACCAGCCCACGTCGCGGATGGCGCCAGCGCAGCAGGGCCTCGGCACCGGTCAGCCGTTTGCCATCGCCGCTGAACTGCGGCTGGTAATACAGCACGAACTCGTTCTGCTCCAAGGCGTGGCGCAGGTCGCTTTCCAGTTCCAGGCGCTCCAGGGCGCTGGCGTTCATGTCGGCCTGGTAGAACTGGAAGTTGTTCTTGCCACGCTCCTTGGCGTGATACATGGCCGTGTCGGCGTTCTTCATCAACTGGCTCAGTTCGTTGCCGTCCTGCGGGCTCAGGGCGATACCGATACTGGCGGTGACGAAAAACTCGCGGCCTTCGAGCACGAATGGCCGGACCAGGCTGGCGAGGATCTGCTCGGCCACAGTGATGGCCCGGTTCAGCGCCATTTCGCGGCTGACGCGTGGTTGCAGCAGCAGGGTGAACTCGTCGCCGCCCATGCGCGCCACGGTGTCGTCGTCGGCGACGCAGCCGAGCAGGCGCGTGGCCATCTCCTTGAGCATCCGGTCGCCGGCGGCGTGGCCCAGGGAGTCGTTGATCGGCTTGAAGCGGTCGAGGTCGAGGAACATCAGCACGACCCAGGTCTTCTGCCGCTCGGCCGATTGCAGCGCGGTGTGCAGGCGATCCTGGAACAGCGTGCGGTTGGGCAGGTGGGTCAGGGCGTCGTAATAGGCCAGGCGATGGATGCGCTGCTCGCTGGCCTTGCGTTCGCTGATGTCGCTGAAGAAGCACACATAACTGGCCAAGTCGCCTTCGTCGTCCAGCACGGCGGTGATGCCAACCCAGGCCGGGTAGTGTTCGCCATTGCGACGCTTGAGCCAGACTTCGCCTTCCCACGTGCTGTGCTGTTGCAACTGCTTGAGCACGTAGCGCAAGTGGGCTTCCTGTTGCTCGTCCACGGTCAGCATATTGGGCAACTGGTCCAGCACTTGCGACACGGCATAACCACTGACGCGACTGAACGCTTCGTTGGCCTGGACAATGTAGCCGGCCGGGTCGGTGATCAGGATCGCCGAGGTCGAGTGCTCGAAGACCGTGGCGGCCATGCGCAGGTCTTTTTCGGCGCGACGCTGCTGGCTGATGTCGCGGCCAACGCCCAGTACGCCTTCGAACGCGCCGTGTTCATCCCACACCAGCACCAGCCGCAACTCGATGGGGATCTTTCGCCCATCGGCGCGCAGGCAGTCGAACAGGAACAGTTGGGTCTGCATCTGGTTGCGCAGCTCGGCCAGTTGCTCGAGCTGGTCGAGGGCCTTGCTGACGCGGTCCATCAGGCTGTAGATGCCGGTCAGTTGTTGCGGGTTGGCGATGATCGATTGCCAGCCGTTCTGGAAAATCCAGTCGGCGGTGTAGCCCAGCACCGCTTGCACCGACGGGCTGACATAGTTGAGCGAAAGCTTGTTGTCGGTGGAGAAGATCACGTCGCTGATGCTTTCGGCGAGCATCCGGTAGCGTTGCTCGCTGTCGCGCAGCGATTCGCTGGCCTCGATCTGCTCGGTGACGTCCTTGGCCACGCCGATGATCCGGGTCACCTGGTCATGCCGGTCCCGGGCCAGTGCCTGTTCGCGAATATCGAAACAGCGCCATTTGCCATTGCGATGGCGAAAGCGCAATTGGCATTGCAACAACTGCGTGTACCCGCCACGCCGTTGTTCCTGGCGCAGGTTGTGGTAGTGATCGGCGTCGTCGCTGTGCAGCAGGATCTCCCAGAAGTACTCGCCCATCTGGTGCAGTTCGGTGCGATCGTACCCCAGGGTCTGGCCCAGGTGATGGTTGCTGAAGATCATCCGCTGGCTGATGACATCCTGCACGTAGAGATGATCCGGAACGGTGCGTACCACGTCGGACCAGAAACCTTCGCGTTCGAGCAGCGAGAGTTCGATCAGCTTGCGGCTGGTGATGTCGCTGATGCTCAGGATGACCGCGCTATAGTCGGGCTGTTTTTCCGGCAGGCGCAGTACCAGCCACAGGTGCTGGTCGCGGCCATGGGCGTCCTGGAGCTTGATTTCCAGCTCCAGTTGCTTGTGTTGGTCGAGCAGCGCTTCGAGCAGTTTCGAGCCGATGGGGTTGCTGTCGGGCGTGCCCTTGCCGACCAGCAACTGCCAAGCCTGGGCACAGGAGTCGACGTTGAGCAGTTTCAACGCCATCTGGTTGACTTCGGTGACGTGAACTTCCTGGCGCAATTGCTCGAGTTGGTGAGCGGTTTGCAGCCAGGCGCGCAATTGATCGCCATTGTGCAGGCCCGCTCGCTCAAAAAAGGCCTTGAGCCCCGACAGGTCCAGCACGCACAGGGCCACGCCGGTGCCTTCGAAAATATCCTGGTAACGCCGTCGACCTTCGTGCAGCTGTCGCTGGCGCCGGCGTATGTTCAAGAGCGCGATGACGGGCAGCAACGAAAACGCCAGGCCCAGCAGGCACTTGCCGATGAAGGCCGGCAGCAGTTGCTCGATCACCTGGCGACGGTCGAACAGCCCCCGCAGTTGCCAGTCGCTGCTGCTCAGGGGCACAGTCAGTACCGTGTTCTCCAGGTCATCCGGTGACAGGTGGGTAGGGCTGCTCGAGGGCAGGCTCTCGTCGCGGCTGATGATCTGCTGGTTGAGGCGGTTTTCCACCAGCCACAGCGGGCGCAGCCCCACATCGGCTTGCTTGGTCAAGGTGGCGAAAAAATCCGGGGTCAGGCGCAGGGCCCAATAGCCACGGCTGCTGCCGCTGGCCTGGTGCAACAACAGATGCACCACGGAGCCGTCTTCGGCATTGCTGAAATAATGGGCCTGGGCCCGGCTGCGCCGCACCAGTTCACTCAGGTAGTCGGCGTCATGGCTGTCGGCGTCGCTGTCACTGAGCACTCGGCCGGAAGGGCTCAGCAGTGCCAGGCTGCGCAATTCGGGTAACGATCGCTGGAGTTTACGAACCAGCGCCTGCTGTTCGTCGGCACTTTGTGGCTGTTCGACGATCGGTAGCAGATTGAGGGCGATTTGCGCGTTCAGGGCCATGTTCAGGCTGACTTGCGCGGCGAGATCGGCGGTGTAGTCGATGGTGTATTGGCGCTGTTGCTGTTGGGTTTCACGCAGTTGGTCAAGCAACTGCCAGAACAGCAGGCCGAGCAACAGCAGCACCAGGGTGGCCAGCGCGCCCTTCAGTGTCCCGCGCAGGGGCGAGCCGGGCACGACAGCGGGTGCGCGAGGGGACAGAGGCGGAGTGACGTTGGACAAGCTGTAATCCTGCGGTTTGCTGGACTGGCGCGACGTGCACTATAAGCCGGACGCCCGAAGGGCGGCTAGCATGCCTTGAGTTGTGGCAAAGTGCCAGCCCCTGGCGGCTGGACCTTGACCGACGGTTGAGGTAGCTTTGCCGGTCAAACAAGAGCGTTCCAGCTCCAGATTCCCAGGCTCTATCCGCCCGCAGGCATTGATGACCGTCAAGTGCCGGCGCCGCGCATGGCCTGGCTCGTTCTTTTCACCTGTCACTGACGCTAGGTTCACCATGGCTCAATACGTCTTCACCATGCATCGGCTGAGCAAAGTTGTTCCGCCGAAGCGGGAAATCCTGAAAAACATTTCATTGTCGTTCTTCCCCGGGGCCAAGATCGGCGTACTGGGTCTCAACGGCTCGGGTAAGTCCACGCTGCTGAAAATCATGGCCGGCGTCGATAACGAATTCGACGGTGAAGCCCGCCCGATGCCGGACCTGAACATCGGCTACCTGCCTCAGGAACCGCAACTGGACCCGAGCAAGACCGTGCGTGAAGTGGTCGAGGAAGCGGTCAGCGTGATCAAGGACGCCCAGGCGCGCCTCGACGAGGTCTATGCCGCCTACGCCGACCCGGATGCCGACTTCGACAAGCTGGCCGCCGAACAGGCCAAGCTCGAAGCGATCCTGCAGGCCAGCGACGGCCACAACCTGGATCGCCAGCTGGAAGTCGCCGCCGATGCACTGCGCCTGCCGGCCTGGGACGCGAAGGTCGAGCACCTCTCCGGTGGTGAAAAGCGCCGCGTGGCCTTGTGCCGCCTGCTGCTGTCGGCCCCGGACATGCTGCTGCTCGACGAACCGACCAACCACTTGGACGCCGATTCCGTCGCCTGGCTCGAACACTTCCTGCATGACTTCCCAGGCACCGTGGTTGCGATCACGCACGACCGTTACTTCCTGGACAACGTCGCCGGCTGGATCCTGGAACTCGACCGCGGCGCAGGCATTCCGTACGAGGGCAACTATTCGGGCTGGCTGGAAGCCAAGTCCGATCGTCTGGCCCAGGAGTCCAAGCAGCAGTCGGCCCATGAAAAAGCCATGAAGGAAGAACTGGAGTGGGTGCGCAAAGGCGCCAAGGCCCGCCAGTCCAAATCCAAGGCACGTCTGCAGCGCTTCGAGGAAATGCAGTCCCAGGAATTCCAGAAGCGCAGCGAAACCAACGAGATCTACATCCCGGCCGGTCCACGCCTGGGCGACAAGGTCATCGAGTTCAAGAACGTCACCAAGGGTTATGGCGACCGCGTGCTGATCGACAACCTGTCGTTCTCCATGCCCAAAGGCGCCATTGTCGGTGTGATCGGTGGTAACGGCGCGGGTAAATCCACGCTGTTCCGCATGCTGATGGGCAAGGAAACCCCGGATTCGGGCAGCATCGAAATCGGTGAAACCGTGCAACTGGCCTGCGTCGACCAGAGCCGCGAGGACCTGGACGGCAGCAAGACCGTGTTCCAGCAGATCTCCGACGGTTCCGACCAGATCCGCATCGGCAACTATGAAATCCCGTCGCGCACTTACGTCGGCCGTTTCAACTTCAAGGGCGGCGACCAGCAGAAGTTCGTCAAGGACCTGTCCGGCGGTGAGCGCGGTCGCTTGCACCTGGCGTTGACCTTGAAAGAGGGCGGCAACGTCCTGCTGCTCGACGAACCGTCCAACGACCTCGACGTCGAAACCCTGCGTTCCCTGGAAGAAGCCTTGCTGGACTTCCCGGGCGCCGCCATTGTGATCTCCCACGATCGGTGGTTCCTCGACCGTGTGGCGACCCACATCCTGGCGTACGAAGACGACTCCCAAGCGGTCTTCTTCGAAGGCAACTACACCGAGTACGAAGCCGATCGCAAGAAACGCCTCGGCGAAGCGGCCGCCCAGCCGCATCGTGTACGGCACAAGAAACTGGCCTGATTCGCGGTCAGTTGCAAAAAAAACGGAGCCTTCGAAGGCTCCGTTTTCTTTGGCCACCGCAAATTCCCTGTGGGAGCGGGCTTGCTCGCGAAGGCGTCGGATCGGCAAGCACTGTGGTCGACTGACCCAGCGCTTTCGCGAGCAAGCCCGCTCCCACAAGGTATTGTGGCTGTTTTTTATCCTGCGGATTGCTTCGCGAAATCGAGCGAAAGAATATTTGGAAGGGTCGGATCGATCTCATACAGCAAGGCATAACCTGCGCCCGCAATGCCAGTCAGCAGGCTGACATCGGGAACCCGATCCTGGTCCAGGAAGGGGCCTTCGAAAAACTGCCGGGCGACCTCGCCAAGCGCCTGCTTGACCCTGCTGATGCCCTCGGAGTCATCGGTGTGCCGATACAAGTCATACAGGCAGATCAGATTGCCGAAATCGCCATGGCACAGGTTATAGCCATCGCCCAATCCGTGCTGCCAGAGATTGTTCTCGCAACGCTGGATGTCATCGAGCACCGTCTGCCGGGTGGTGTCGTCCAAGACCTCGCCCATCGACTTCATGAGTTGTCGCCTGGCGATGAGGATGCCGCCGTCTCCGTGACACCACTTGGTGGCATGGTCGACAGGGCCCAGCTCTCTCAGGTCCAGCCAGAAACCCTCTCGGCTCAAGCGATTTTCACCCTCCAGTACCTGGATGACCAAGGGCACCAACGCCCCATCGCCGGTCACATCATAGGCTTTGCACAAGGCCTGGATGACGCCGGAGAGACCATGGGACAGGCCCGTTAAAATGACGGAGCGGTCATCGCGTCGAAGAAGCTGGCCTTCTTCGATCCGTATCTGGTCCTTTATGTAGGCAACCATGCGCCGAATGGCCGGCCGCACATCCGCTTGCGCCGATAACCCATGGATATTGGCCAACAACGTCACCGCACCACAACAGCCGCCCAGGAAGTCGAAATCGTAGTCTTCAGGGGGGACATCGATCAGTTGGGTCAGCAGGCTGGCAATTTTCTCATCGTGTTGCGGATCGCCGGTGATTTGGCGACGATTGATGAGCAGATAGAGATAAGAGCCCAGGCCATGATAGGCACTGACGGTCAGGTCGGCTTTGAAAAAGCCAAAGTGTTGTTCCAGTGAGGCCAGTATCTGATCCAGGAGCGACAGTAAGCGTGGTTTGCCGCTTACCTTGAACAGGCTCAGATAAAACAACCCAATCCCGGCGATACCGGAGTACAACCCATGATCCATGGGTGAAGGGTATTTTCCACGAGTCGTTGGGTGCGTATGGAACGCCAACCAACTGACGTCCGTTGCCGTTCCCTTGATCGCGAGCGCTTCGAGGCGGGAGCTGATGCCGAGTATTGCGTCGAGTCGATCCGCTTGGGGCGCTTTTTTCAGGGTGGCAGGTGATGACGGCTGTCCGTTCGACTCCGGATACAAACACATTTCAAGCAGTGTGAGTTGTAATGCCCTGTCCGCTGCGGACAGATTGGCTATTTTCTGTAAGCAGCTTTTTATCGGGGGTTGTACTTTCGTCATGTCTATTGTTTCACCTTGGGCGCTCATCAAAGCGTTGGAGTTGAGCGGCATGGTGAAACACGGAATGCTGGATCTTTGCAGGTCGGCTATTTCATGGCGCGGAATGCCTTTTGCTCGATAGGGCTCTTTCAAGTCTTTCCACAGGGTTGCTAGCAGAAGCTCCCGGTCCAACATGTTTTTCATGAAGCGAGGGTGGCGGCTCAGCCCGATAAAGTCCGCATAACGCTGAGAGTTTTTGAGCAATACACGGGTTGATAATTCGCCTGCGGATTGCTCGAGCATCTGCATGATCGCGTACCGATGCGTCATCAGTTCGCCATACGCATATTCAAAGCCGTGGACAAGTTCGGCTTTATACGTTTCATGCCCCTTGTGTTCTCCGTGCAAAAGCGGCAAATGTTTTTGTACCAGCAGGTGCTCGAACTCGACTTTACGTAAATGGTAAAAGCCATCTTCGAAAACCAGCGAGTGGCGGGTGGAAATGAACAGCGCTTGCCGAGTCAACCCGCTCTGGTCGTTATTGGACTTTTGTGAAAAGGGTACGAAGCCGCTGGAGCACACCGACTGCTGGATCAATTTAAAGGTGTTGGACAGCGCGCTATCTAGCGGCAGTTCGAGTAGCAGGTCGCTGGTGGATGCAGTGAACAAGCACTCAAGGTCGATCATGACAGGGCTGCTGCCACACGCAATGATGTTTTCGTAATGGAAGTCGATGCCGTTGAGTGCATGAATGACGGCGATCTGTGCGCCCATCTTTTTATAGAACAGCGCCACGTCCGCTGCGCTGTCACAAGGCGTGTTGTCGACCTTTTCTATCCAGCTATGTCGCTCACGGCTGAGGATTCTTGGCGCGCGGATGGCAAAACAATCCGCGCCAGTCCACTCACGTAATTGTCCCAGCAGGCGATTGAAAAAAACTGCTTCGCGGCTTGCCCGTGGTTTGTAGACCAAGGAGGTTGCGCAGAATTTGACCTGGCAGACCGTTTCACCGCGACCGTGAGGGTCACCCAGGCCGAACTCGATAGCGTCGATTTTTCGGGATGGGATTGAGAATGCCATCTGCAGCGCGTCAACATCGCCGGCGAAGTCGAGTATGACCGTATAAAGATAGTTGAGGGTGTCTTCCAGCAAATCAAAAAGCAGTGTCGCCAATACAGGATAGGCGTCGAAAAACTCAAGGAGCGGCAACGTGCGCAGTTGTTCGCTGAACCCGCTCAGGTCAATCTCGTCGCCATCCGCAATCCGCGTATTAAGAGAGTGGACCAGGCTTTGTTCCGAGGTGCGTCCGACACGGGCCAAGACATAGTGCTCAAGGCTTGCCAGCAGCGCGGGTTCATCAATGTGCAGTGACGCTTTGGCGTAGCGCCCATCCGCTTTGAACGTATCGATGAAATAAAGAAAAAAGCGGTAGCCAAACCAATAAAAATTGTCTTTGCCGCTCGCGGCCTTTTCCGTGCCGACGTGAAGGCTGTCAAGGCGAGCAAGCTTTTCCTTCAAGGCCCTCAAGACGGTTTCGCCGTCGTCAGGCTGGTACGGCGGGTTACCAGGTTCCTTGGCATACGACACCAGTTGTTCCCGGTTCAATCCGAAATAGTCCAGCAAGGCCTGATCATCAGCATGCAGGCGGGTCAGGTTGTTTACAAAAAGGGCGATGTCGTCGTCGGAAGTGAATCTGCACTGACCTCGCTGATTCAACTTCAAAGCGTTAACAAGCATGCCGTCGCTCCTGAAATGGATAGAGCAGGCGTTGCCTGCTCTATGGTTATGGGTGTTGCCTGATTGGACGATCAGTGGAAGGGCTTAGCAGCCGAGTGTCGAGCACTCGAGATTGGTGCACGTGCCAAAGGTGTTGCATTCCATTGTCGTTGCCAGTATCGAGCCCATGTTTTTGGTCGGCGCTTGATAAGCGTCGAAGTCGCTATAGAAGTCACCGGACATGTTCAGGATCTGTTCGCTCATGGTGTTTTCCTCATCAGTTATCAAACATCAAGTACAGTCAGTTGGGTGCGAGCAAGCGCATCCGAACTGTAGGATGTTGGTGAAGTTGTTTTATAGGCGGATTAGGGGGTATCAAAGACCTGTTGGGCAGGTCCATGTTGTTGAAAAAGGATTTAGCATAAAAGAGCGCTGCAGTGTATGGCGGAAATGGTCAGTGCTACTGGTTCGATAGCGAGGTCAACTACCTGTCGATAGTCTTTGAGGTTGCTGTCGAAGTTGCCTGGCATTAGCCGTGCCTGCTCGCTCATTAATGCCGCTCCTTTGTTGTTGCAGTACACCGATTGTGGTGCGGGAAAAACAGTAGCATGGTCCTGGTTTAACGCAAACTTGTTGTTATGACCTCATGTTGCAGTTACATATGGCTACAGGCAAGTAACAGATTGTTGTCGGGTCTTGATGTTAGGGACTTTTAATCATGTTTAAAGAAAACGGCAATATCATGGAGTATCTATCGCCACGACCTCGATGACGAGATCTCCCAGTGGTCGCTTCCATGTCACTTCATCCCCCACCTTCGCCCCTAACAACGCCCGCCCCAGCGGCGAGCCCCAGTTGATCAAGCCACTGGCGGCATCGGCCTGGTCTTCACCCACCAGTTGCACTCGCTGTTCCTGATCCTGTTCATCGACAAAGGTTACCCAATGCCCGATCCGCACTTGATCGGACGACGTCGGTGCAACGACCTGGGCGCTTTGCAGGCGCTGCTTGAAATAGCGCAGGTCCCGTTCAAGGTCGGCGATTCGTTGTTTGTCCGCCAAATCTCCCCCGGTCGCCTGCTGGCTGTGCAGAGCCTGCAACTCGGCGAACCGGGCCTGGAGCAGGGCAAGCCCGGTGGGCGTGACGTAATTGGGTTGCGCACTGACCTGACGTTCGACCGGCTGGTCGGCCTGGGCAGCGGCGTTGTCTTCGTTGACGAAAGCGCGGCTCATGGTGTTCTCCTCTATTGGAGTTTGGTCCATGGTCGCAGGCTTTTGGTTTCGACGAATGTCTATGCGCGACTCACGGCGAGCGATAAGCCCGGGCGGCGTCCCGGTCATTCTCTTGTTGCCAGGCACGTTCGTGGTCATCCCAATGACGATCGCGATAGGCATTGCGCTCCTCGCTTTCGCGCATCGCCTGGCACTGCCGGAAGCCATCGCTCCAGCCTTCGGCGTAGCGCGGATCCTTGAGATAACGCGGCACGTCTTTCCTGAACTGGCCGGTAATCACCCCCGCCGCTTGCCGACCACTGCTGCAACCGTCGTCGTAGCCGTCGGCGAACGCCGGTGGATAACCTCGGGCGATCAGGTCTTCATGAGTGGTTTCACAGCCACCGAGCAACATCAACATACCCAGTACCACTGCCGCGCGCCTCATTTGAGCCTTCCTGCCGTATCCACTTATACGAGAAGTCTAGAAGCGTATTCGTCAGGCCGATGTGAAAGCCCTGTGATTAATCCGTTTGTCTCTGTGCGCGCGCAGAGCGGTCCCGGTCAATAGTGATACCACTTCACCTCGAGCATCACCTCGTTCTCCGGAGAAGCCAGGTGGCTGAACTCCCGCTGGGCACTCAAGCGCAGGCCGAGGTTGCGGGACAATTCCCATTGCTGGTTGAGGCTCAGGCTACGACGCACTTCGCCGTTGACGAAATAATCGCCCTTGGCTTCCAGGCTCAAGTTGCCCAGCGGGTTTTTCCACAGCACGCCGCTGTTGAAACCGGCGGCCGGGGCGATGAACTGGGCGAAATCGTTGTTGTGCTCGACCCGCACCGTGCCCAAGGCAAAGCCCAACACATCTTCGACTAGCGCCCAAGTGCCACCGGCACCGCCGTTGACGTGGCTGACCAAGGTTTCATCGTCGTGTTTGCCCGGCACCCGCTCCAGGCCGCCGGTAACCTGCCAGGACAGCGGTTGCAGTAGCTCGTTGCGTGGGGTCAGGGAGCGAATGGTCGCCAGATCCAGTTGCTGCACCTGCCAGTCATTGCCTTCGTACTGGCGCAGTTTCAATTGCAGGATTTCGATCTGTGCCCCCAGGGGGAAACTTTCGGCGTTGTCGTTGAGGTCGTGATAGGCCATGCGCAAGCCGTACTCGCCGAACGCCCGGTCGCCCCGCGTGCCGAGGCCGGCCTGCCAGGTGCGGGACTCATGGCCATCCTCGGGCAGGCCCGGTTGCGGGATGTCGAGTTCCGGTGCGGGGTTCTGGTTGATCGCCCGCAACAGCTCGAAGCTGCGCTGGGCCCGTTGCGGATCGCGTTCCTGGCCGTTGGCGCGATAGCGTTCCAGGCGATACGCCGCGTCGATGATCAGCGCCTGGCGTTCGCGGGGCAGCGCCTTGAATGCCGGTGTTTGCAGTTGCTGCTGATCGGCGCTGACGTTCAGTACCCATTGTTGTTCGTCATCGCTGAGCGGTTCGGCGCGGCTGAGCAGTTCCCGTTCCCGGGACGGCCGATACTGGATGCTTTCCACCAGGCCGGCTTCTTTCACCGCCTTGACGGTGTCGGTGGGAATCGCCGTCAGCGGGAATTGTTCGGTCAGGCGCAGGCTGGGGCGGGCCACTTGGAGCAATTCGAGCAGGCGATAGGAGCAGTTTTCGTCGAAGAAGAAATAGTCGAACTGGATCTGCTTGAGCTCCCACACATGCTCGACCATGCGCGCGGTTTCCGCCTGGCTCAGGTTGAGGCGGTATTCCCACAGGTCGCGGTTCTCCAGGCTACGGTATTCGGAGAGTTTTTCCTGGTACGGCACCAGGGCGAACAGGCCGGGATAGCCCCCCATCAGGCCCTTCCAGGCATAGAGGATGCTGTTGTCCGAGCCTTCGATGTAGGCGCCGAAGTTGATCGCGTAGCTCAGCAGGGCGGTCTTGTCGCTTTGCACATCGGCCTGGTCGATGCGCAGCAGGGTGTGGCCGAACATCGAGGACGGGCTGTTGAGGTACGCGGCGGGGAAAATCATCACCGCACTGTGGGGCGACACGTCCTTGAACCACTGGGTGAAATCGCTGCAGTTCACCGCCGGCAGGTCAGTCAGGTTGAGCTGCGCCTTCAGCCAGCGGGTGCGCGCCGGGTATACGCACTGGGCATGTTGCTGGCCGGCGCTGGCCGGGCCATACAAGGCTTGCAGCGTGGCGGTCAGTTCACGGTCAGGGTGTTCATTGCCATCGGGGGCGAGGAAGAATTTTTTGTCGCTGATATAGCTGCGCCAGCCACCCAGCTTGGCGGTTTCGTAATGGCCCAGGGAAATCCAGAAGCGATCATTGGCCAGTTGCTGCAAACGTTGAGGGTCGACATGGGGCGCGGCGGACAGCGGGGCGCACACACAGAGCGCCAGCCAGGCAAGGCGTTTGAGCATAGTCGGCTACTTGGAAAGTCGGAAAAAATAAAGACCGAAGGGGCCCCAAAAAGAAAACCCGCTCCCCGAGAGGAGCGAGTGGTGTCCAGCTTAAGCTTGAGTGGCGTACTTGGCCAGGCGAGGGTCGCTTTTCAGTACGGCCAGGGTGTTGGTATGCACGTCTTCTGCGGTCACGTCAGCCTTGCTGAAGATCTGCTGGAAGTGCTCGTGGGTAACGGCGGAGAAGTGTGCGCGATCTTCCGGCGCTACGCCCAGTACCACGGCATAGGTGGTCAGCGCTTCGCCCTGACCCTTGGCCATGTCTTCGGACAGCTCGTTCATCATGCCATTCATGGCCAGCCAGGACTTGCCACCGTAGGTCAGTGCCGCGTTGGTCGAGCAGCCGTTGGTGCCGGAGGTCATGCCGAAGGTGGCGTTACCGGAAGTGCCGTTGGTGGTGGATGCCAGGAAGTGTGCCGGAGTGCCACGCTGACCTTCGAACAGCATGTTGCCCCAGCCGCAATCCGGGCCGCCCGGCGCCTGAGCCATGGCGTTGAGGGATACAGCGGTGAAGAGAGTACCGAGAAGAATCCGTTTCATAGCTATGTTCTCTTTATGTGCATACCAATGGACAGGGTCTGGCCCCTACAGCTGCCAGTGGGCCGGTTATGTTCCAGCCGCGCACTTTGGAGTTTAGGCACGATCCCAGGGTTCCGTGACATTTTGCAAAAACATTACGGGGATCGCTTGTTTACGGGGCTGCGCCCGGGGTTTTTCCATTGACTATGCTTTGGCCTGAGGCGCTCCTTGCCAGTCAGGTGCAGGCAGCGCCAGAATGCCGCTATCTGCCCCGCCTGATGTAAGGAAGCCCGATGCCTGATCCTGTTGCTGCCAGCTTGCGTCTAGCGCCCGAAGCGCTGACCCGTCCGTTTTCCGCTGAACAGTTCAGCTTCTCTACCACCAATGATCTGGAGCCCTTCCGCGGTGTGCTCGGCCAGGAACGTGCGGTCGAAGCCTTGCAGTTCGGCGTGGCCATGCCGCGCCCCGGTTACAACGTATTTGTCATGGGCGAGCCCGGCACCGGCCGGTTTTCCTTCGTCAAACGCTACCTCAAGGCCGAAGGCAAGCGCCTGCAGACCCCGGCGGACTGGGTCTACGTCAACAATTTCGATGAGCCCCGCGAGCCCCGTGCCCTGGAGCTGCCGTCCGGCACGGCCGGTGCGTTCATCGGTGACATCAACGGCCTGATCGACAACCTGCTGGCGACCTTCCCGGCGGTGTTCGAGCACCCGTCCTACCAGCAGAAGAAAAGTGCCATCGATCGCGCCTTCAACCAGCGCTACGACCGGGCCCTGGATGTGATCGAGCGCCTGGCACTGGAGAAGGATGTCGCGCTGTACCGTGACAGCAGCAACATCGCCTTCACGCCGATGAGCGAAGGCAAGGCCCTGGACGAGGCGGAATTCGCCCAGTTGCCGGAAGCCGAGCGTGAGCGTTTCCACGAGGACATCTCCGGCCTGGAAGAGCGCTTGAACGAAGAACTCGCCAGCCTGCCGCAATGGAAGCGCGAGTCCAGCAACCAGTTGCGCCAGCTCAACGAAGAAACCATCACCCTGGCCCTGCAACCCTTGCTGGCGCCGCTGTCGGAAAAGTACGCGGAGAACGCCGCGGTCTGTGGCTACCTGCAAGCCATGCAGGTCTATCTGCTCAAGACTGTGGTCGAGCAACTGGTGGACGACAGCAAGACCGACGCCATCGCCCGCAAGCTGCTGGAAGAGCAGTACGCGCCAAGCCTGGTGGTCGGGCATCCGTCCAGCGGTGGCGCGCCGGTGGTGTTCGAGCCGCACCCGACCTACGACAACCTGTTCGGCCGGATTGAGTACAGCACCGACCAGGGCGCGCTCTACACCACGTACCGACAGCTACGTCCGGGTGCCTTGCACCGGGCCAATGGCGGTTTCCTGATCCTTGAAGCGGAAAAAATGCTTGGCGAGCCGTTCGTATGGGATGCGCTCAAGCGCGCCCTGCAATCGCGCAAGCTGAAGATGGAGTCGCCCCTGGGTGAGCTGGGACGGCTGGCCACGGTGACCCTGACGCCGCAACACATCCCGTTGCAGGTCAAGGTCGTGATCATCGGCGCCCGTCAGCTCTATTACGCCTTGCAGGACCTGGATCCGGACTTCCAGGAAATGTTTCGCGTGCTGGTGGATTTCGACGAAGACATCCCGATGGGCGACGAGAGCCTGGAGCAGTTCGCCCAGTTGCTCAAGACCCGCACTTCGGAAGAAGGCATGGCCCCGCTGACCGCCGATGCGGTGGCGCGCCTGGCGACCTACAGCGCCCGGCTGGCCGAACACCAGGGACGCTTGTCGGCGCGTATCGGCGACTTGTTCCAACTGGTCAGCGAGGCGGACTTCATCCGCCAGCTGGCCGGTGACGAGATGACCGATGCCGGCCATATCGAACGTGCCCTCAAGGCCAAGGCCACCCGCACCGGACGCGTCTCGGCGCGGATCCTCGACGACATGCTGGCGGGGATCATCCTGATCGACACCGCAGGTGCGGCCGTTGGCAAATGCAACGGCCTGACGGTGCTGGAGGTCGGCGATTCGGCGTTTGGCGTGCCGGCGCGAATTTCCGCCACGGTGTACCCGGGCGGCAGCGGCATCGTCGACATCGAGCGGGAGGTCAACCTTGGCCAACCGATCCACTCCAAAGGCGTGATGATCCTCACCGGTTACCTGGGCAGCCGTTATGCCCAGGAATTCCCGCTGGCGATCTCGGCCAGCATCGCCCTGGAGCAATCCTACGGCTATGTGGACGGCGACAGTGCGTCCCTGGGGGAAGCGTGTACGCTGATCTCGGCCTTGTCGAAGACGCCGCTGAAGCAATGCTTCGCCATCACCGGCTCGATCAACCAGTTCGGTGAAGTGCAGGCGGTGGGTGGAGTCAACGAGAAGATCGAAGGCTTCTTCCGCCTCTGCGAAGCCCGGGGGTTGACCGGTGAGCAGGGGGCGATCATTCCCCAGGCCAACGTCGCGACACTGATGCTCGATGAGAAAGTGCTGGCCGCCGTGCGCGCCGGGCAGTTCCATGTCTATGCGGTGCGTCAGGCCGACGAAGCCCTGAGCCTGCTGGTGGGCGAGCCTGCCGGTGAGCCGGATGAAAACGGCGAGTTCCCGGAGGGCAGCGTCAACGCCCGGGTGGTGGAGCGGCTGCGGGTGATCGCGGAAATGATCAGCGAAGACGACATCAAGGAAGCGGAAAAGGAACTGGCGCAGCAGGCCTTGGCGGAGGCCAAGCCGGCTTGATGTTCTCCTGACCGCCGCAAGCCTCCGGTGGAAGTTCCTTGTGGGAGCGAGCTTGCTCGCGATAGCGGAGTTTCAGTTACTCATCAGTCGACTGTCACACTGCTATCGCGAGCAAGCTCGCTCCCACAATTTTTGGGGCTGTTTCAAAAAACGCCGCCACTTTGGCGTCAATATTCACACTATGACCGCTCGGCGTATTCTGGTCTTGAAAACCCGTGGGGCCGGAACTTTTCTTCTATCCTCAGCTCAAGGATAACGAGAGTCATCATTGGATCGAAACAGTCTCCCTCCCGAGACTGAATACCGGATCTACCGAGGGGCGCCGCCATGTCGCGCAACCTTTGCCTCACTCGTCAATGCCTGGGCCTTGTCACCCGTATCGAATGCGCCATCCGCCCCCTGGCGGGAGATACCGGTATGTGGACCTTGCTCTTCGCCGCCGGAATGGCTGGCGAACAACCCTCCGCCATCAAGGCGCAGGGGCCATTTCCCGGCCCGACTGCCGCCGAATCCATACTCGATACCATTGTGCAGAGCCTGACCTTGCACGGTTATGAGCTGGCCGACGACCCGCAGATCTGGTCCTTGCACATGCAGGCCCAACTGCGTGAAATCAATGGAGGCCGTTGTCGCAATGTCGGCGGCTTCGAGTTTCGTCCGCTGCATTGAAGGCCATCGCCGCACGGGCACTCGCAGAAAAATTTTGACACAAGAGCTGGGGCCAGGGATGGCCCCGGCATTTGTGGGGCAGGTCGTGGCTGATATACTCGCCGCGATTTTTCAGCCCAGGTGTGAGACTCAATGGAACGCTTTATCGAAAATGCAATGTACGCCTCCCGCTGGCTGCTGGCGCCGATCTATTTCGGGCTGTCCCTGGGCTTGCTGGCCTTGGCGCTGAAATTCTTCCAGGAAGTGTTTCACGTCATCCCCAATGTGTTCGCCATGGCCGAGTCCGAGCTGATCCTGGTGCTGCTGTCGCTGATCGACATGGCGCTGGTGGGCGGCCTGCTGGTGATGGTGATGATTTCCGGCTACGAAAACTTCGTTTCGCAACTGGACATCGACTCCGACAAGGAAAAGCTCAACTGGCTGGGCACCATGGACTCTTCATCGCTGAAGATGAAAGTCGCCGCCTCGATCGTGGCCATTTCCTCCATCCACCTGCTGCGCATTTTCATGGACGCCAAGAACGTCGATCCCGAGCACCTGATGTGGTACGTGATCATCCACATGACCTTCGTGGTCTCGGCCTTTGCCATGGGCTACCTGGACAAACTGACCAAGCACTGAGGCCCGTTCATCGCGCTGGCGCAACGCCCGCCTGGCGAACTGCAGGCGGGCGTTGTCGTTTCTGGCGGGTTGCTTTGACGTGGGGGCTCGTCACCCGCCGTGGCATCTGTGCTAGTCTGCTCGCCCTTTTGGTTCCGGGCGCTCCGGGAGGCGCTGTGTCACGCACGGCCACTCTCGAGCCGTCCGCACAGCGGAGCAGCATCATGTCCGAAGTTAACCTGTCCACCGACGAAACCCGCGTCAGCTACGGCATTGGCCGTCAGTTGGGCGACCAACTGCGCGACAACCCGCCACCGGGTGTCAGCCTGGACGCGATCCTGGCCGGCCTGACCGACGCGTTCGCCGGCAAGCCAAGCCGCGTGGGCCAGGACGAGATGTCCGCCAGCTTCAAGGTCATTCGTGAAATCATGCAAGCCGAAGCAGCCGCCAAGGCTGAAGCCGCTGCGGGTGAAGGCCGTGCGTTCCTGGCGGAAAACGCCAAGCGTGAAGGCATCACCACCCTGGCTTCCGGCCTGCAGTTCGAAGTGCTGACCCAGGGTGAAGGCGCCAAGCCGACCCGTGAGGATCAGGTGCGTACCCACTATCACGGCACCCTGATCGACGGCACTGTGTTCGACAGCTCCTATGATCGTGGCCAGCCAGCCGAATTCCCGGTAGGCGGCGTGATCCCAGGCTGGACCGAAGCACTGCAACTGATGAATGCCGGCAGCAAATGGCGCCTGTACGTGCCGAGCGAACTGGCTTACGGCGCTCAAGGCGTTGGCAGCATTCCACCGCACAGCGTGCTGGTGTTCGACGTCGAGTTGCTGGACGTACTGTAAGACCCTGCCTGGTTTAATGCCGGGCAAATATGTGGGAGCGGGCTTGCTCGCGAATGCGGACTGTCAGTCGACATTATCGTGAACTGGCCCACCGCTTTCGCGAGCAAGCCCGCTCCCACATGACCTCTGCGTTCATCCGTGAAACCTGCCGCTGAAATCCCCCGTAGGGCGCAACGCCCGGGCATAGCAGAACAGGAACAGATTGCGCACCAGCTCCTTGAGCACCAGCGGCTCACTGGAATTGAGGCTGTTGAGGTCCAGGTCTCCTTGGTCCTGCAGCTCGTTCAAGGCTTCTTCTTCAAGCACCGCACAGACTTCCCCGGTTTCCCGATGCAGGATCCTGAGGTAGGGATGTGGGCGGTCCAGCCAGGCATCGATCAAATACGTCATGGTTCTCATCTCCTTGATGGGTTCGATGAGAATAATTCTTATTCGCTAAATAGCAAGTCTCTATTGGCGTTGCGATTGTTTTTCTGACGATGGGTTGTGCTAGCTCAAGGCGGCTGGCACCTGGCTAGAGCCCGAGAAAGGGGGGGAAGCGGGGGAGGGTGAAGCTCCATCCCACACGCTGGGCATGGGATGGAATACAGCCGAATCAGACTTTTCTGACGAACTCGGATTTGAGTTTCATCGGGCCGATGCCGTCGATCTTGCAATCGATATCGTGGTCGCCATCGCACAGGCGGATGTTCTTGACCTTGGTGCCGACCTTGACCACCAGCGAGGTGCCCTTGACCTTGAGGTCCTTGATCACGGTGATGGTGTCGCCGTCCTGCAAGACATTGCCGACCGAATCTTTCTTCACGGTGTCATCGGGCGCCGCTTCAGCTTCGCCGCTGGCGGACCATTCGTGGGCACACTCCGGGCAGACCAGCTGGGTGCCGTCTTCGTAGGTGTATTCGGAATTGCATTTCGGGCAGGGAGGCAACGTGCTCACTAAGGTTCCTTGGGTATCAGGAGGGCAAAAGGGCGCACATTATATAGGGTTTTGTTGTGAGGAGGGTGATGATGCTGCGTTCGGAGATCTGTGGCGAGGGGATTTATCCCCGCTGGGCTGCGTAGCAGCCCCAAGAGCAGCGCTCAACCCAATCTACCTGGAACACCGGGAATGGCTTTTAGGGCTGCTACGCAGCCCAGCGGGGATAAATCCCCTCGCCACAAAAAAAGCCCCAGGGATGTTTAGTGGGTACGGGCGACCGCAAACTCGCTCAGTTCCACCAGGGCATCGCGGTATTCGCTGGGCGGCAGGGCGTCGAGGCATTTGATCGCGCGGGCGACGTAGTCCCGGGCCAGTTGCGCGGTGTATTCCAGCGAGCCGGAAGCTTCGACCGCGATACGGATGCTTTCCAGGTCTTCGATCCCGCCTTTCTGGATCGCCTGGCGTACCAGCGCCGCCTGCTCTGGCGTGCCTTCGCGCATGGTGTAGATCAGCGGCAGGGTCGGCTTGCCTTCGGCCAGGTCGTCACCGACGTTCTTGCCCAGGGTCTCGGCGTCGCCCTTGTAGTCGAGCAGGTCGTCCACCAACTGGAAGGCCACGCCCAGGTGGTCGCCGAACGTGCGCAGCGCTTCGCTCTGCTCGGCGCTGGCACCGGCCAGGGCAGCGGCGCTGTGGGTCGAGGCTTCGAAGAGCATCGCGGTCTTGCCGCGGATGACTTCCATGTAGGTCTCTTCCGTGGTGCTGGCATCGCGTACCTTGGACAACTGCAGCACTTCGCCTTCGGCGATGATGCGCGTGGCCTGGGACAGGATCTTCATCACCGGCATCGAGCCCAGCTCGACCATCATTTCGAACGAGCGCGAATACAGGAAGTCGCCCACCAGCACGCTCGGGGCATTGCCCCACATGGCGTTGGCGGTCGAACGGCCACGGCGCATGCCCGACATGTCGACCACGTCGTCGTGCAGCAGGGTCGCGGTGTGCAGGAATTCGATGGTAGCGGCCAGCAGGCGCATGTCGTCGCCTTCGCGACCCAGGGCCTTGCCGCACAGCAGCACCAATAAAGGACGCAGGCGTTTACCACCCGCCGAAGTGATGTAGTCGCCGATTTTCGATACCAGAGGCACGCGGGAAGTCAGCTGCTTCTTGATGATGCCGTCGACGGCGCTAAAATCGTCCGCCACCGCGCGGTAGAAAGCTTGGGGTTGCATCAGCGACAGGTGCTCCAGAAGGGTTGCGCGGCATGCTAGGACCCACGTCCGCAGGTGTCAAGGCGCGATAGACGGCTACTTGCAAGGCTCTCGCGGCTTGCGTACAATCGCGCACCCTGAACTTCCTGGGCAGCACCTGCCTTACGCAATTGCATCCGGGCCTTCCAGCCCATGCAGCCATGCCAGCCAATACCTCTTCTTATAAAGCGCTGGGTGAGCAGGATTATCGGAGAAATACCATGTCGTACGCAGTAATTGTTACTGGTGGCAAGCAATACAAGGTCGCCCCAGGTGAATACCTGAAGATCGAAAAACTGGAAATCGCTACCGGCGAATCCGTGACTTTTGATCGCGTTCTGTTGGTCGCCAATGGCGATGACGTGAATATCGGCGCTCCAGTCGTTGCTGGCGCTACCGTTGTGGCTGAAGTGATCTCCCAAGGTCGTCACGATAAAGTCCGCATCATCAAGTTCCGTCGTCGTAAGCACCACATGAAGCGCATGGGCCACCGCCAGTGGTACACCGAGATCAAAATCACCGGTATTCAGGCTTAATTTCAGCCTAATTCCTCACTAGGAGAATTGAACTCATGGCACACAAAAAAGCTGGTGGTAGTACCCGTAACGGTCGCGACTCAGAAGCCAAACGCCTTGGCGTGAAGATGTATGGCGGCCAGGCTATCAAAGCAGGCAACATCATCGTGCGTCAGCGCGGCACCCAATTCCACGCTGGCTACGGC
Organism: Pseudomonas sp. NFACC24-1; assembly: GCF_900115235.1. Lineage (NCBI taxonomy): Bacteria > Pseudomonadati > Pseudomonadota > Gammaproteobacteria > Pseudomonadales > Pseudomonadaceae > Pseudomonas > Pseudomonas sp. NFACC24-1. The sequence continues at coordinate 22,772 of NZ_FOVS01000023.1, forward strand.
GTGGGCATGGGTAAAGATCACACCCTCTTCGCTAAAGTCGAAGGCGTGATCAAGTTCGAAGTAAAAGGCGCCTTCGGTCGTCGTTACGTAAGCGTTATCGCAGCTTAATTGCGAGACCGCTGGAAAAGCCCTGTCTTGCGACGGGGCTTTTTCGTTTGTGGGGTGAGTCTCTTGCAAAACTGTTTGTATGGGCTGTCGGTGCTGCGGTTGGGGCGTGTCATCAGGTCGCTGCGCTCATTTTTGCAAGAGTCTTATGTCTTGTTTTTTTGGCTCGTCCGTATGGCGAGAGGCGTGTGTCATGAAGTTTGTTGATGAAGTATCGATTCGAGTGAAGGCCGGCGACGGCGGCAATGGTTGCATGAGTTTCCGTCGGGAAAAATTCATTGAAAACGGTGGCCCGAACGGCGGTGATGGGGGTGACGGCGGCTCGATCTACATGCTCGCCGACGAAAACCTCAACACCCTGGTGGACTACCGTTACACCCGGCACTTCGATGCCGAGCGTGGCTCCAACGGCGGCAGCACCGACTGCACCGGCAAGAAGGGCGAAGACCTGATCCTGCGCGTGCCAGTCGGCACCACGGTGATCGATTCGGCCACCCAGGAAGTGATCGGCGACCTGACCAAGGCCGGCCAGCGTCTGCTGGTCGCCCATGGCGGCTGGCACGGCCTGGGCAACACCCGTTTCAAGTCCAGCACCAACCGTGCGCCGCGCCAGACCACGCCAGGCAAGCCCGGCGAGCAGCGTGACCTGAAGCTGGAAATGAAAGTGTTGGCCGACGTGGGCCTGCTGGGCCTGCCGAACGCCGGTAAAAGTACCTTCATTCGCTCGGTATCGGCGGCCAAGCCGAAAGTGGCCGATTACCCGTTCACCACCCTGGTGCCGAACCTGGGCGTGGTCAGCGTCGACCGCTGGAAGAGTTTCGTGATCGCCGACATTCCGGGGTTGATCGAAGGGGCTTCCGAGGGCGCGGGTCTGGGGATTCGTTTCCTCAAGCACTTGTCCCGTACCCGCCTGTTGCTGCACCTCGTCGACATGGCGCCGCTGGATGAAACCGATGCCGCCGATGCTGCCGAAGTCATCGTCAACGAACTGACCAAGTTCAGCCCGGCCCTGGCCGAGCGTGATCGTTGGCTGGTGCTGAACAAGTGCGACCAGATCCTTGAAGAAGAGCATGAGGAGCGGGTCAAGGAAATCGTCGACCGCCTGGAGTGGGAAGGTCCGGTCTATGTGATCTCGGCCATCGCCAAAGAAGGCACCGAGCGCCTGTGCCACGACATCATGCGTTACCTGGAAGATCGCGCCGACCGCCTGGCCAACGATCCGGCCTACAAGGAAGAGCTGGCTGAGCTCGATCAGCGCATCGAAGACGAGGCCCGTGCCCAGTTGCAGGCGCTGGATGACCAGCGCGCCCTGCGCCGCAGTGGCGTCAAGTCGGTCCATGACATCGGTGACGACGATTGGGACGAAGAAGATGTGGATGACGAAGACGGTCCGGAAATCATCTACGTTCGCGACTGATCTTGTGCTGGCGTGAAGCCAGGACCTGTGGGAGCCCTGTGGGAGCGAGCTTGCTCGCGAAAGCGGTCTGTCAGTTGACATAGTCGTTAGCTGACACGCCGCTATCGCGAGCAAGCTCGCTCCCACAGGTTCAAGTGTTTCAGCGCAGTGTTATCATCGCCGGCAAGCCGGTTCCCAAGGCGCCGCTCATTCGAGCGGCGTTTTGGTATCTGTAAAACGCAAATACGAATAATCCCATGGGCGGCGCTGGGTCGCGCCGTTCGCTGGCAAAGGTTGAAGATGATGCGGAGCAAGGTGACGGGTGCGCGGCGCTGGGTCGTGAAGATCGGTAGCGCACTGCTGACGGCGGATGGCAAGGGGCTGGATCGCCAGGCAATGGCGGTGTGGGTCGAGCAGATGGTGGCCTTGCATGAGGCTGGCGTCGAGTTGGTATTGGTCTCTTCGGGGGCTGTGGCGGCCGGTATGAGCCGTTTGGGCTGGACGTCGCGACCCAGCGCGATGCATGAGCTGCAGGCCGCCGCCGCCATCGGCCAGATGGGCCTGGTGCAGGCTTGGGAGTCGAGCTTTGCCGAGCACGGTCGCCATACGGCGCAGATTCTGCTGACCCACGACGACCTGTCCGATCGCAAGCGCTACCTCAATGCCCGCAGTACCTTGCGTGCGCTGGTGGAGTTGAAGGTCATCCCGGTGATCAACGAGAACGACACGGTGGTCACTGATGAGATCCGTTTCGGCGATAACGACACCCTGGCTGCGCTGGTGGCGAACCTGGTGGAGGCGGATCTGTTGGTGATCCTCACGGATCGCGACGGCATGTTCGACGCCGATCCGCGCAATAACCCCGATGCCAAGCTGATCTACGAAGCCCGTGCCGACGACCCGGCGTTGGATGCGGTGGCGGGCGGCACGGGCGGTGCGCTGGGGCGCGGCGGCATGCAGACCAAGCTGCGTGCGGCGCGTCTGGCGGCGCGCTCCGGGGCTCACACTATCATTGTCGGCGGTCGGCTGGAGCGGGTGCTGGATCGTCTGAAGGCGGGCGAGCGCATCGGCACTTTGCTGTCCCCTGAGCGCGGCATGCTGGCGGCGCGCAAGCAATGGCTGGCCGGGCACCTGCAAACCCGTGGCACGTTGGTGCTGGATGCGGGGGCCGTGACGGCGTTGTCCCAGGGCAACAAAAGCCTGCTGCCGGTGGGTGTGAAACTGGTCCAGGGCAGTTTCCGTCGCGGCGAAATGGTGGTGTGCGTGGCGCCGGACGGTCGCGAGATCGCCCGTGGCCTGGCCAACTACAGCGCCCTGGAAGCGCAGAAAATCATCGGTCAATCGTCTGATGCGATTGTCGGTCTGTTGGGTTACATGGCGGAGCCTGAGCTGGTCCACCGTGACAACCTGATCCTCGTCTAAGGAAAAATCATGGGTTTGGCAAAAGGATTGATCGGCTTGCTGCTGGCAGTGCCGCTGTTGGCGTCGGCCGAGGAAATTGGCCAGGTGTCGACGGTGTTCAAGTTTGTCGGGCCGAATGACCGGATCGTGGTCGAGGCATTCGATGATCCCAAGGTGGAGGGTGTGACCTGTTACCTGTCGCGGGCCAAGACCGGCGGCGTGAAGGGTGGCCTGGGCCTTGCCGAGGATCGCGCCGAGGCGTCCATCGCCTGTCGCCAGGTGGGGCCCATCAACTTCAAGGGTGAGCTCAAGGATGGCGAGGAAGTGTTCAAGGAGCGTACTTCCCTGGTGTTCAAGACCATGCAAGTGGTGCGCTTTCTCGACAAGAAGCGCAATACGCTGGTGTACCTGGTCTACAGCGACCGCGTGATCGAGGGCAGCCCGCAGAATGCGGTGACGGCTATTCCGATCTTGCCGTGGGCTCGTACTCAATAATCAACACATAGCCCTGTGGGGGCGAGCAAGCTCGCTCCCACAATGTTCTGAATGAAGAATCCCGGGCAATAAAAAACCGACCCTGAGGTCGGTTTTTTAACGAGCGCGTCGCTTAGGCAGCAGCGGCAACGTTCAGGGCCTTTACGTGGCCATTCAGACGGCTCTTATGGCGAGCAGCCTTGTTCTTGTGGATGATGCCTTTATCGGCCATACGGTCGATAACTGGCACAGCCAGAACGTAAGCAGCTTGAGCTTTTTCAGCGTCTTTTGCGTCGATGGCCTTGACTACGTTCTTGATGTAGGTACGGACCATGGAACGCAGGCTGGCGTTGTGGCTGCGACGCTTCTCAGCCTGTTTTGCACGTTTTTTGGCGGAAGGTGTGTTGGCCACCGTCGAGCTCCTCGAAAGACTTTTTGGGAAATAGCAAACAAAATAGGCCGCGAATCATGCCGATGAGTTGAAGTCTTGTCAAGGGCGGGTGACGCGTTCCGCTGAATGGCAGGTGCTGCGCACCGAAGGATTTCTTTCCGGCGTGCGACCTGTAAACTCGCGGGCTTTGGCTCTGCACTGTTTAGCGGCGCGGAGTATCGCACAAGTGGGCGCGTTGTTCGCCTGCTGTTTATCGACAGGCAAAAACTCTTTTCATGAATCTGCTCAAATCGTTGGCCGCCGTCAGCTCTATCACGATGCTTTCCCGCATCCTGGGGTTCGTTCGCGATACGCTGATCGCACGGATATTCGGCGCCGGGATGGCGACGGACGCCTTCTTCATCGCCTTCAAGCTGCCCAACCTGTTGCGGCGGATCTTCGCCGAGGGAGCGTTCTCCCAGGCCTTCGTGCCGATCCTGGCGGAATATAAAAGCCAGAAAGGCGATGAGGCAACCCGCACATTCATTGCCTACGTCACCGGCCTGCTGACCTTGGTGCTGGCGCTGGTCACAGCCGCCGGCATGCTCGCCGCGCCCTGGGTGATCTGGGCCACGGCGCCGGGCTTCACCGACACCCCGGAAAAATTCCAGCTCACCACGGATCTGCTGCGGGTGACCTTTCCTTATATATTGCTGATTTCCCTGTCGTCCCTGGCCGGGGCGATCCTCAACACCTGGAACCGCTTTTCCGTGCCGGCCTTTGTGCCGACCTTGCTCAACGTCAGCATGATTGTCTTCGCCGTATTCCTGACACCGTACTTCGACCCGCCGGTGATGGCCCTGGGCTGGGCGGTGCTGGTGGGTGGCCTGGCGCAACTGCTCTATCAACTGCCGCACCTGAAAAAGATCGGCATGCTGGTGCTGCCGCGGCTGAACCTGCGCGACAGCGGCGTGTGGCGGGTGATGAAGCAGATGCTGCCGGCGATCCTCGGGGTGTCGGTGAGCCAGATTTCCCTGATCATCAACACCATCTTCGCCTCGTTCCTGGTGGCCGGCTCGGTGTCGTGGATGTACTACGCCGACCGCCTGATGGAGTTGCCGTCCGGCGTGCTGGGCGTGGCCCTGGGCACGATCCTGCTGCCCACCCTGGCCAAGACCTACGCCAGCCAGGACCGCCACGAATACTCGCGAATTCTCGATTGGGGCCTGCGCCTGTGCTTTGTGCTGGTGCTGCCGTGTTCCCTGGCGCTGGGGATCCTGGCCGAGCCGTTGACCGTCTCGTTGTTCCAGTACGGCCAGTTCAATGCGTTCGACGCCTTGATGACCCAGCGTGCGCTGATCGCTTACTCGGTGGGCTTGCTTGGGATCATCGTGATCAAGGTGCTGGCGCCAGGGTTCTACGCCCAGCAGAACATCCGCACACCGGTGAAAATCGCCATTTTCACCCTGGTGATGACCCAGTTGTTCAACCTGTTGCTGATCGGTCCGTTGGCTCATGCCGGCCTGGCCCTGGCGATCAGTGCCGGCGCTTGCCTCAACGCCGGGCTGCTGTTTTATCAACTGCGCAAGCAAAAGATGTATCAGCCACAGCCGGGCTGGGGCAAGTTCGGCCTCAAGCTGCTGGTGGCCGTGGCCGTGATGTCGGCGGTCCTGCTGGGGGCGATGCATTTCATGCCGGCCTGGGGCGAGGGGCAGATGCTCGCGCGTTTCCTGCGCCTGGGTGGGCTGGTGGTTGCCGGTGTGGTGGCGTATTTCGGCATGTTGCTGCTGATGGGGTTCCGTCTGCGCGACTTCAATCGCAAGGCCTTGGGCTAAGGGCGAGCCCTCGATAATGCCGGGCCGGGCAGTGGTTTTGTCGGTTCGATCACTTTGGCGTGCGGTGTTGCCTGTCGTCGGCCGCCGGGTGTGGTTATAATCGGCCACTTTATGAGCAAGAAGCGCGTTATGCAGCTGGTTCGAGGCCTCCACAACCTGCGCCCCCAGCATCGGGGCTGTGTCGCCACTATTGGCAACTTTGACGGTGTTCACCGTGGCCACCAGGCTATCCTGGCGCGACTGCGCGAGCGTGCGCTGGAGTTGGGCGTGCCCAGCTGCGTGGTGATTTTCGAGCCGCAGCCACGGGAGTTTTTCGCCCCGGACACCGCCCCGGCCCGTCTGGCCCGGTTGCGGGACAAACTGCAACTGCTGGCTGCCGAAGGTGTCGACCGGGTCCTGTGCCTGGCCTTCAACCAGCGCCTGAGCAAGCTCAGTGCCGCCGAATTCGTCGATACCATCCTGGTGGACGGTCTCGATGTGAAGCATCTGGAAGTCGGCGATGATTTCCGTTTCGGCTGTGATCGGTCCGGGGATTTCGATTACCTGCAACAGGCCGGTATCGCCCAGGGGTTCACCGTCGAGGCGGCGCAGACCGTCGAGATGGATGGCTTGCGCGTCAGCAGCACCCAGGTCCGCAATGCCCTGGCGGCTGCCGACTTCGAATTGGCCGAGCGCTTGCTCGGCCGGCCGTACCGGATTGCCGGGCGGATCCTGCACGGGCAGAAGTTGGCGCGCCAATTGGGCACGCCGACGGCCAACGTGCAACTCAAGCGACGTCGGGTGCCGCTGACCGGGGTGTTCCTGGTGAGTGTCGAGATCGACGGCAAGACCTGGCCCGGCGTCGCCAACATCGGCGTGCGCCCCACGGTCCAGGGCGATGGCAAGGCCCATCTTGAAGTACATGTTCTGGATTTTGCCGGCGATCTGTATGACCGGCGTTTGACGGTGGTTTTCCACCATAAGCTGCGTGAAGAGCAGCGTTTTGCCTCTCTGGAGGCGCTCAAGACGGCGATCCATGCAGATATCGCCGCCGCCCGTGCCCTTGTCGCAACCAGCGCCAATCGCTAATGAAGAGCCTTAAATGACCGACTATAAAGCCACGCTAAACCTTCCGGACACCGCCTTCCCAATGAAGGCCGGCCTGCCTCAGCGCGAACCACAGATTCTGCAGCGTTGGGACAGCATTGGCCTGTACGGAAAGTTGCGCGAAATTGGCAAGGATCGTCCGAAGTTCGTCCTGCACGACGGCCCTCCGTACGCCAACGGCACCATCCACATCGGTCACGCGCTGAACAAGATTCTCAAGGACATGATCATCCGCTCCAAGACCCTGTCGGGTTTTGATGCGCCGTATGTCCCGGGCTGGGACTGCCATGGCCTGCCGATCGAGCACAAGGTCGAAGTGACCCATGGCAAGAACCTGGGCGCGGACAAGACCCGCGAGCTGTGCCGTGCCTACGCCACCGAGCAGATCGAAGGGCAGAAGTCCGAATTCATTCGCCTCGGCGTGCTGGGCGACTTTGCCAACCCGTACAAGACCATGGACTTCAAGAACGAAGCCGGCGAAATCCGTGCCCTGGCGAAAATCGTCGAGGGTGGTTTCGTGTTCAAGGGCCTCAAGCCAGTGAACTGGTGCTTCGATTGCGGTTCGGCCCTGGCCGAGGCGGAAGTCGAGTACGAGAACAAGAAGTCCTCGACCATCGACGTCGCGTTCCCGATCGCCGATGAAGACAAGCTCGCCGCCGCGTTCGGCCTGGGCAAGCTGGCCAAGCCAGCGTCGATCGTGATCTGGACCACCACCCCGTGGACCATCCCGGCCAACCAGGCGCTGAACGTCCACCCGGAATTCACCTACGCCCTGGTCGACGTTGGCGACAAACTGCTGGTGCTGGCCGAAGAACTGGTCGAAGCCTGCCTGGCCCGCTACAACCTCGAAGGTTCGGTGGTTGCCACCGCCCCGGGTTCGGCGCTGGAACTGATCAATTTCCGTCATCCGTTCTATGACCGCCTGTCGCCGGTGTACCTGGCCGACTACGTGGAACTGGGCGCAGGCACTGGCGTGGTTCACTCCGCGCCGGCCTATGGCGTCGACGACTTCGTGACCTGCAAGAAGTACGGCATGGTCAACGACGACATCCTCAACCCGGTGCAGAGCAATGGCGTGTACGCGCCGTCGCTGGAGTTCTTTGGCGGCCAGTTCATCTGGAAAGCCAACCCGGTCATCGTCGACAAGCTGACCGAAGTCGGCGCGCTGCTGCACACCACCGTCATCGAACACAGCTACATGCACTGCTGGCGCCACAAGACCCCGCTGATCTACCGCGCCACCGCGCAGTGGTTCATCGGCATGGACAAGCAGCCCACCAGCGGCGACACCCTGCGCCAGCGTTCGCTCAAGGCCATCGAAGAGACCCGGTTCGTACCGGCCTGGGGCCAGGCGCGCCTGCACTCGATGATCGCCAATCGTCCGGACTGGTGCATCTCCCGCCAGCGCAACTGGGGTGTACCGATCCCGTTCTTCCTGAACAAGGAAAGCGGCGAGTTGCACCCGCGCACCGTCGAACTGATGGAAGTCGTGGCCAAGCGCGTCGAAGCCGAAGGCATCGAAGCCTGGTTCAAGCTCGATGCCGCTGAGCTGTTGGGCGACGAAGCACCGCTGTACGACAAGATCAGCGACACCCTGGACGTCTGGTTCGATTCCGGCACCACCCACTGGCACGTGCTGCGTGGTTCGCACCCAATGGGCCATGAGAGCGGCCCGCGCGCCGACCTGTACCTGGAAGGCTCCGACCAGCACCGTGGCTGGTTCCACTCGTCGTTGCTGACCGGTTGCGCCATCGACAACCACGCGCCGTACCGCGAGCTGCTGACCCACGGCTTCACCGTCGACGAGTCCGGCCGCAAGATGTCCAAGTCCCTGGGCAACGTGATCGCGCCGCAAAAGGTCAACGACACCCTGGGTGCCGACATCATGCGCCTGTGGGTGGCCTCCACCGACTATTCCGGCGAGATGGCCGTTTCCGAGCAGATCCTGCAGCGCAGTGCGGACGCCTACCGGCGGATCCGTAACACCGCGCGCTTCCTGCTCTCGAACCTGACCGGCTTCAACCCGGCCACCGACCTGCTGCCGGCCGAAGAAATGCTCGCGCTGGACCGTTGGGCCGTGGACCGTACCCTGTTGCTGCAACGCGAATTGCAGGAGCACTACGGCGAATACCGCTTCTGGAACGTCTACTCCAAGATCCACAATTTCTGCGTGCAGGAGCTCGGTGGTTTCTACCTCGACATCATCAAGGACCGCCAGTACACCACCGGCGCCAACAGCAAGGCGCGCCGTTCGTGCCAGACCGCGCTGTTCCACATCAGCGAGGCCTTGGTGCGCTGGATCGCGCCGATCCTGGCGTTCACCGCCGATGAGCTGTGGCAATACCTGCCGGGCGAGCGCAACGAGTCGGTGATGCTCAACACCTGGTACGAAGGCCTGACCGAACTGCCGCAAGGCTTCGAGCTGGACCGTGCGTACTGGGATCGGGTCATGGCGGTCAAGGCCGCGGTCAACAAGGAAATGGAGATCCAGCGGGCGGCCAAGGCCGTCGGCGGCAACCTGCAGGCCGAAGTCACCCTCTACGCCGAAGAGGCCCTGGGTGCCGACCTGGCCAAGTTGGGCAACGAGCTGCGCTTTGTGCTGATCACCTCCACCGCCAGTGTTGCACCTTTCGTGCAGGCCCCGGCCGATGCGGTAACCACTGAAGTCAGCGGCCTGAAGCTGAAGATCGTCAAGTCGAACCACACCAAGTGCGCCCGCTGCTGGCACTGCCGCGAAGACGTCGGCGTGAACCCGGAGCATCCGGAAATCTGTGGTCGTTGCGTCGACAACATCAGCGGTGCTGGCGAGGTTCGCCACTATGCCTAATGTGGCGCCTAAAGCAGCGGGCCGTTTCGGACGGCTGGGCTGGCTCTGGTTGAGCGTGCTGGTACTGGTCATCGACCAGGCCAGCAAGTTCTACTTTGAAAGCTCGTTGACCCTGTACCAGCAGATCGTGATCATCCCGGATTACTTCAGCTGGACCCTGGCCTACAACACCGGGGCGGCGTTCAGTTTCCTGGCCGACAGTTCCGGCTGGCAGCGCTGGCTGTTCGCCCTGATTGCCGTAGTGGTCAGTGCCGTGCTGGTGGTCTGGCTCAAGCGCCTGGGGCGCAATGAGACCTGGCTGGCTGTGGCACTGGCCTTGGTGCTGGGGGGGGCGCTGGGCAATCTCTATGACCGCATCGCCCTGGGCCACGTCATCGATTTCATTCTGGTGCATTGGCAGAACCGCTGGTATTTCCCGGCGTTCAACTTTGCCGACAGTGCCATCAGTGTGGGCGCCGTGATGCTCGCCCTGGACATGTTCAAGAGCAAGAAAACCGGAGAAGCCGTCCATGACTGAGCAGCGTATCGCTCAAAACACCGAAGTGAAGCTTCACTTCGCCCTGCACCTGGAAAACGGCGACACCGTCGACAGCACCTTCGACAAGGCCCCGGCGGTGTTCAAGGTCGGTGATGGCAACCTGCTGCCAGGCTTCGAAGCGGCGATCCTCGGTTTCAAGGCCGGCGACAAGCGCACCGTGGTCGTGCCACCGGAAAATGCCTTTGGTCAGCCCAACCCGCAAAACGTGCAGACCATGCCACGCTCCCAGTTCCAGGACATGGAGCTGTCCGAGGGCCTGCTGGTGATCTTCAACGACGCGGCCAATACCGAGCTGCCGGGTGTGGTGAAGGCGTTCGATGACGCCCAGGTGACCGTGGACTTCAATCATCCGCTGGCGGGCAAGACCTTGAACTTCGAAGTGGAAATCCTTGAGGTCAAGGCGTTGTAACTGAGTGAATGCGGTTTAGTGTGGGAGCGGGCTTGCTCGCGAAAGCGTCGGCACATCCAATATCTGTGCTGACTGACACTCCGCTTTCGCGAGCAAGCCCGCTCCCACATGGGATCTCCATTGTTTTCGGTTTTTTTTGCTTGATCGACAAGCACTGATTCAATTTCTTGCGCGCAAGACACGAGGCACAGCATGCAAATCAAACTCGCCAACCCCCGTGGCTTTTGCGCCGGTGTGGACCGGGCGATCGAAATCGTCAACCGCGCCCTGGAAGTCTTCGGGCCGCCGATCTACGTGCGCCACGAAGTGGTCCACAACAAATTCGTCGTCGAGGACCTGCGCAGCCGCGGGGCCATTTTCGTCGAGGAACTGGACCAGGTACCGGACGACGTCATAGTGATCTTCAGTGCCCACGGGGTTTCCCAGGCCGTGCGCAGTGAAGCCGCCGGGCGGGGCCTGAAGGTGTTCGACGCGACGTGCCCATTGGTGACCAAGGTGCACATCGAAGTGGCGCGCTACAGCCGTGACGGTCGCGAGTGCGTCCTGATCGGCCATGAAGGCCACCCGGAAGTCGAAGGCACCATGGGCCAATACGATGCCAGCAACGGCGGTGCCATCTACCTGGTCGAAGACGAGGATGACGTTGCGGCCTTGCAAGTACGCAACCCCGATAGCCTGGCTTTCGTGACCCAGACGACCCTGTCCATGGACGACACCAGCCGTGTGATCGACGCCCTGCGCGCGCGTTTTCCGGCCATCGGTGGTCCGCGCAAGGATGACATCTGCTACGCCACCCAGAACCGTCAGGATGCGGTCAAGCAACTGGCCAACGAATGCGATGTGGTGCTGGTGGTCGGCAGCCCGAACAGTTCCAACTCCAACCGCTTGCGCGAGCTGGCCGAGCGCATGTCCACGCCCGCTTACCTGATCGACGGGGCCGAGGACATGCAACGCAGCTGGTTCGAGGGCGTCGAGCGTATCGGCATCACTGCCGGTGCTTCCGCGCCGGAAGTCCTGGTGCGTGGCGTGATCCAGCAATTGCAGGCTTGGGGCGCCACTGGTGCCGATGAGCTGGCCGGTCGCGAGGAGAACATCACGTTCTCGATGCCGAAGGAGCTGCGCGTGCGCTCCTTGCTGTAAGTCCTTTTTCGCACAGCGCCTGTTTGGCTTCGACGCTTTCCAGGCGCACGCGGCCGGAAGGCGCCAGTATCACTTGATGATGACTGACCGGCCCGCGTTTGGCGCAGACATGCAGTGTGCCCGCCTGGAATGCGCCACTGGGGTGCAGGGCTTCCCCTTGGCTGCCGAACCTCACCCGGCGTTTCATCGGCTGGTTGCCGACCACCCGGGCGCTGGCGCTGCGCTCCATCAGCACGGTCTTCTCCTTATCGTCCAGGGTGATGCGCCAGCCCCGGCCCCAATCGTTGTCTATCCCCCTGAGCACGACCGTCCGGTTGCGCGTGATGGCCTCGCTGCGTGCGCTGCGTAACCCGCTGATCAGCAACTGCGCGGTGTCCTTGCGCTCGATGGATGCGATCAGTTCTTTGTAGCCCGCGTTGGCCCACGGCAGAACAATTGCGGCAATTGCCAGTCCCATGAGCAGTTCGATCAGGCTGAAGCCCTGTTGGTGCATGACATCTCCTCCCTGGAGAATGTGAAGCGGATTCAAGATTAATGGCCCATTGTGGCGAGGGGATAAATCCCCTCACCACAGGGCAGTATCGAGCATACGGCAGTGGTTTGTTCTAGCGTGTAGAGGCAGGTATAGCCGACGGCAACGGAGGGCACCGATGGATCTTCGTACAAAAGGTTTCACGCTGATCGAGGTGCTGGTGGCCCTTGGCGTGCTGCTGATCCTGATTACCATGGCGGTGCCGTCATTCACTGGCTCGCTGCAAAGCACCAAGGCCGACACCGAGGTTGACGATTTGCGCCGGGCTCTGAACTTTGCCCGGCTGGAGGCGATCGACCGTGGTATCACCACGCGCATCCGGCCGACGGCCGAGGGCAGCGTCTGGAGCGGCGAACTGACGGTGTATGACAGTACTGGCACGCCGGCCAATGTATTGCGGGTTGTTCCAGCGATGAGCAGTGGTGCGACTCTGACGCTAACCTCAGCGGTGAACAACATCGATTTCAACAACCTCGGCGGGTTATCGGCACCGGCCACGCCGGTGAGTTTCAATTATGTGCGAGGGACGCAGAGCAGGACGCTGAATGTTTGTCTCAATGGACGAATCGTATTGGGTGGAAGTTGCGGATGAAGGTTTGCGGTAAAAGGACACAGAGGGGCATGACGCTGATCGAGGTGCTGGTGGCGGTGCTGATTCTCGGCGTCGGCTTGCTGGGGGCCGCGATGATCCAGCTCAATGCGCTCAAGTACACCGACAGTTCGCGCATGACCAGTCAGGCCAGTTTCATTGCCTACGACCTGCTGGACCGCATACGCGCCAACTCCGGCGCCGACTACACCGTCACACCGCCCAGCTCGCCGAACCTCAACGTGGCCCGGGACCAGGACCTCTATGATTTCAAGACCAACATCATCGCGTTCGGCGGCGCCACGGCCACCGGCACCATTGCCCTGAACCAGCGGGTCTACACCATCACCATTTCCTGGGACGACGCACGGGCCGCCAACACCACCGACGCGGCCGAGGCGCGGCGCAGCTTCGTACTGACCAGCCGCGTCGCCGTCGATCCGCCGGGGACGCCGCCATGAACAGGCGTTGCCGGGGATTCGGCCTGATCGAATTGATGATTGCCCTGGTGCTCAGCCTGATCGTCATCCTGGGTGTCGTGCAGATTTTCATCGCCGCCAAGAACACCTACATCAGCCAAAGTGCGGCAGCGGTGATGCAGGAGGACGCCCGGTTCGTCCTGAGCAAAATGGTCCAGGAAATTCGCATGGTGGGTATGTTCGGTTGCCTGGGGACCATTACCGATGCTTCCACGGCCAATGACTTCAATGCCAGCCAGATCACCCCGATCCGCTGGGATAACGCCAACCGCAGACTGACCCTGGTGACCGCCGACATAGGGAGTGGCGGTAGCGCTCCGACCTGGACCGTTGTCTCCGATTGCCGCACCTCGGCGACGGCCTATACCAACGCGCGACTACCGGCGACGGGGCAGTTGGCCTTCCCGATCCGCCGGCTGGTCTACAGCTTCAACAACAACCAATTGCTGCTGGGCAGCGGCGCCGGCAACCCGACCTTGTCGGTGCTGGTGGACAACGTGCGGGCGTTCGACGTGACGTTTGGCGTGGCCGGCAGCGCGACGGACATCGCGGCGTCGAGCTACACCAGCAATCCGCCTGACCCGGCACTGATCCGCAGCGTGCGCCTGACCCTGACGCTTTTTGATCCAAGGAACGCAGTGCGCGAGCAGACCTTCAACGTGGTTGCCGCCTTGCGCAACCGGTTGCTATGAAGGAGATGACTTCGATGGGGCAGGTGCACCGCCAGCGGGGCATGGCATTGCTGGTCAGCCTGGTCTTCCTGTTGCTGCTGACGCTGATCGGTCTGTCATCGATGCAGAGCGCCACCCTCCAGGAAAAGATGACCAGCAGCGTCATGCAGCGCAATCAGTCGTTCCAGGTGGCCGAGGCGGCGCTGAGGGTGGGTGAGAGCGCGGTGCAGGTCGAAACCTATTCATTGCCGGTGTGTACCACCACGACCCAGTGCGCGCCGCCGGCCGAGTCGGCGACGCTGACGGGGGCTGGGCGCAATTCGTCGTCGGGGGTGCTCTGGGTTGCCGCCGCCGGCGGGTTTTATGGTGTGCAGAACATCGGTACGACGCTCACTGCGGTCAACGTGCCGGTCAATACCTCGGCGACGTTGTATCGGATCACAGCGGTGGCGGTGGTGGGGAATAACCAGCGCAGCGTGGTGGAGAGCATTTATGCGAAGTACTGAAGTGCGGGGTAGTTGGAGGCAGGTGCTGTGGGGGGCGTTGCTCAGCCTTTACCTGGCGGCGCCGGCCTATGCGTTCACGCCTTCGGATTCGCCGTTGCTGAGTGCGGCCGCCGTCACGCCGAACGTGATGCTGCTGATCGATGATTCGGGGAGCATGAACAATATTATCTGGGCGGCGGGGTTTGATCCGGCGGCGACGCAAACACGCACATTTGCATGCAGTTCCAGCAGCAATTGCAATGACAGGTATGAGCTGGACCAGGACGACTCGAATATCCTGTTGTTGAGCCTGTTGCGTGGCGGCTGCTCGTCTGGTTGGTATGGCTTCTATCGATCCAGCATCGGGCGGATCTGTCTGCGGTTGCCGGACCCGGTAGGGAACGGGGATACCCGTTACACCGCTAAATACCTGGCATACCTGGTGACCTTGGCCAACGGTTCGAGCCGAGACTTCACCACCGGCACCATTCCCAATGACTACCGCATCAACGTGGCACGGGATGTCTCCAACGACCTGGTCGCCAATAACCGCGCCCTGCGTATTGGCCTCGCCACGTTCAATCCACCTAATTTCAGCAACTCCGGCCCCGGGGGCTACATCGCTCGCGCCATCAGCGACTTGTCGCCCGTCAGCGGCAGCGTGACCCAGACCCAGGCCAACAGCAACTACAGCGCGCTGATCAACGCCATCAACGGCCTGGGTGCGGTCGCCAATACCCCGTTGGCCGAGAGCTACTACGAGGTCACCCGTTATTTCAGGGGGATGGCGCCTTACTACAATGGAACGCCCGCCACCTACACCAGCCCGATCCAGTACCGTTGCCAGAAAAACTTCGGCGTGGTGATCACCGACGGCTTGCCTACCTATGACCGGACATTTCCCACCAACGACCCGCAGGCTACTGCCGCGGGTGGTCCCCGGTTGCCGAATTGGGACAGCATCAATAACGATGGCGCCGATCTCAATGGTGATGACGAGGGCGACACGCTGTACCTGGACGATATCGCCAAGTTCGCCTTCGACATCGACATGCGTTCCACCGGCACCGACGCCACGGGCAAGAGCTGGAACGCCACGGATTTTCCCCGGCAGTATCTCAATACCTACACCGTGGGTTTTGCCGTCACCAACCAGATGTTGTCCGATGCTGCCCGCTACGGGGCGGGCAAGTATTATCCGGCGAGCGATAGCGAAGGCTTGAACTCGGCCCTGGCGTCGGCCTTGAGCGACATCACCTCCAAGGCTGGCTCCGGGGGCGGCGGCACCACTAACGCTGCCACATTGTCGAGCACCTCCAGCTACTACCAGACCACGTATGACCCCAAGGACTGGCGCGGCACCATCCGGGCGTTTGGCTTTACCTCGGCGGGCACGGTCAACACGGCAGCGGTGCAATGGACCACCGATACCGCCATCGTGCCCGGCGCGACGGCACCGATCTATCAGTCCTGGAACACCGCGACCAACGTGCCGGTGGCCCTGGCCTACGGCAACTTTTCGCCGGCCCAGCAAACCAGCCTCAGCCAGAACCTGCCCACGGGAATCACCGGCAATGACCTGGTGGAGTGGAGCAAGGGCGTCAACAAGACCGGCCTGAAGGTGCGCAGCGCGTTGCTGGGGGACATCATCAACTCGCCGCTGGTGCTGGCATCGCCCAACGACCAGACCGCTGCGGACCTGCTCAACGACACCAGCTATAGCACCTACCTGGCGACCAAGGCGACGAACATGAGCACCAGCCTGGTGGTGAACGGCAACGATGGTTTTTTCAGTGTCATCAACAGTGCCAACGGCACCCGGCGTTACGCCTACATGCCTTCGAACGTGCTGCCCTCGTTGCAGGACATCGCCGACACCAACTACATCAACGGCGTGAGCCACAAGTTCCTGGTGGATGGACAGGTTGGTGTATTCGACGTGCAATCGGGGAGCGCCTGGAAGACCGTGGCCCTGGGCGGTACGGGGGCCGGCGGCAAGACGTTCTTTGCGGTGCAGCTGTTCGATGCGGCGGCGGGCAATGCGTTTCGGGCGCTGTGGGAAATCAGCGCGCCAACCGTTGCCAACACCGCCAACGCCTTCAATGACTTGGGCTATGCCTACGCACGCCCCGAAGTCGCGCGCCTGGCGGACGGTCGCTGGGCGGCGTTCATCGCCAACGGCTATGGCAGCAACAGCGGCGTGGCGGCGTTGTACGTCGTGGATATCCGCGACGGTTCGCTGATCCGCAAAATCGTCATCAACGGCAGTGAGACCGATAACGGCCTGTCGTCGGTCAAGTTGCGGGTCAACTCCCAGAATGTGGTGCAGGCGGCGTACGGTGGCGACTTGAAGGGGCGGATGTGGAAATTCGACCTCAGCGGCACCTCGCCCACCGCGTGGGGCCTGGCGTTTGCCGGCCAGCCGCTGTTCACCGCCCCCGGCGGCGCGACCCAGCCGATCACCGTGCAGCCTCTGCTGGCAGACAATCCCCAAGGCGGCACCCAGGTTTTTTTCGGTACCGGTAAGTTCAACGAAGCGGCAGACAAGCTCAACAAGGATCTGCAAGCGTTCTATTCGATCTGGGACGCCACTGGCGGCGGGGGGCAAATCACCGTCTCGAGCCTGCAGGCCCAGTCGATCACAGGAGTGTTTTCAGGCAGCACCGGGCAGTTCGTGACCACCAGCCAGACCGACGTGACGTACCCTGCGAAGAAGGGCTGGTACCTGCCTCTGGTGTACAACAATGTGCTGACCGGGGAGCGGGCCATCAACCCGGCCAACCTGGTGCTCGGGCGCGTGATCTTTACCACGGCCGCCGTAGACACCTCCGACCCTTGCGCCAGCTTCGGTACCGGCAAACTGATCGAATTGGATGCATTCAACGGTAAGATGCTCAACTATGCGGTACTCGATACCAACAACGATGGTTCGCTCACCAGCCTCGATACGATTTCCGCCGGCGTGGTGTTTACGGGCGGTATTCCGACCCTGAGCGCCGTCGTCAGCGCCAATGGGGCCACCAATATGATCGTGAACGATTCCAGTGGCGGTATCACTGACCTGCTGGGCAAAACCGTCGGCGGCAGCCGCCGCATCATGTGGCGGCAAATACAATGAGGGCAAGGCATGCGCAGATCCAACCGGGGTTTCACCTTGATCGAAATCATGATCGTGATCGCGATCATCGGTATTGTGATCACCGTCGGCTATCCGAGCCTGACCGAATACATGAAGAAGGGCCGACGCACTGAAATTGCCGGGCTCTTATCCGAGCAGGCGCAGATTCTCGAGCGCTACTACTCGAAGAACAACGTCTACACCAATGCAACCGGGCTGAGCAGTGGCAACGATTTCTACACCATTACCCAGACGCTGGCGGACCAGAGTTTCACCCTGACCGCCGTACGCAAGAGCGGTTCGTCCATGGCCACGGACAAGTGCGGTGATTTCACCCTCAACAATACCGGCGTACGCAGCATGCTCAACGCCACTGCGGGGCTGACCACCAAGGATTGTTGGGGGCGCTGAGTTTCTTTCATCCGGGCGCGCTTTTGCGCCCTTTGTTTTAGTGAGTCGAATCAGAACATGACCAGGCAACAGCAAGTGGTGATCGTCGGTGGCGGAGTCATCGGCCTGCTGACGGCGTTCAATCTGGCGTCCGAAGGGCAACGTGTGGTGCTGCTGGACCGTTCCAATGTCGGCCAGGAATCGTCCTGGGCCGGCGGCGGCATCGTTTCACCGTTGTACCCTTGGCGCTACAGCCCGGCGGTCACGGCGCTGGCCCATTGGTCGCAGGATTTTTATCCACAGCTGGGTGAGCGTTTGTTCGCGGCCACCGGGATCGATCCACAAGTGCACGTGACCGGGCTGTATTGGCTGGACCTGGACGACCAGGACGAAGCGCTGGCCTGGGCCGAGCGGGAAGGGCGTCCGCTGCGGGCTGTGGATATCTCGACGGTCCACGATGCCGTGCCGGTACTGGGCGCGGGTTTTTCCCGGGCGATCTACATGGCTGGCGTGGCTAACGTGCGTAACCCTCGGCTGGTGAAATCCCTCAAGGCGGCGTTGCAGGCATTGCCCAATGTCACGCTTCATGAACATTGCGAGGTCAGCGGGTTCATCCGCGATGGCGGGCGTGTCGTGGGGGTGGACAGTTCGGCGGGACCGATGCGTGGCGATCAGGTGGTGCTGGCGGCGGGAGCCTGGAGTGGTGAACTGCTCAAGACGCTGGGACTGAAGTTGCCGGTCGAGCCGGTCAAGGGCCAGATGATTCTGTACAAATGCGCGTCGGACTTTTTGTCGAGTATGGTGTTGGCCAAGGGGCGTTATGCGATCCCGCGTCGTGATGGGCACATTCTGGTTGGCAGTACGCTGGAGCGCGAAGGTTTCGACAAGACCCCGACCGAGGTTGCGCTGGAGAGCCTGAAGGCTTCTGCACAGCAACTGATTCCAGCGCTGTCGGGCGCCGAGGTGGTGGGGCATTGGGCCGGGTTGCGGCCTGGCTCGCCTGAAGGTATTCCCTATATCGGCGAGGTGCCGGGGGTTGCCGGGTTGTGGTTGAACTGTGGGCATTATCGTAATGGACTGGTGTTGGCGCCGGCGTCGTGTCAGTTGTTTACGGATCTGATGTTGGGGCGTGAGCCGGTGATCGATTCTGTGCCGTATGCGCCGGCGGGGCGTTTGTAAGGTCCGGCTTTGGCTTGGGAGTTTTAGTGACGAGGCGGCCTTAAAGCCGGCCGGGGTTTTGTTGGCCGAGTACATATCCATTCCTGCGGTAACGGCCACTTAGGGTTCCGCCCTGACGGCGGCTCACTTTTGAAAAGCGCAAAAGTAAGCAAAACGCTTTAGCCCCACCACTCGGTGCCTCGCCTAGGCTCGGCATGCCCGAACGCAGGCATTGCTCCGTGGGCCGCCGCGAAGGGCCATCCATGGCCCAGCGCGGCTATCCCGGCATCCATGCCGGGATGCCCACTGCGCAATACCTGCGTTCGGCCATCGTGGTTAACGGGGCGCCCCAGATCAAGATCAAAAGCGAGGCGGCCTGACAGCCGGCCTGGCTCTCCCGCTCGTACACCTGTCAGATCTGTGGGAGCAAAGCTTGCTCGCGAGGCGGCCTTATAGCCGACCTGGCTCTTCCGGTCCTAGTGCGATCCCATTGTGGGAGCGAGCTTGTTCGCGAAGACGGCGGTACATCCAACGCTGATGCAAGCTGATCCACCGCCATCGCGAGCAAGCTTTGCTCCCAGAGGGATTTGCAGTGGCCGAAAATCTGTAGATCGTTCCCGATCCAGTGTGGGAGCGAGCTTGCTCGCGAAGGCGATGGCACAGTCGATGAATATGTTGAATGCTCCGGCCTCTTCGCGAGCAAGCCCGCTCCCACAGGAGAAACGCGATCACCCAGAGCCAGGTCGGCTATCAGGCCGCCTCGCGGTGGACGTTGATCTCGGAGCCCCGTTAACCACGATGGCCGAACGCAGGTATTGAGTAGTGGGCATCCCGGCATGGATGCCGGGATAGCCGCGCTGGGCCATGGATGGCCCTTCGCGGCGGGCCCACGGAGCAATGCCGGAGTGAGTGCACACCGAGCCAAAGCGAGGTGCCAAGTGGTGGGGCAGAAGCGTTTTGCTTACTTTTGCGCTTCTCAAAAGTGAGCCGCCGTAAGGGCGGAACCGCCAGCGGCCGCAACCGCAGAAACGGATATACACACCACCCTCACAGTCAACCAGGCTTTTGTGGGAATGGTCGGACAAAAATTTGATTCAAAAAGAATTTTCCGACGAGTTCTGGCGGTTGCCGGGTGGGAAGAACTCTGGCTAACCTTTCCCGGTCGCTGCCAATTCAGCGTCCGGGCGTCGCGGCCCGAAAAACTTGGTAATCCATTCCCTCTTTGGAGTACCGCAATGAGTGACAAACCCCTACCACCTTCAGAAACCAATAACGCTTCTCCTGACTCCAGCCTTAACCCAAAAGGGCTTGATGAAGCCGCCAAGCGCGCCCTCGACTATTACCTTGGCCCAAAGCCCGAAGCCAAAAAGAAACCCACCTCAAACCAGCTATTCACTGTCGTGGACGGCATCGACACCGAATGCCTCCTCACCAACCTCAGCGAAACCCTGGCCTCAGCCAACGCAACGATCAGCGACCTGGCCTTCGAACTTGAAGGCTCGCGACGGCATGTTGCCTTGGGAGTGCAACAACTGATCGAGCTGAGCGAGTTGTTGGCCAATCGCGTGCTGGATAAGCAGGTACCGGTGGAGGGCTAGAAGGACCAACAGAGCTATCAGGTTGAACATTATTTTGTGGCGAGGGGATTTATCCCCGTTGGGCTGCGAAGCGGCCCTGAAAACCATCTCCTCGGTATGTCAGGCTGATTGAGGTCGGTCTCCTGGGGGGCTGCTTCGCAGCCCAATGGGGATAAATCCCCTCACCACAGGTAAATCCACACAGTTCGGTGTAGGCCTTGCCATTGGCTGAGCTGCGCCGGACGCCGGCTCAATCCAACCCGAGTTTCTTCAACCGATACCGCATCGACCGAAACGACAATTTCAACCGCTGCGCCGCGGCCGTGCGGTTCCAGCGGGTTTCCTCCAGGGCTTGGAGGATGAGTTTACGTTCGACGTCTTCGAGGTAGTCTTCCAAGTTGTCGACCTGCATCAAGTCGGGGTTGCCCGCCTCAGAGCTGGCATTACCCTCAGCCAGTCGCAGGTCGTCGGCTTCGATCAGCTGTTGTTCGCACAGGGTGTAGGCCCGTTCGAGCATGTTCTCCAGTTCCCGCACATTGCCCGGGAAACGGTAGTTTTGCAGGGCTTCCAAGGCTTGTGGATGTAGCTTGGCCGCCGGGCTGCCGGTGCTGCTGGCCAGCCGCTGAAGCATGTGATTGGCCAGCGGTTCGATGTCTTCGCGGCGTTCGCGCAAGGGCGGGACGCGCAATTCGATGACATTCAGCCGGTAATACAGGTCCTGACGAAAGCGCCCGGCGGCCACTTCGCCGTCCAGGTCCTTGTGGGTGGCGCAGAGGATTCGCACATCCACCACTTCTTCCTGCTGGCCGCCCACGGCGCGCACGGCCTTTTCCTGGATGGCGCGCAACAGCTTGACCTGCATCGCCAGGGGCAGGTCGGCCACTTCATCAAGGAACAAGGTCCCGCCATGGGCAGCCTGGAACAGTCCTGGCTTGTCTTCGATGGCGCCGCTGAAGCTGCCCTTGCGGTGGCCAAAGAACTCGCTTTCCATCAGTTCCGTGGGAATTGCCCCACAGTTGACCGGCACAAAGCTCTGGCTGGCGCGGGGGCCTTGTTCGTGGATCAGCCGGGCGACCAGTTCCTTGCCGGAGCCTGATTCCCCACTGATGTACACCGGTGCCTGGCTGCGGGCGAGCTTTTCGATCTGTTTGCGCACGTTGCGCATTGGCGGCGAGTCGCCCAGCAGGCAGCGCTCGATGGTGCTGGTCGGTGTGGCGACCGGCGGCAGGCGCAGGGCACTGGTGACCAGTTCCCGCAGCCGCCCCAGGTCGACCGGTTTGGTCAGGAAATCGAAGGCGCCGGCCTTGAGGGCGTCGATGGCGGTTTCCAGGCTGCCATAGGCGGTGATCATCGCCACGGGCAGCTGTGGATAACGTTGCTGGATGTGCTGCACCAGCTCCAGGCCGGTGCCGTCGGGCAGACGCATGTCGGTCAGGCACAGGTCGAAGGCATCCCCCGTCAGCAGGGCTTGGGCCTCGGTAAGGTTTTTGGCGCTGCGGGTGTCGAGTTTCATCCGGCCCAGGGTGATGTCCAGGAGTTCGCGGATGTCCGGTTCGTCATCGACGATCAGGATTCGTTGCCGTGAGCGATTATTCAAAGCTGTTTCCGTCCGTGAGCAAAGGTGATGCGAAAGCAACCGCCGCCTTGGCGTGGTTTGAAGTCTAGGCGGGCTTGATTGCTTTCGCACAGCTCACGGGACAGATAGAGCCCAAGGCCGGTGCCCTGGCTACTGGTGGTAAAGAAGGGTTCGAACAAATGCGCCTGCTGCTCGGGCGTTACACCGGGGCCGTTGTCGATGATGTCCAGTGTCGACAGCTGGCTGAGGGGGGCGATGAACAGTTTCAACCAGGCCTCGGCCTGTTCATGGACCATTGCGCTATGGCGCCAGGCGTTGCGCAGCAGGTTGTCGAGTACCTGGGTGAGCTGGTCGGGGTCCATCAGCGTGGTGTAGTCCCCCGGGTCGATGCTCAGGTGCAATCGCTGGTGTTCGGCCATGCTTTCGCGGGCCTGTCGGACGAATGGGTCGAGCCAAGTGCGCAGGTCGAGGCGCTGGGGTGTGGTTTGTTGGCGGCGAGACAGCAGCAGAACGTTTTCAATGACGCGATTCATTCGTTGGGAGTGATCTTGAATAATCTGCGTCAGACGCCGATCCGCGTCGTTCAGTTCCTCGGATTCGCACAGCAATTGCGCCGCGTGACTGATGGCGCCCAAGGGGTTGCGGATTTCATGGGCGATACCGGCGGTGAGGCGCCCGAGGGACGCGAGTTTCAACTGCTGGGCCTGCTGGGCAACCTGGGCCAGGTCTTCAAGGAACACCAGGACCTGCTGCTGATCGTGATGCCCCAGGGCGATGAAGCTCGGTTGCAGGGTCAGGCCCGTGCCGGTAACGGTCAGGCTGGACGGGCGCAGGCTGGGGTTGTTGCGCCACAATTGCAGGCGTTCGACCAGTGCCGTGGCGTAATCGTCGAGCGACTGGCCGACCAGATCGTGCATGCCCAGCAGGTTCAGCGCGCTTTCGTTGGCCAATTGCACCCGACGCTCACGGTCAAGCACCAGGATGCCGGTGCGCATGCGTTGCAGGATCAGGGCGTTGAGTGCTTCCAGCCCGATCACTTCGCTGGCCCGTTGCTCGGCCAGGGTTTCGCTGGCTTCCAAGCGTCGGGTCAGGCCTTGCACCAGCAGCGCGGCGGCAAAGCACAGTGCCCCGAGAGTACCGGCCTGCAAGTAACTGCTGGGACGGTTCGAGTCGCCCAAGCCAAGAAAGAAGCTCGAACCGACGATGCCGAGGGTGGCAACGGCGGCGATCAACAGGCCGATCCGGCCTCGCAGCAGCGTGTTGCCGATGGCCACCGAGACAATGAGCAGGTTGCCGATGGCACTGGGCACGCCGCCGGCGGCGAAAAACAGCCACGAAAGCAACAGCACGTCGGTGAGGGCCAGGCCGAACAGCCGGGCAGGGCGACGCGTGTTCTCGAGGAACACCACCAGCAGGATGTTCAGCACCAGGTACAACCAGCTGCCGCTGCGCAGCAGGTCGTCGTTGGCGAACTCCAGCAGGCGGTTGTCCATGTTGCTGGAGATCAGCAGCACCAGGGTGATGCCGATGCTCAGGCGGTACAGGTGATAGAGACGCAGCAGGCGCTGCGTCTGTTTGACGCGTGGGCTTGAGGCCTCAGCGCTCACGATTGCCCGGGCCTTGCTCGAGGTGAGCCTGGCTGCAATACCATTGTTGTTCGAGGGCCAGCGCCCGGTCGCGGGGCAGGTGTACGCCGCATTGGGCGCAGCGCACCATGGGCGGTGCGTCCTGTTCCCGGGGAGCGTTCGGCGCGGAGGAGGCGCCCTTGAACTTGCGCCAGAACCATACAGCGGCGGCAATCAGGGCTATCCAGAACAGTAAACGAAGCATGATGGGCGGCTTTTCGGCTAATGATCCGGCAGTTTAGCCAAGGACTGGAACGGCGCACAGCGCAATAAAAGCCAGGCACAAAAAAGGGAGACCGCTGGGTCTCCCTTTTTACCGATGCCTTGGCCTCAGTCGAACATGCCGAAGGTCATGTAGCTGAACCAGGAACGGTCGCTGGACTCCTTCTCAGGCTCTTCTTCTTCGATCACGTCGCCATTTTCATCCTTGGGCTTGAGTTCGTTCGGAATGGCTTCCTTGGCATCCTGGAACTGACGCTGTACGTCCTGGTTGGCGCGGGTTTCGCCCGGCGGCAGCGGTGGACGGGACTCGATCAGGCCCAGGGTCGCCTTGCTCAGCCACGAACGGTTGTCCGCTTCGTCGACCCGTGGGGTGAACTGGCCATCGACCAGCGACGGGTGATCCGGGTAGTTCAGCTTGAGGGTTTCCAGGCTGGTGGCCGCCAGGTCGTCCAGGTGCAGGCGCTGGTAGGCTTCGGTCATCACCGCCAGGCCATCACCCACCGAAGGGGTTTCCTGGAAGTTTTCCACCACGTAGCGGCCACGGTTGGCGGCGGCGACGTAGGCCTGACGGGTCAGGTAGTAGTCGGCCACGTGGATTTCGTAGGAGGCCAGCAGGTTGCGCAGGTAGATCATGCGCTGCTTGGCGTCCGGCGAGTAGCGGCTGTTGGGGAAGCGGCTGGTCAGCTGGGCGAACTCGTTGTAGGAGTCGCGCGCGGCGCCCGGGTCACGCTTGGTCATGTCCAGCGGCAGGAAGCGCGCCAGCAGGCCGACGTCCTGGTCGAAGGAGGTCAGGCCCTTGAGGTAATAGGCGTAATCGACGTTCGGGTGCTGCGGGTGCAGACGAATGAAACGCTCGGCGGCGGATTTGGCGGCTTCCGGCTCGGCGTTCTTGTAGTTGGCGTAGATCAGCTCCAATTGGGCCTGATCGGCGTAGCGCCCGAACGGATACCGCGACTCCAGCGCCTTCAGCTTGGCGGTGGCGCTGGTATAGCTGTTGTTATCCAGGTCGTTCTGCGCCTGTTGGTACAGTTCGACTTCGCTCAGGTTTTCGTCTACGACTTCCTTCGACGAGCAAGCAGCAGTCAATGCGAGGATGGCGATCAGCAGCAGGTGTTTCACTTGCATGGCGGCTTGCGTCCCTATGACGGCCGCTGTCTTGGGCGGGGCCGTCCTGTTATGATGAGCGCCCCGTTGAAAGCCTCGGGGCAAAAGACGCCGTATTTAACCACAAGCGCGCAGCCGAAACCAAAGGCTGTGCCGACGCCCAGTCCGAGCATGTCCGATAAAATAGAACTTCGCGCAGAGGTGCCGTCCGAATTGGGCGGCCAACGCCTCGATCAAGTCGCCGCACAACTCTTTGCCGAGCACTCTCGCTCGCGCCTTTCCGCCTGGATCAAGGACGGCCGCCTGACTGTGGATGGGGCGGTGATTCGTCCGCGCGACATCGTCCATGGCGGCGCCATCCTCGAACTGACTGCCGAGCAGGAGGCCCAGGGAGAATGGGTCGCCCAGGACATCGCCCTGGACATCGTCTATGAAGACGATGACATCCTGGTGATCAACAAGCCTGCGGGCCTGGTGGTGCACCCGGCGGCCGGTCATGCCGACGGCACGCTGCTCAACGCCTTGCTGCACCACGTACCGGACATCGTCAATGTGCCCCGTGCCGGCATCGTCCATCGCCTGGACAAGGACACCACCGGCCTGATGGTGGTGGCCAAGACCATCCAGGCGCAGACACAGCTGGTCACACAGCTGCAAAGCCGCAGTGTCAGCCGCATCTATGAATGCATCGTGATCGGGGTCGTCACCGCCGGTGGCAAGATCAACGCCCCGATCGGTCGTCACGGCCAGCAGCGCCAGCGCATGGCGGTGATGGAAGGTGGCAAGCAGGCGGTCAGCCACTATCGTGTGCTGGAGCGTTTCCGTTCCCACACGCACGTACGGGTCAAGCTGGAAACCGGCCGTACCCACCAGATCCGTGTGCACATGGCCCACATCAACTTCCCCTTGGTGGGCGACCCGGCTTATGGCGGTCGTTTCCGCATTCCGCCAGCCGCCAGCCAGACCATGGTCGAATCGCTGAAGAATTTCCCGCGTCAGGCGCTGCACGCGCGTTTCCTGGAACTTGATCATCCGACGACCGGCAAGCGCATGAGCTGGGAGTCACCGTTGCCGGATGATTTCGTCTGGCTGCTGACGTTGCTCAAGCAGGACCGCGAGGCGTTCGTCGGATGACTGACTGGCTGACACCCGACTGGCCCGCGCCGGCCCGGGTCAAGGCCTGCGTCACCACCCGCGAGGGCGGCGTCAGCCTGGCGCCGTTCGACAGCCTCAACCTGGGCGACCATGTGGGCGACGACCCTAGGGCCGTCGCTGAAAACCGCCGTCGTCTCACCGATCAATTCGTCATCACCCCGGCCTGGCTTCAGCAGGTCCACGGCATTGCCGTGGTCGAGGCTGACCCGACCCAGGTGGCGACCGCCGATGCCAGTTGGACCGCCACGCCGGGTATCGCTTGCACGGCGATGACCGCCGATTGCCTGCCGGTGTTGTTCTGCAACCGTGCCGGCACCCGCGTCGCGGCGGCCCATGCCGGTTGGCGTGGGCTGGCGAACGGTGTGCTGGAAGCCACCCTCGACAGCCTTGCCGTGCCCGCGAATGAAGTCCTGGCCTGGCTCGGCCCGGCCATCGGGCCGCAAGCGTTCGAAGTCGGGCCGGAAGTGCGTGAAGCCTTCATCGCGCAACTGCCTGAAGCGGTAAAAGCCTTTGCCGCGAGCCCCAATGCCGGCAAGTTCCTCGCCGACATCTATCAGTTGGCCCGCTTGCGGCTGGCGGCGCGCGGTGTCACCGCGGTGTACGGTGGTGGCCTCTGCACCGTGAACGACCCTCGTTTCTTTTCCTACCGGCGCAACCCGCGCACCGGTCGCTTTGCCTCGCTGATCTGGATCGAACGCTAGACTTTCCTGATCTGCATCAAGGCTGCGCTGCTTGAAACTTCCAGAATCGACCACATCTATAAGGGTATCTGGCAGGTTTCTTCATTCAGGATGTGTTTAGGTCCGGCCTGCTCAAAAGGAAGGTGACCCATGCGTATTGATCGTTTAACCAGCAAACTACAATTGGCCCTGTCCGATGCCCAGTCCCTGGCCGTCGGCCTGGACCATCCCGGCATCGAACCGGCGCATTTGATGCAGGCCATGCTCGAACAGCAGGGCGGCTCCATCAAGCCCCTGTTGATGCAGGTCGGCTTTGACGTCAACAGCCTGCGCAAAGAACTGGCCAAGGAGCTCGACCAGTTACCCAAGATCCAGAATCCGACCGGTGACGTGAACATGTCCCAGGATCTGGCGCGACTGCTCAACCAAGCCGACCGTCTGGCCCAGCAGAAGGGCGACCAGTTCATTTCCAGTGAACTGGTGTTGCTCGCCGCCATGGACGAGAACAGCAAGCTCGGCAAGTTGCTGCTCGGCCAAGGGGTGAGCAAGAAAGCCCTGGAAAATGCCATCAACAACCTGCGTGGCGGCGAAGCGGTCAACGACGCCAACCACGAGGAATCCCGGCAGGCGCTGGACAAATACACCGTCGACCTGACCAAGCGCGCCGAGGAAGGCAAGCTCGACCCGGTGATCGGTCGCGACGATGAAATCCGTCGCACGATCCAGGTGCTGCAACGCCGCACCAAGAACAACCCGGTGCTGATCGGTGAGCCTGGCGTGGGTAAAACCGCCATCGCCGAGGGCCTGGCCCAGCGCATCATCAACGGCGAAGTGCCGGACGGCCTCAAGGGCAAGCGCCTGTTGTCCCTGGACATGGGGGCCTTGATCGCCGGTGCCAAGTACCGTGGCGAGTTCGAAGAACGGCTCAAGGCTTTGCTCAATGAACTGTCCAAGCAGGAAGGGCAGATCATCCTGTTCATCGACGAACTGCACACCATGGTCGGTGCGGGCAAGGGCGAGGGTTCGATGGACGCCGGCAACATGCTCAAGCCTGCGTTGGCCCGGGGCGAGTTGCACTGCGTCGGCGCGACCACGCTCAACGAGTACCGCCAATACATAGAGAAGGATGCGGCGCTGGAGCGGCGCTTCCAGAAAGTGCTGGTGGAGGAACCGAGCGAGGAGGACACCATCGCCATCCTGCGCGGCCTTAAAGAACGCTACGAAGTTCACCACAAGGTGGCGATCACCGACGGCGCGATCATTGCCGCGGCCAAGCTCAGCCACCGCTACATCACCGACCGTCAATTGCCGGACAAGGCCATCGACCTGATCGACGAGGCGGCCAGCCGCATCCGCATGGAAATCGACTCCAAGCCCGAAGTGCTGGATCGGTTGGAGCGGCGCCTGATCCAGCTCAAGGTCGAATCCCAGGCACTGAAGAAAGAAAGCGACGAAGCGGCGAAGAAACGTCTGGAAAGGTTGCAGGAGGAAATCGTTCGTCACGAGCGTGAGTATTCCGATCTCGAGGAAATCTGGAACTCGGAGAAAGCCGAGGTCCAGGGCTCGGCGCAGATCCAGCAAAAGATCGAACAGTCCCGCCAGGAACTGGAAGCGGCTCGCCGCAAAGGCGACCTCAACCGCATGGCCGAGCTGCAGTACGGGGTGATTCCGGACCTGGAGCGCAGCCTGCAGATGGTCGACCAGCACGGCAAGAGCGAAAACCAGTTGCTGCGCAGCAAGGTCACCGAGGAAGAAATCGCCGAAGTGGTGTCCAAGTGGACCGGCATCCCGGTCTCGAAAATGCTCGAAGGCGAGCGCGACAAGCTGCTGAAGATGGAAAGCCTGTTGCACCAGCGCGTGATTGGCCAGGAAGAAGCGGTAGTGGCGGTCTCCAACGCTGTGCGCCGGTCCCGCGCCGGGTTGTCGGACCCTAATCGTCCAAGTGGCTCGTTCATGTTCCTCGGCCCGACCGGCGTCGGTAAAACCGAGCTGTGCAAGGCGCTGGCCGAGTTCCTCTTCGACACGGAAGAGGCCATGGTGCGCATCGACATGTCCGAGTTCATGGAGAAGCATTCCGTGGCACGGCTGATCGGTGCGCCACCGGGTTATGTCGGCTACGAAGAGGGCGGTTACCTGACCGAGGCTGTGCGTCGCAAGCCGTACTCGGTGATCCTGCTCGATGAGGTCGAGAAGGCGCACCCGGATGTGTTCAATATCCTGCTGCAGGTGCTGGAGGATGGTCGCCTGACCGACAGCCACGGACGTACGGTGGACTTCCGCAACACGGTGATCGTGATGACCTCCAACCTGGGCTCGACGCAGATCCAGGAGTTGGTGGGCGACCGTGAGGCGCAGCGCGCGGCGGTGATGGACGCGATCTCGACCCACTTCCGCCCGGAATTCATCAACCGGGTCGACGAAGTGGTGATCTTCGAGCCGTTGGCTCGGGATCAGATTGCCGGCATTACCGAGATCCAATTGGGTCGTCTGCGCAGCCGTCTCACCGAGCGCGAGCTCAAGCTGCAGTTGAGCGACGAGGCGTTGGACAAGTTGATCGCGGTAGGTTACGACCCGGTCTATGGCGCGCGACCGCTCAAACGAGCGATCCAGCGCTGGATCGAAAACCCGCTGGCGCAGCTGATTCTGTCCGGTCGCTTCATGCCGGGCGAAACCGTGACCGGTACGGTGGAGAACGACGAAATAGTCTTCAGTTGAAGGCCGGCTTTGCCGACGATGGAAATGGCCTTGCCTTGCAAGGCCATTTTTTTCATCAGGCCGTTGAACTCAAAGGAAAAGGCTTGTAAAGTGCGCCCCGCAGTACGTCACCCCAAGGACGACTTCCCACTGGGAAGGAATCCAAAATAAGTTGCAAATCATTGTCTTGAAAGCAATTTAAGGGGTTGACAGAGGTTTTTAAGATTGTAGAATAGCGCGCCTCAGACACACGAACGCAGCGATGCGTAAGGGTAGAAGAGGTTGAAGCTAGCTTCAACGTTGTAGCTTGAAATATCAGTTCCGTGATAGCTCAGTCGGTAGAGCAAATGACTGTTAATCATTGGGTCCCAGGTTCGAGTCCTGGTCACGGAGCCATTTCAATCGGGGTATAGCGCAGTCCGGTAGCGCGCCTGCTTTGGGAGCAGGATGTCAGGAGTTCGAATCCCCTTACCCCGACCATATTTGGGTCGTTAGCTCAGTTGGTAGAGCAGTTGGCTTTTAACCAATTGGTCGTAGGTTCGAATCCCACACGACCCACCATTTTTGAAACCAGTTCGCTGGAATCGAATCTTAAGATCAGAGGCCAAAAGCGCTGATCGAGAAGGCGACTTGCGAAGGTCGCCTTTTTTTTACCGGGGTATAGCGCAGTCCGGTAGCGCGCCTGCTTTGGGAGCAGGATGTCAGGAGTTCGAATCCCCTTACCCCGACCATATTGAAAATCCTCGTATCGAAAGATACGGGGATTTTTTTTGCCTGCAATAAAGTGGACTGACTTAAGTCATCGTACGACCTGCCGATAACCCAGCGACAGGGGCGTGGCCCCACCTCAGGCCAACAATAAAAAAGGCAGCCTTTATGGTTCTTCGTCAGTTGAATATCGCCCCGCGTGCCGCGTTGGGTTTTGCCTTGATTGCCGTGCTGGTGGCGTTGCTCGGGGTGTTTGCGTTGGGGCAGATGTCGAGTATCCGTGACAGTGAAGTCGCCGTGGAAACCCAATGGCTGCCCAGCATCCGTGGAGGTGATGAAATTCGTGAGTGGATGCTGCGCATCCGCACGATTTCCCTGCGTATGGCCCTGGACCAAGACCCGAAGAATATCCCGGTGTACCGCGGACAAATGGACACCCGTGACAAAGAACTGGGCGAAAAAATCGCTGCCTACGAAAAACTCGTCGTCACGCCTGAAGGCAAGGCCCTCTATGACCAGTTCAAGCAGACCTTCGCCGCTTACCGCACGGGCATCGCCCAATCCTTCACCCTGGCGGAGCAGGGGCGCCGGGACGAGCTGATCAAGCTGTTGCTGGTGGACATGAAGACCGTGGTGGATGGTTCCGGTAAACAGCTCAACGATCTGGCGGAGTTGTTCTCCAAGCAGGTGTCCATCGAAAGCCAGAAATCCCAGGAGCACTACGCCAATTCCCGGATGATCGTCAGTCTGTTCGTGGTGCTCGCGGCCCTGGCCACGGTCGTTCTGGCGATGCTGCTCACCCGCAGCATCGTCAAACCCTTGGGCGAGGCGCTGAATGCCGCTGAGAACGTGGCCCGAGGCGACCTGACCCGACCCATCGAGACCCATGGCAACGACGAAGTGAGCCGTTTGCTCAAGGCGCTGGCGACCATGCAGCAGAACCTGCGGGAAACCCTGCAGGGCATCAGCGGCTCGGCTGCACAGCTGGCCACCGCCGCTGATGAGCTGAACGCCGTCACGCTCGACAGTACCCACAGCCTGCAACAACAGAATAACGAAATTGAACAAGCTGCCACGGCGGTCACTGAAATGACCACGGCCGTGGAAGAGGTCGCGCGCAATGCGGTTTCCACCTCCGATGCCACGCGTCAGTCCAGTGAATCGGCGTCCCTGGGGCAGCAGCGGGTCAGCGACACAGTCGATGCCATCGGTGCCCTTGCCAGCGATGTGCAGGTGACGGGGGGGCTGGTGCAATCGTTGGCCAACCAATCGCAGGATATCGGCAAGGTGCTGGACGTGATCCGCGCCATCGCCGAGCAGACCAACCTGCTGGCCCTCAACGCCGCCATTGAAGCGGCCCGGGCGGGTGAGAGCGGGCGTGGGTTTGCGGTGGTGGCGGACGAAGTCCGGGCGCTGGCTTATCGCACGCAGCAATCGACCCAGGAGATCGAGCAAATGGTCCAGGGCATGCGCAGCGGTGCCACCCAGGCACTCGATTCCATGCAGGCCAGTTCCAGTCGCGCCGCCAGCACCCTCGCCATGGCGGAGCGGGCAGGGGATGCGCTGCAGACCATCACGACCTCGGTCAGTGAAATCCACGAACGCAACCTGGTCATCGCCAGCGCCGCCGAAGAACAGGCGCAAGTGGCCCGCGAAGTGGATCGCAACCTGGTGAACATTCGTGATTTGTCGGTGCGCTCGGCCTCCGGCGCGGGCCAGACCAGTGCCTCCAGCCATGAGTTGTCGCAACTGGCGAATTCTCTGCGCACGATGGTGCAGCGGTTTCAGGTTTGATTATTGAAGGGATGATCGCTCCCACGCTCTGCGTGGGAGTGAATCCAGTGACGCTCTGCGTCACAAAGGACGCGGAGCGTCCCGGGCTGCATTCCCACGCAGAGCGTGGGAACGATCGTCAGTAAGGTCTCAGTGCAACTTCAGCCGTGGCTCGGTCCCACGCCCGATCTTGCTGCCCAGCATCAGCATGGCCGTGCGGAACATCCCGTACAGCGCCATCTGGTGCATGCGGTATAACGAGATATAGAACATCCGCGCCAGCCAGCCTTCGAGCATTACGCTGCCGGTCAGGTTGCCCATCAGGTTGCCCACCGCCGAGAACCGTGACAGCGAAATCAGCGAGCCGTAGTCGGTGTATTTGTAGTCGGGCAGGGCCTTGCCTTCGATCCGCAGCTTCAGGGATTTGGCCAGCAGCGAGGCCTGCTGATGCGCGGCCTGGGCGCGGGGCGGAACATTGCGATCACTGCCGGGTTGCGGGCAGGCGGCGCAATCGCCGAAGGCGAAGATGTTCTCGTCGCGGGTGGTCTGTAGCGTCGGCAGCACGTGCAGCTGGTTGATCCGGTTGGTCTCCAGTCCGTCGATGTCCTTGAGGAAGTCCGGGGCGCGAATCCCGGCGGCCCAGACTTTCAGGCTCGCGTCGATCACTTGGCCATCCGCGGTAATCAGGCTGTCGGCGGTCACCTGGCTGACGGAGGCGTTGGTCATGACGTTGACCCCGAGTTTCTCCAGGGTCTTGTGCACCGGTGCGCCGATACGCTCCGGCAGCGCTGGCAAGACCCGTGGACCGGCCTCGATCAGGGTGATGTGCATGTTCTCCGGTTTGATCCGGTCCAGGCCATAGGCGTGCAGTTCGTGAGCGGCATTATGCAGCTCGGCCGCCAGTTCGACACCGGTCGCGCCGGCGCCGACGATGGCGACGCTGATGCGCTCGACAACATCGGTCTGTCCAGCGTGGGCACGCAGATAGTGGTGGAGCAATTGCTGATGGAAGCGCTCGGCCTGCTTGCGGGTGTCGAGGAACAGGCAGTGCTGCGCCGCGCCTTCGGTACCGAAGTCATTGGTGGTGCTGCCGACGGCAATCACCAGGCTGTCGTAGCCCAATTCCCGAGCCGGCAACAGCTCGACGCCCGCCTCGTCATAGGTGGCGGCCAGCTGGATTCTCTTGCGCTCCCGGTCCAGGCCACTCATGCGCCCAAGCTGGAACTCGAAATGGTTCCATTTTGCCTGGGCGACGTAGTTGAGTTCGTCTTCGGAAGAGTTCAGGGAACCGGCAGCCACTTCATGCAGCAGGGGTTTCCAGATGTGGGTCAGGTTCGCGTCGACCAGCATCACACTGGCCGTGCCACGCTTGCCCAGAGTCTTACCCAGACGGGTAGCCAACTCCAGACCGCCGGCGCCGCCGCCAACGATGACAATACGATGAGTCATGGGGATATCTCGCAAGGCTAAAGGAATTCGGTGCCGTTACCCGAGCGAGCGCCAAGCGGCTCATAGCGTCAGGTAACTGATCAGTCGGCTCAACAGGCCCAGGCCAATCGTGATGGCCAGTACCACCACCAGGAGCATCCACGGCCGGAAAGGCCGGCGCTCGACTCGGTGCTGGGACAGTTGCAGGTACTCTTCGACATGCTTCTGGTCATCTGGGTTCAGGCGGCTGGTCATAAAGGCCTCGTCAGGTAGACGTTGCGAAAGGTGAAGACGTTACAGCGTCCGGCTAGCCGGCATTGAAAGCAGCGTAGCCGCTCGCCGGCACAGGCTCGACGCTCAGGCTGTCGTCCAGGCGAATGATTCCACTTTTTAACACCCGGGCGGTGATTCCGCCATGGCCGCGTACGGCCTGGAATGTGCCTTCGCCGAGGTTTCGCTCCAATCGGGCACAGGGCTGGCACCAGCCGGTGCTTTCAAAGATGGCTTGGCCGATGCGAAAGCGCCGGCCCTTGAGGCTGAACAGATTGATGCCGCTGACCACAATATTGCGGCGCAACTCCTGTGGCAGCACTGGCTGGTCCTCGGGGCGGCCCATCAGTGAGCCGATCACGGCCAGGTGCTCCCATTGGATCAGCGTTACTTGTCGCGCATTGCGCACACCGGGGCGGGCATGATCGCCGGTCAGTCCGGCTTCGAGGCGGGCCTCCACGGCGTCCAGTTCGATCATCGGCGCGTGCCCCTGGGGGCGCACGCCAATCCAGCGTACGCGGCCCTGCTGCGGCACGGCGGCGATCAGTTCCTGTAATGGGCTCACAGGCTGATCCCGACATCGAACACGATGCTGCGCCCCAGGTTGCCTCGCAAAAAGTCCGGTGCGTCGGGGTGGGCGAACAGCACCCGGGCAAACGTCGGCCCCACCAGCGACAGCGAGCGCCAGCCCTGGCGCAGGTATTCGGTCGGCGGTGGAAAGTGACTGTTGAGGTCCAACACTTCGCGCTTGAGGCTGGCGAAGGCGATGATGTCCAGGTCGCCCAGGTCCATGCCGCGTTCGGTGTAGTTGTGGGCTTTCTTGCGCAGGGTCGGGGCCAGGCGCATCAGGAATTCATTGGCCGGGATTCGCCGGGGCTTGGCCTCGCGACGCACCAGCTGGCTCAGGGAAAAGGCGCTGCGGCGACGTTGCAGTTCATCGCGCCATTCGTCATTGAGGCGGCGGCCCTCGTCGAGCACGAAAAACACCTCGAAATTGGCATCGCGAAACAATACGTCCGGTGGTTCGCCGGCCGGGGCGAACTCGTCGGCGCGATAAGGCACGTTCAGCCCTTGCAGCAGACGCTGGCAGACCCAACGCTCACGCTCCCATTTGCGGGCATTGGAGAGAAAGGCGTTGGCTTGCTCGGCCGCGATGGTCAGCAGGCGTAAATAATCGGAATCATCCATGAGCCCAAGCTTAGCGTTCAATTGCGACAAGCTGAAAGCATTGCGTGGATTAATGGACGTTATGGGTGGGGGTGTAGACTGCTGGTTTGAAGTAACCCCTGTTTGAGACAAGGGCAAGCGAA
The DNA here is from genome assembly GCF_900115235.1 of Pseudomonas sp. NFACC24-1. Taxonomy (NCBI): domain Bacteria; kingdom Pseudomonadati; phylum Pseudomonadota; class Gammaproteobacteria; order Pseudomonadales; family Pseudomonadaceae; genus Pseudomonas; species Pseudomonas sp. NFACC24-1. The sequence continues at coordinate 57,897 of NZ_FOVS01000023.1, forward strand.
AGGAGTAGTCCATGATCGGTGCTGAACTGCTATCACCGCAAACCCTGGCGGTCGGTTGGCTGGTTTATGTGCCGGTGTTGGCCTGGGCTGTGGCGCGGGCACCGTGGGTCGAGCTGTTCACGGACAACCGTCGCCAGCATCTGCTGTTCGGCACGGTGCTGGCGCTGTTCATGCTGTGGCTGGTGCGACGGGATTTCGATACGGGCGTCTCGTATCACTTTATCGGCATGACCGCCGTGACGCTGCTGCTGGACTGGCCGTTGGCGATCCTGGGTGGCCTGTGCGCGCAGCTTGCGCTGGTGCTGCTGGGGCGTCAGGACATGGCGGCGGTCGGGGTCAACGGCGTGCTGCTGATCCTGCTGCCGGTAATGATCACCGAATGTTGCGCGATCCTGGTGGAGCGCGCCCAACCGCGCAATCTGTTCGTGTACATCTTCTGTTCGGGGTTTCTCGCCGCCGCGCTTTCGGCGTTGGCGTGCCTGCTGCTGGGGCTTGGTCTGCTGTGGTACGACGGTGTATTCGCCATGCCTTACTGGCTGGAGGACTTCATCGGCTACCTCTGGTTGATCATTTTTCCCGAAGCTTTCATCAACGGCATGGTGATCAGTGCGTTGGTGGTGTTCAGCCCCGAATGGCTGGAGACCTTCAACCGCACGCGCTACCTGTCGGCACCGTGGAACGATGATGACAAGCCTTGATTCACGTCAAGGCTGCCCCTGCGCACGCCCTGCATGCTCTGGAAAACTTCCAGGAGTACAACCATGAGTGTTTATGAGTGGGCCAGGCAAGAGATCAGGCGTAGCCACGATGCCGCCATGGAGATCGGTTTCGACCCGGGCTTGAGCCTGCGTGCCTTGCTCAGTGCGATCGTGCAGCAGAGCAAGACAGTGCGCAGCGCTGAAGACCTGGCCGACGAGTTGAGTTTCCTGGCGGAAAACCTCGACGACGAACAGGACTACGGTTTCATGCGGCCTTAATGGCGAATGCCGTACACCCAAGAAAACGATGACTCTGTGGCGAGGGGATTTATCCCCGCTGGGCTGCGTAGCAGCCCTGAAACCTGACACTGTGGTGTTTCAGATTCACTGCATTCAGCTTTTTGGGGCTGCTGTGCAGCCCAGCGGGGATAAATCCCCTCGCCACAATGACTCAGACCTTTCCTGAGTGAGCGACACTGCCTTAATGCCGGGGCTCGAAATCTTCGCTGAACAGCTCATCCTCGGCGTCGGGGCTGACCGGGATCTTATGTTCTTCCGACGCCCAGGCGCCGAGGTCGATCAGTTTGCAGCGATCGGAACAGAACGGCCGGAATGTGCTCTGCGGGCTCCATTCCACAGGGGCGCCACAGGTTGGGCAATCAACGGTTGGGGTTTGGCTCATGAGTGGCCTCCACGCAAAGTAAGGTAAAAGTGATGCAGGCGCTCGACCTCGCTGTGCAGCCAGGCGAGGTCGCGATCATTGACCACCACGTCGTCGGCATGGCTCAGGCGATCCTGGCGGCTGGACTGGGCGTTGAGGATCGCCTGGACCTGCTGTTCGCTGGTCTGGTCGCGCTGCAGCGTACGTTCGATCTGCAGTTGTTCCGGCGCATCGATCACCAGGATACGCTGGGTCATGGCGTACTGACCTGACTCGATCAGCAGCGGCGACACCAGGATCGCGTAGGGCGATTGTGCCTGAGCCAGGTGATGGGCGATTTCCTCGGCGATCAGCGGATGCAGCAGCGCTTCGAGCCAGCGGCGTTCATCGGCATGTTCGAAAATCAGCTTGCGCAGCGCCGCCCGGTCCAGGGTGCCGTCGGACTGCAATACGCCAGGGCCGAAGTGCTCGGCGATTTTCGCCAGCGCCGGGCGCCCGGGTTCGACCACCCAGCGTGCCGCATGATCGGCGTCGATGACGTGCACACCCAGATCGATGAAATGCTGGGCCGCCGCGCTTTTGCCGCTGCCAATGCCACCGGTCAGGCCGAGAATCCAGGGTTTTTCCAGAGGGGTATTCATTAGAAACCGACAGACTGCCAATAGAAGTCGGTTATTTGACCACCCCAGAGCAAGGCAATCCAGCCGGCAATGGCCAGATAAGGTCCGAAAGGAATCTGTGTCGACCCGGGCGCATCACGCAAGCGCAGTACAATGACACCGATAACGGCGCCCACCAGCGACGACAACAGCAACGTCAGCGGCAGGACCTGCCAGCCGCCCCAGGCGCCCAGCATCGCCAGCAGCTTGAAATCCCCGTAGCCCATGCCTTCCTTGCCGGTGATCAGCTTGAACACCCAGAACACCGACCACAGCGCCAGGTAGCCGGCCACCGCGCCCCACATCGCCTGGTCCAGGGAAACGAACAGCCCGAAGCTGTTGACGATCAAGCCCAGCCACAACAATGGCAACACCAAGGTATCGGGCAGCAGTTGATGCTCGGCGTCGATCAGGCTCATGGCCAGCAGGCCCCAGGTCAACACCATCACCATCGCGGCGTGCCAGCCAAAGCCGAAATGCCAGGCGACGAACGCCGACAGCGCGCCGCAGGCCACTTCGGTCAAGGGATAACGCTTGCCGATGGGCGCGGCGCAGCTCGAACAGCGGCCGCGCAGCATCAGGTAGCTCAACAGCGGAACGTTCTCCCAGGCGCGGATGCGATGGCCACAGTGCGGGCATTGGGAATGGGGCAGCATGAGGTTGTAGACCGGGCCCGGGGTCTCGGCCGGCAGGCCCAGCAGGTCGTGGGCTTGCAGGCGCCATTCGCGGTTGAGCATCTTCGGCAGGCGCCACACCAGCACGTTGAGGAAGCTGCCGACGATCAGGCCGAGCAATGCCGCAACGAGCACGAAAGCCACGGGATACAGCACGAAAAATTCGCTCAGGGGCATGTCAGATCGCAGAGCCGAGTTGAAAGATGGGCAGGTACATGGCAACCACCAGGCCACCCACGACGACCCCCAGGACCACCATGATGAAGGGTTCCATCAGGCTGGTGAGGTTGTCCACCAGATTGTCCACTTCGGCCTCATAAAAACTCGCCACTTTGTCGAGCATGTCGTCCAGCGCGCCGGATTCCTCGCCGATGGCGGTCATCTGGATGGCCAGGTTCGGAAAGATCCCTGACGCGCGCATGGAAAAATTCAACTGCATGCCGGTGGAGACGTCCTGGCGGATGCGCTGCACGGCGCGCTTGAACACCACGTTGCCGGTGGCGCCCGATACTGAATCGAGGGCTTCGACCAGCGGCACGCCGGCGGCGAACGTGGTCGAGAGCGTGCGGGCAAAGCGCGCCACCGCGGACTTGTACATCAAGGTGCCGATCAAGGGGAGCTTGAGCAGCCACTTGTCTCGCCAGTCACGAAACGCCTGGGAACGCTTGAGGGCATATTTCACCCCGAAAAAGGTTCCCACCAAACCGCCAAGCAGCATCCACCACCATTGCTGCATGAGTTCCGACAGGCCGATGACCATCACCGTGAACGCCGGCAGCTGCGCCCCGAACCCGGAGAAGACCGATTCGAACTGCGGCACCACCTTGACCAGCAGGATGCCGGTGACCACCGCAGCGACGAGTATCACCGCCGTCGGGTAGGTCATGGCTTTCTTGATCTTGGCCTTGAGCGCTTCGCTCTTTTCCTTGTAGGTCGCGACCCGGTCCAGCAGGGTGTCCAACGCACCGGCCTGTTCGCCAGCGTCCACCAGGTTGCAGTACAAGTCGTCGAAATACTGCGGGCATTTGCGCAGCGAGGCGGCGAAGCTGTTGCCGGCGGCGACTTCCTGCTTAACCTGGTCCACCAGCTTGCGCATGTTGGCGTTGTCGAAGCCTTCGCCGATGATGTCGAACGCCTGCAACAGCGGCACGCCAGCCTTGAGCATCGTTGCCATCTGGCGGGTGAAGAGGGCGACATCCAGCGGCTTGATGCGCTTGCCCTTGCTGAATATCGAGGTGGATTTCTTGCGCACCTTCTCCGGGTTGATGCCTTGTTTGCGCAGCTGTGCCTTGACCAGGGCCGGGCTCTGTCCCGTCAGCTCGCCGGTCATTTTCGCGCCTTTGCGGTCTTTGCCTTCCCACGTATAGACGTCGGTTTTTACTGCCTTGACCGCCATGCTCAATCCTTGGTGACCCGGTTGATTTCCTCGAGGCTGGTGACGCCCTGCATCACTTTGAGCAGTCCCGATGTGCGCAGGTCATTGAAGCCGTCCTTGCGCATTTGCAGATCGATTTCCAGCGAGTTGCCCTCGGCCATGATCAACCGCTGCAGCTCGGGGGTGTTCTTGACCACTTCGTAAACCCCTACGCGCCCTTTGTAACCGTGGCTGCATTGTTGGCAACCGACCGGCTCATAGATCGTGAATGTGCCGATGCGTTCCCGGGGGAAACCTTCCTTGAGCAGGGTTTCCTCGGGAATCTCGATGGCTTTCTTGCAGTGGGCGCAGAGCTTGCGCGCCAGCCGTTGGGCGATGATCAGGTGCACGGCGGTGGCGATGTTGAACCCCGGAATGCCCATGTTCTGCAAGCGAATCAGGGTCTCGGCGGCGCTGTTGGTGTGCAATGTGGAGAGCACCAGGTGCCCGGTCTGGGCGGCCTTGATGGCGATTTCGGCGGTTTCCAGGTCACGGATCTCGCCGACCATGATCACGTCCGGGTCCTGGCGCAGGAACGAGCGCAGGGCCTGGGCGAAGTCCAGCCCTTGGCGCGGGTTCACGTTGACCTGGTTGATGCCTTCCATGTTGATCTCCACCGGGTCTTCGGCGGTGGAAATATTGATGTCCACGGTGTTGAGGATATTCAGCCCGGTGTACAGCGACACGGTCTTGCCCGAGCCGGTCGGGCCGGTGACCAGGATCAGCCCTTGCGGTTGCTTGAGGGCGGCCATGTACAGGTCTTTCTGATCCGGCTCGTAGCCCAGGGCATCGATGCCCATTTGCGCACTGGAGGGGTCGAGGATCCGGATCACCACTTTTTCGCCCCAGAGCGTCGGCAGGGTGTTGACCCGGAAGTCGATGGACTTGGTTTTCGACAGGCGCATTTTCAGCCGGCCGTCCTGGGGTTTGCGCCGTTCGGAAATATCGAGGCTGGCCATGACTTTCAGGCGGGCGGCGATACGGGTCGCCAGTTGGATCGGCGGCCGGGCCACTTCCCGTAGCATGCCGTCGGTGCGCACCCGCACCCGGTAGATTTTTTCGTAAGGCTCGAAGTGCAGATCGGAAGAGCCGCCCTTGATCGCGTCCAGCAGCATCTTGTTGACGAAACGCACCACGGGCGCGTCGTCGGTGTCCTGGCTGCCGATGGCGTCCTGCTTGGAATCGTCGATCGATTCGATGTCCAGACCGTCCAGGTCGACATCGCCCATGCCTTCCAGGCCCGTGCTACTGGACTCGAAGAATTTTTCGATGGCATCGCTGAGCTTGTCGTCCTCCACCAGGATGGCTTCGGTGGTCAGGCCGGTACTGAATTGAATGTCATTGATGGCTTGGTGATTGGTGGGGTCGGAGATGCCCACGAACAACTTGTTGCCTCGTCGCCACAGCGGCAGGGCGTGATGCTGGCGCACCAGTTTTTCGCTGACCAGCCCGGTGGGCTGGGTGTCCTTGTCCAGGCTGTTGAGGTCCAGCAGGGCGACGCCGAAATGCTCCGAGGCAATTTCGGCAACCCGCTGGCTCTGCACCAGTTTGTTTTGCACCAGATAACTGACCAGGGGCATACGACTGCGCTGGGCCTGTTGGTACGCCTGCTGCGCACTTTGCTCGGTGAGCAGTTCAGCCAGTACCAATTGCTTGGTCAGGCCGCTGAGGGCGATGTCATTCATGGGGATTCCGGCGGCGGACAGTTCATGACTTATAGCCTAGTCAAGCATCGACGCCAAACCAGCGAGCCTGGGTGACAAAAAACGTCAGATAGTGCGGTTGTTGAGGTAGGACGTCGCCGTTGTGGGGGGGCAACCCCTTTATTGATGGCGCTTCAGGGTTGGCATGTGCCCTGCAACGGCCATTTCAGGTCATGAGATTTCGACTCATGCATGGGAGATGTCTATGAGTAAGCAAAAGGGCTTTACGCTGATCGAGCTGCTGATTGTCGTGGCGATCATCGGCATTCTGGCGACCTTTGCGTTGCCGCAATATTCCAGGTATCAGGCGCGGGCGAAGGCCACGGCCGGGTTGGCCGAAATCACGGCCTTCAAGGTACCGTACGAGGACAATATGAATCGAGGGGTTGACCCTACGATCGCCAACATGGGCATCACCTCACCTACCAGTAACTGCACAATCACCATTACAGGCACGGCGGCGGCCGGAGCGGGCACGATTGCTTGTGCTCTCCTGAATTCGCCTGCTCTCGTCCAGGGGAGGACGATTACACTCTCGCGTTCGGCTGCAGGTGTCTGGACCTGTGCTTCTACTGCTGCCCAGGAGTTCTTGCCGACTGGCTGTACCGGCGCTGCGAATCCATAACCCCATCCCGGTTGACTCGGCCCCGCTTAAACACCGGGGCTTTTTTATGCGCGTTGGAAATGTTCGGCAATTCAGGTGCTTAGCAGCTGAGCGAAACCCGCAACTTGCATGTAGAAAGTCGCCAGGTCATGCATTTTGCATGAATGTGAAATTTGTCGCTCCGCTTAACATGCTGATTTTTAAGGGTTTTATGAATGTTTCAAAAGTGGCACAGCCTTCGCACTACTCCTGATAACCCTGCCGGGATGCAACTCCGGCAGTTTCTGAGAAAAACAGGAGTTACTCGTATGAAGAAGTTCGCTATCACTGCCGCCGCTGCTACCGCACTGACCCTGACCATGGCTAGCGCATTCGCCGAGACCACTCAAGCAACTCAGGCTCCTATGATGCTGGCCGCAGGCGAAGTGACAGAGGCCAAGGAAGCCACCTCCGATACCTGGATCACCACCAAGGTCAAAGCTGACCTGGTCACCGAAAAAGGCATTCCAGGTACTGACATCAAAGTCGAAACCAACAAAGGCGTTGTGTCCCTGTCTTCCACTGTTGCCGTGACCGAACAGCAGAAGGAAACCGCCATGGCAATTGCCAAGAAAATCAAAGGCGTCAAGGCCGTATCGGCTGACGGCCTGAAAGCCGAGTAAGGCCAAGACTTCTCGCCTGGACTGGGAGAGGGCGCGGCAAGCGGGCTGAGTCATACGCTTGCCGCTGCTTTGGAGTTCATGCGAAGGCCACAGGGACGTGGCCATTACAGGCCCCCGGCATTCGTGTCGGGGGCCTGTTCTATTCTGGGGAGAAAAAATGTGCGGTCCGGCCGGGGAAATCGAGTTGCCCTTATCGCGAGCAAGCTCGCTCCCACAAGGATCGAGTTCCTTCAGAAAAAGTGATCAAGCTGTTCCACAGGGACCAAGTTCTTTCAGAAGAAAGTGATCAAGCCTGTTCCACAGGGATCGAGTTCTGCCAGAAGGAATGCGGTCAAATGTGGGAGCGAGCTTGCTCGCGATGGCGGCGGCACATTCAGCGCCCCCGCTTGCTGGTAATCTGCACCAGCCGATTCCCCTCGAAGCGCAGGTACTGATACATGCCGCTGTTGGGCCCGTAGGTCCATTCCTCCACCGGGTATTCTTCCCGGCGATTGACACTGCGTTTATAGCCCAGGTCATCCCGCGCCACAGGCTGTCCGCACTTTTGCAGCACTTCGCTGGAGCGGTCACCGACGCTGATCAACTGGCTGCCGCAGCGCAGCGTGTCAGCAGCCGAGGCCTGGCCGGCGATGAGCAATATACCCAGGCTGAGCCCGTACCAGGTTTTCATCTTATTCGGCATCCAGATGCATCGGGGTAATCACCCGGCCATCGCTTTCGGCCTGGCCGAGGCTGGCGTCGATGAAATACACGCGGTCGTCGGCCAATTGGCCTTTGTCCACCAGGAAGTCCTTGATGCTGCTGGCCCGTTCCTGCCCCAGTTGACGCAACAGCACGTCGCTGCCGCTCCAGAACTTGATCACGCTTTCGCGCAGTTTCTCGATGCGCGCCTTTTTATCCAGTTGCGCCCATTCGGCAGGTGGCTGAGTCTTGAGGCGCGTGCGGTAGATGCCTTCGAGCAGAGGGGGCTTTTCATCCTCGGGCACCTGTATCAGCGAGGCCTGGGCCGGTACTTTGTCGCCCCGACGTTGCAGCATCTTGTAGTAGTTGTACTGGTATTCGCGTTCCAGGCGCTGGGCGGCGAGCAATGGACCGTCGCTGCTTTCGGCGGCGGTGCCTTCGATCTCCAGGCGCAGCTCCGGTCGTTTGCCCAGGGCTTCGGAGAGTTTGAGCAGCGTGCTTTCGTTGTCCTTGCTCAGGTCGCTGGAGCCCGGTGCAAACGCCACGCTGCCCAGGTCTTCCGAGCCGCCCCCGGCCACCAGCCCGCCGATGAGCTTGAATGGCGCCTGGGCCGCGCGGACCACCAGGTTGCGCAGGGTCTGCCAGACGATCGGCATGACACTGAACTGCGGGTCGTTGAGGTTGCCGCTGACTGGCAGTTCGATGGAAATCCTGCCCTCGGAGTCCTTGAGCAAGGCGACGGCCAGCTTCAGCGGCAGGCTCACGGCGTCCGGGCTGTCGACTTTTTCCCCCAACTGCAATTGTTCGACCACCACCTTGTTCTCCGCCTGGAGCTGGCCCTTGGTGATTCGGTAATGCAGGTCGAGATTGAGCCGGCCCTTGCGGATGCGGTAGCCGGCGAATTTACCGGAGTAGGGCGTCAGGGTCGTCAGCTCGACCCGTTTGAAACTGGTGGCGATGTCGAGGCTGGCCATCGGATCGAAGGGGTTTACCGCCCCTTTGATGGTGACCGGCGCGTAACGGTCGACCTTGCCCTTGACGTCCACGCTGGCCGGTTGGGCCTGGCGGCTGTCGATGGTGCCGATCTGGCCATTGAGCTGTTGGATGGCCGTGGCGAAATTGGGCGTCAGGCTGAAGTCGGCGAAGTTGGCCGAACCGTCGTTGATGGCGATGCCGCCGATGTGGATGCCCAGCGGTTTTTCCTGGGACTTCGGTTTTGCCGCGGTGCTCTTTGTACCGCTGTCGGCCGGTTGCGGGATCAGCAGGTCATCGACGTTGGTGGTGCGGTCGTCGTTGATCATGAAGCGCGCGTAAGGCTGGAACAGGTTGACCTTGTCGATGGACAGGCTGTCGCCGTGCTGATAATTGAGGCCTTCGAGCACCAGACGCTGCCACTTGAGGAAGTCGCGGGTCTTGAGGGTGTCGAGGGTGTGCAACTGCTCGACCTGGGCGCGGCCGGTGACGGCGAATGCCAGCGGCTCGGTGCTCTTGAGGTCGACCGCCAGGTCGCTGCCGAGCATCCCGGAGCGCAGCTCCAGGCGAATGAACGGGTTGATGTAGGACTGGGCGACGCGCAGGTCGATGTCCTGGGTCTTGACCTTGAGCCTGGTGCTGATCGGGTTCAGGTTGACCTCGCCATCGGCCAGGATCTTGCCCTGCTTGCCCAGCCCGGTGTCCAGCTTGAGGGTAAAGGGCGAGCCGTTGAGGGTGTCGTAGTTCTGCAGGTCGAGGTTCAGCGGGCCGACCTCCAGGGCCACGGCGGGCTGCGCCTGGCGATCGGCCAGGTGCACCTGGTAATCGCGCAGTTGCACGTCCTTCAACATCACTTGCCACGGTTTGCCGGGCGGTGTCGGTTCAGGTTTTGGCGAGTCGGCCGCCGCCGGGGCGGATGCCGGTTCCGCCTTGACCTGCGGTTTGGCTGGTTGGCTGGCGAAGAGCTTCTGCCAGTCCAGTTGCCCGTCCGCCTCGCGAGCGGCCCAGGTTTCCAGCTTCTGGCTGCGGATCTTGCCGACCACCACTTGCTGCTTGGCCAGGTCCACCGTGGTTTCGCTCACGTCCAGGCGTTCGAGTTTCACCAGTGGGCGGCCATCGGGGGCCTTGATGGCAAAGGGCGCGACGCTGACCGCGACGTTGTTGAGCAGCAGTTCGGTGCCCTTGGCCAGGTTGAGCTTGTAGTCGGTACTGAGGTTCAAGACACCGTTTTCCAGCACCAGCGGTACGGCGTCGCGCACATAGGGCCACCAGGCTTTCATCTGGCCGCCAGTGACTTTGAGCGTACCTTGGGAGGCAATCGGTGTGAGGCTGAAATTACCGGTCCAGTCGATCTGCCCGCCTTCGGGGCCGGCGGCCACCAGGGTCATGTCGGCATTGTCGTCGGGCAGGGTGCTGAGATTCTTCAGCTCGAAATCGAGGGTGTCGTAGAGAAACTCGATGGGCTCACTGGGACGCAGGTCCTGGAAATGCACGTAGCCGCCGGTCAACTTGATTCGATCGACCCGTAGGGGAAACGGCTTGGCCTCGGGATCGGCGGGCGTCGGTTCGCTGGCCGGCAGCTTGAACAGGCCCAGCAGGTTCAGCTGACCGTCCTTGGCGAACACCACTTCGGTCTTGGGTTTGTCCATCTCGATGTCGACCAGGTGCAGGGCGCCGGACCACAAGCTGTCGAGTTGCAAATTGGCGTACAGCCGTTCGAAGCCGACCTGCTCCTTGCCTGGCTCGCCGATATTCAGGCCCCAGAGGGTCACCTCAAGGCTGAAGGGATTGAGTTCCACACGCTGGATCTGCGCCGGCACTGTCGCATGGGCGGCCAATTGCTGGTTGGCGATACGCAAGGCGATGCCTGGCAAAATCAGAAAACCCAACAGGCTGTAGAGGGCCAGTGCGGTCAACAGGGCGCCGAAAGCGCGAATCAATCCTTTGGGCATGTGCGGCTTCATCTAGTGTGAATTCGGAGTGCCTTGGAGTATGGCATGCGTTTACGGTTCCGAAGCCACTGTGATTTAACAGATTTGTCCGTTTTTTGCGTGAGAATTCTGAGCCTGGCTTAGAGCTGGAGGACCAGGGTCTTGAGCGGCGGTTGCTGGTCCAGGGAGGGGAAATCGCTGCCGGGCGTCAGCACGCTCCACTCGCGCACCGGGCGACCGGCTTTTTCCGCGCAACGCAACACCTGGTCGCGCCAGTCGTCCATGGACACTTTTGCCAGGTTGTTGCAGCAGATCAGTACGCCGTTTTCGGCGGTGGTGAGCAATGCCGGCTTCAGCAGGCTTTGGTAGTCGCGCAACAGGTCGACGGTGCCGAACGCACTTTTGGCCCAGGCCGGTGGATCGAGCAGCACCAGGTCGTACTGGCGTTGTTCCAGGCGCACGTAGCTGGGCAGTTTTTGCCCACGGCGCTGGCTGATGGGCAGGCCGGCCAGTTGGCGAATCGCCGGGAAGTAATCCGACTGCACGAACGCCATCGGCGGCAAGTCGGGGTTGAGCAGGCCATTTTCGCGACCCACCGCCAGGTTGCCTTCGGCGAAATCCAGGTTGCACACTTCCCGCGCGCCACCGGCCGCTGCGCTCAGGCCGACGCCGCAGGTATAGGCGAACAGGTTCAACACGCTTTTGCCGCGGCTGTGTGCCTTGACCCAGCCCCGGGCGTTGCGCAGGTCGAGAAACAGCAGTGGATCCTGCCCGGCATGGCGGCCGCGAACGCGATAATTCAAGCCCCACTCATGCCCGACCAGGTCTTGCAGGGCGGCTTCGTCAGCCTGATAGACCGTGTCCTGGCGGTCGACGCGCGAATTGCCCCGGGCGCGGTCGTTGTAGACCAACAGGGTTTCCAGGCCCAGCCGTTCGTTGACGAGGCCGTGCAGTTGCAGCAGGTCGTCCCGCTCCAGCGACTGATGGAAGCTCTGCACCAGCAGTTGCGGGCCGTAGCGGTCGACGGTCAGGCCGGGCGCGCCTTCCTGGCTGCCGTGGAACAGGCGATAGCAGTCGGTGCCTTGCGGGTGCAGTTGGCCGAGCAGCTCCTGACGCTGGTCGAGGGCGGCGCGCAGCGCCTGATTCAAGGAAGACATGCCGGGCGCGCCTTAGAGAAATGAGGCGCGGGAGTTTAGCAGTTATGCAAACCCGGCACCGACCTGTGGCGAGGGGATTTATCCCCGCTGGGCTGCGCAGCAGCCCCAAGATCTGGCTACTCGGAGTGTCAGCCAGACCTTGCTTGTTGTAGGGGGGGGCTGCTGCGCAGCCCAACGGGGATAAATCCCCTCGCCACAGATAAATCCCCTCGCCACAGACAAATCCCCTTGCCACAGATAAAGGCTCTTGTCACAGAGGAACGGTGCCCCTGAGGAACCAAGTCGTCTGGCTCAGCGATTCAGACGCTTGTCGATCAGCCCCTCCACCACGCTCGGATCGGCCAGGGTCGAGGTGTCGCCGAGGCTGTCGAGTTCGTTGCAGGCGATCTTGCGCAGGATGCGCCGCATGATCTTGCCCGAACGGGTCTTGGGCAGCGCTGGCGCCCACTGGATCAGTTCCGGCTTGGCGAAGCTGCCGATTTCCTTGCTGACGTGGGCCAGCAATTCCTTCTTCAGCTCGTCATTGGCCTCCACACCGTTCATCGGCGTGACAAAGGCATAGATACCCTGGCCCTTGAGGTCGTGGGGATAGCCGACAACGGCGGCTTCGGCAATGTTGTCGTGCAGCACCAGGGCGCTTTCCACCTCGGCGGTGCCGATGCGATGCCCGGAGACGTTGATCACGTCGTCGATGCGCCCGGTGATCCAGTAATCGCCGTCTTCGTCTCGGCGCGCGCCGTCGCCGGTGAAGTAATAGCCGGGGTAGGGCTTGAAGTACGTGTCCACCATGCGTTGGTGGTCGCCATAGACACTGCGAATCTGCCCAGGCCAACTGGATTTGATCGCCAGTACACCGCTGCCGGCGCCGCTGATTTCCTTGCCCACCTCATCCAGCAAGACCGGTTGTACACCGAACATCGGCCGGGTGGCGCAGCCCGGTTTGAGCCGTGGGGCGCTGACCAACGGGCTGAGCATGATGCCGCCGGTTTCGGTTTGCCACCAGGTATCGACAATCGGGCAGCGCTGTTCGCCTACCACGTTGAAATACCATTCCCACGCCTCCGGGTTGATCGGCTCACCGACGCTGCCGAGCAATCGCAGGCTTTTGCGGGACGTTTCCTGCAACGGTCCGGTCCCTTCGCGCATCAACGCGCGCAGGGCGGTCGGTGCGGTGTAGAAGATGTTGACCCGATGCTTGTCGATCACCTGCCAGAAGCGCGAACTGCTGGGGTGGCTCGGCACGCCCTCGAAGATCAGCGTGGTGGCGCCGTTGGCCAGCGGGCCGTAGACGATGTAGCTATGGCCGGTGACCCAACCGACGTCGGCGGTGCACCAGAACACTTCGTTGTCGCGGTAGTCCAGCACGTACTTGAACGTCATCGCCGCTTGCAGCAGGTAGCCGCCCGTGGTGTGCAACACGCCCTTGGGTTTGCCGGTACTGCCTGAGGTGTAGAGGATGAACAGCGGGTCTTCGGCGTCCATCGGTTCGGGTGGACAGTCGTCGCTCATGTCGTGCATGGCCCGGTGATACCAGAGGTCCCGGCCTTCAACCCAGCCCACCTCGCCCTGGGTGCGCTCGACCACCAGCACGGTGCTGACGTTCGGGCAGCTTTCCAGGGCCTTGTCGACGTTGCGCTTGAGCGGTATGAAGCGCCCGCCACGTACGCCTTCGTCAGCCGTGATCACGGTGCGGCAATCGGCATCGAGAATCCGGTCGCGCAGGGAGTCCGGCGAGAAACCGCCGAACACCACCGAATGCACCGCGCCGATGCGGGTGCAGGCGAGCATGGCGTAGGCGGCCTCGGGGATCATCGGCATGTAGATGCAGACCCGGTCGCCTTTCTTCACGCCGCGGCTTTTCAGCACGTTGGCCAGGCGGCACACATGGTTGTGCAGTTTCTTGTAGGTGATTTGCGCCGATTCGGCGGGGTCGTCGCCTTCCCAGATGATCGCGACCTGTTCGCCACGGGTGTCCAGGTGACGGTCGATGCAATTGGCGCTGACGTTCAGCTTGCCGCCGGCGAACCAGGTCGCGTCGCCATTCTTGAGGTCATAGCGCTGGACGGTCTGCCAGGGCGTCATCCAGTCGAGAAAGCGTGTGGCTTGCTCGGCCCAGAAGGCGCTGGGGTGTTCGATGGATTCTTTGTAGAGCCGCTTGTACTCGTCCTGACTCAGTTGCGCAGCCCGGCGGACGGCATCGGCGTGGGGGTACTGGCTGATATCGAACATGACGGTTCCTTATTCTTGTTTTTGCGACAAGTCATAAAGATGCGCCCTGGGAATATCGAGTTCAAGTTGTACATGGAGTCATTGTGGGAGCGGGCTTGCTCGCGAAAGCGGTGTGTCAGATACATTAATGGCAACTGACACACCGTCTTCGCGAGCAAGCCCGCTCCCACAAGGGCAGTGCAACCCCAAGATCAGCCGCGGTGACGCCCGCGGAAGTAGTTGATCAGGCCCTGGGTCGAGGCATCTTCGGCCGGGTTCTCTTCGCTGCCCACCAGGCGGTTGTAGACGCCCTTGCCCAGTTCCTTGCCCAGCTCCACGCCCCATTGGTCGAAGGCGTTGATGCCCCAGACCACGCTCTGCACGAACACTTTGTGCTCATACAACGCCACCAGTGCGCCGAGGCGCCGTGGGCTGATGCGTTCGACCACCAGGGTGTTGCTCGGACGGTTGCCCGGGATCACCTTGTGGGACGCCAGTTTCTGCACCTCTTCTTCGCTGGCGCCCTTGTCCCGCAGCTCGGCTTCGGCCTCGGCGCGGGTCTTGCCCAACATCAACGCCTGGCTCTGGGACAGGCAGTTGGCGTACAGCCACTGGTGATGGTCGGAAACCGGGTTGAAGCTGACGATTGGCACGATGAAGTCGGCCGGGATCAACTGGGTGCCCTGGTGCAGCAACTGGTGGTAGGCGTGCTGGCCGTTGCAGCCGACGCCGCCCCAGATCACCGGGCCTGTGTCGGTCGACACCGGGGTACCGTCCTGGCGCACGCTCTTGCCGTTGGATTCCATGTCCAATTGCTGCAAATGCTTGGTGATGTTACGCAGGTAGTGGTCGTACGGCAGGATCGCATGGCTCTGCGCACCCCAGAAGTTGCCGTACCACACGCCCAGCAGCGCCAGCAGCACCGGCATGTTCTGCTCGAACGGGGCGCTCTGGAAGTGCTGGTCCATGGAATAGGCGCCGGAGAGCAATTCCTTGAAGTTCGACATGCCGATGGCCAGGGCGATCGGCAGGCCGATGGCCGACCACAGCGAGTAACGCCCGCCGACCCAGTCCCACATCGGGAAGATGTTCTCTTCACGGATGCCGAAGGCCACGGCGGCGGCATTGTTGCTCGACACGGCGATGAAGTGGCGATACAGCTCCGCTTCGGAGCCACCCTGGGCCAGGTACCAGGCGCGGGCGGCCTGGGCGTTCTTCAGGGTTTCTAGGGTGTTGAAGGATTTCGACGAGACGATGAACAGCGTGGTCTCGGCGCGCAGCTTCATGGTCAGTTCATGGAACTCGCTGCCGTCGATGTTCGCCAGGTAGTGGCAGCGAACGCCTTTTTGCGCGTAGGACAACAGCGCTTCGGACACCAGTTCCGGGCCGAGGAAAGAGCCACCGATGCCGATGTTCACCACGTCGGTGATGGGCTTCTCGGTGTAGCCGCGCCACAGGCCGTCGTGAATGCGGCCGACCAGGTCAGTGATCTGGTTCAGCACTTTATGCACGTCTGGCATCACGTTGACGCCGTTGACCAGCAATTTGTCCCCCACCGGCCGACGCAGGGCGGTGTGCAGGGCCGGGCGGTTTTCCGAGGCGTTGACGATTTCGCCCTCGAACAGCGACTTGATCGCGCCCTTGAGATCGACTTCGTTGGCCAGGCCCACCAGCAGGTCGCGGGTCTGGGCGTTGATCAGGTTTTTCGAGTAGTCGAGAAACAGGCCACAGCTCGACAGGGTGAATTGAGTGAAACGCTGCGGATCGGCATTGAACGCTTCGCGCATGCTGAAATCCTGCATGGCTTTGCGGTGGTCATTCAGCGCTTGCCAGGCTGGCAGAGCGGTCACGTCATGAGGGGTTCGGTAATACGCCATCGCTGCGGGTTTCCTTTTTACTTGAACGACCTTTTGTACACTAAAAATTCCGGCGCGGCTCGAGGTGGGCATCCGGACACTGCATCGACATGATCGCCAGACGCAGGGCGACTACAGTAAACCTCGCGTTGCAATCTGTCTTGACTTTGTCTGACCGGTTCCCGGTACTTTTTTATACAACGGGATGGGAAGGGGCCGACAGACGGAACGCAGATGACTCTCTGTGGGAGCGAGCTTGCTCGCGATGGCGTCAGGTCAGCCGACATCGATGTCGACTGATGCATCGCTATCGCGAGCAAGCTCGCTCCCACAGGGTTTTTGTGATGTTTCAGGCGGGGGTGTCGAGGTCCAGATGCAGGTTGTCGATCAGGCGCGTGGTGCCGAGGAAGGCGGCCACCAGAATCACCAGGTCGCGGTCCTCGCTCAACGCCGGGCGCAGGGTCTTGGCGTGACGGATTTCCAGGTAATCGGGACGCAGGCCGGCCGCTTCGAGCTGCTTGAGCTGCTCGTCGATCAGCGCCGGGAAATCCCGCTGGCCCTGTTTGATTGACTCGGCGATCTGGCTCAGGACGCGATAGACCACGGGCGCGACGGCACGTTGATCCGGGCTGAGGAAGCCATTGCGCGACGACAGCGCCAGGCCATCTTCGGCGCGGACGGTGGGCTCGCCGATGATCTGGATCGGCATGTTCAAGTCATGGACCAGGGCCCGGATCACCGCCAGTTGCTGGAAGTCTTTCTGGCCAAACACCGCCAGGTCAGGCTGGACCATGTTGAACAGCTTGCTGACCACCGTCGCCACGCCTTCGAAGTGCCCCGGACGGCTGGCGCCGCACAAGCCTTCGGACAATTGCGGGACGCTGACCCGGGTCTGTCCGGCCATGCCGTCGGGGTACATTTCTTCGACGCTGGGGGCGAACAGCAGATGGCAGCCGGCCTGGAGCAGTTTTTCCTGGTCGGTTGCCAGGGTGCGGGGGTATTTGTCCAGGTCTTCGCCGGCGCCGAATTGCAGCGGATTGACGAAAATGCTCGCCACCACGAAGTCGGCCCGTTGTGCGGCCTTGGTGACCAGCGCCACATGACCGCTGTGCAGGTTGCCCATGGTCGGCACGAAAGCGATGCGTTTGCCTTCGCCGCGGGCACGGGCCACGGCGGCGCGCAGTTCGCGTACGGTTTTGACGGTGTTCATGCAGAAAATCCGTGTTCGGCGCCCGGGAAAGTCGCGGCCTTGACTTCAGCGACGTAGGTACTCAACGCGCCCTGGATAGAGGTTTGCCCGGCCATGAAGTTCTTCACGAACTTGGGCACGCGACCGGTGATCGACAGCCCGAGCATGTCGTGGAGCACCAGCACCTGGCCA
The DNA here is from genome assembly GCF_900115235.1 of Pseudomonas sp. NFACC24-1. Lineage (NCBI taxonomy): Bacteria > Pseudomonadati > Pseudomonadota > Gammaproteobacteria > Pseudomonadales > Pseudomonadaceae > Pseudomonas > Pseudomonas sp. NFACC24-1. Next base: position 75,158 of record NZ_FOVS01000023.1, read on the forward strand.
TCGGTGGCGTTGCCGGCACCGATCCCGATCACCGGGATCTTCACCGCCTGGGTGATTTCTTCAGCCAGCTCGCTGGGCACGCATTCGAGCAGCAGCATCGCCGCGCCCGCCTGTTCCAGCGCAATCGCATCGGCGCGCATCTGCCGCGCCTGGTTCTCATTGCGGCCCTGGACCTTGTAGCCACCGAGGATATTCACCGCTTGGGGGGTCAGGCCCAGGTGCGCGCACACCGGAATGCCCCGCTCGGCCAGTAGCCGAATCGAATCGGCCAGCCACAACGCGCCTTCGACCTTGATCATGTGGGCACCGGCCTGCATCAGCATGGCGCTGTTGGCCATGGTTTGTTCGAGGGTGGCGTAGGCCATGAACGGCAGGTCGGCGAGGATCAGCGCATCGGTGTTACCGCGTTTGACGGCGGCCACATGGTAGGCCATCTCGGCGGTGGTCACCGGCAGCGTGCTGTCGTGACCTTGCAGCACCATGCCGAGGGAATCGCCCACCAGCAGCACTTCGACACCGGCCTCGTTGCAGGCATGGGCGAAGGTTGCGTCATAGCAGGTCAGCATGGTGATTTTCTCACCTTTTTGCTTGAGACCTTGCAGCGTGGTCAGGGTAATAGCTGGCATGAAAAAGTCCTCATTAGGCGCTCGTGAATGACTGCGAGTAACGCGCATGATTCGTTATCTATACAGGCGCACCTTCTATGCGTGGTGCTTGTAAGGCCTGGATTGCGCCCTTTAGTGCCGCGTTGGCGGCAGCGGGACGCCTATAGTCGTGAGGAGCAATCGGGAAGTCAATTGGATGTGTTACCGGCGGGTGTTACCGGGGTTACTGATGCGTTTCAGCGTGGAGGCGTGTTTCGGATCTGACTGCCGGGTCCCGAAACCTGTGGGAGCGAGCTTGCTCGCGATGGCGGTGTGTCAGTCGCCCCGGATGCTGGATGTGCCGACGCTATCGCGAGCAAGCTCGCTCCCACAGGGGATGGTCTTCGTCAGTGGGAGGGCAGGCGTTCCAGGCCGGCAAACGGGCACGCGGCAAGCAGGTCCTTGAGCAAGCGTCCATCGGCCAGGCGCAGGTCGGCGGGGGCCAGTTCGGCCAGTGGGTACAGGACAAAGGCCCGGGCCTGCATGTGGTAGTGGGGGACCTTGAGGCGGGGCTCGTCGATCAGGCGATCGCCGAACAGCAGGATGTCCAGGTCCAGAGTGCGCGGCCCCCAGCGTTCGAGGCGTTCGCGACCTTGTCCGGTTTCGATGGCTTGCAGCGCATCGAGCAGGTCCAGCGGTGCCAGGTGACTGTCCAGCGCCGCCACCGCATTGGTGTAGCGCGGCTGGCCGGGTAGCAGGGAATCGCTTTGATAAAACGCCGAGACACCCACCAGTTGGGTATCGGGCAGTTGCGCCAGCGCCTGGACGGCACTGCGCAATTGTTCGGCGGGTTCGGCCAGGTTGCTGCCCATGCCGATGTAGATGCGTTCCATCGATTACTCGCCCGATGCGCTCGGTACACCGGCACGCTTGCGCTTGGCACCGCTGCTGCGGCGGCGCTTGCGTGGGCCGCTGGCGCCGTCATCCTTGCTGCTGAGCTCACGAATCATATCGCGGCGCTCGCTGTCGTTGGCGTCCTGGTAATCGGTCCACCATTCGCCCAGGCCATCGGTCTGCTCACCCGCGCTTTCACGCAGCAGCAGGAAGTCGTAGCCGGCGCGGAAACGCGGGTTGTCCAGCAATAGGTCGGCACGTTTGCCGCTGCGCCGTGGCAGGCGCTCCTGCATGTCCCAGATCTCGCGGATCGGCATCGTGAAGCGTTTGGGAATGGCGATGCGCTGGCACTGTTCGGCGATCAGCTCGTGGGCGGCTTCCTGCATCGCCGGGATCGGCGGCATGCCACGGTCTTGCAGGCGCAGCACCCGGGCCGGCAGGGCAGGCCAGAGCAAGGCGGCGAACAGGAACGCCGGGGTCACCGGCTTGTTCTGCTTGATGCGCAGGTCGGTGTTGATCAGTGCTTCACTGATCAAGGTGTGGGTATAGGTCGGGTTGTGCTCCAGGGCCTCGGCGCTGGCGGGGAACAGCGGATCGAACAGCTGCAGGTCCACCAGCATCTCGAAGGTGTCTGCCGCGTTGCCGGACAGGAACAGTTTGAGCACTTCCTCGAACAGGCGCGCCGAGGGAATTTCCCGCAGCATGGGCGCCAGTTCGCGAATCGGCACGGCGCTGTGTTTTTCGATACCGAAGTCCAGCTTGGCGGCGAAGCGCACGGCTCGCAGCATCCGCACCGGGTCTTCCTGATAGCGCTGCTTCGGATCGCCGATCAGGCGGATCAGACGATTGCGAATGTCGTGGACGCCGTTGGCGTAATCGAGGATGCGTTCGCTGACCGGATCGTAATACAGGGCGTTGATGGTGAAGTCGCGGCGTTGCGCGTCTTCTTCCAACGTGCCGTAGACGTTATCGCGCAGGATGCGTCCGCTCTCGTTGCGGGAAGACTGGTTGCTGTCTTCCTCTTCATCGTTTTGCGGATGATTGGCGCGGAAGGTTGCCACTTCGATGATCTCGCGGCCGAAGTGGATATGGACCAGCTTGAAGCGCCGGCCAATGATCCGCGCATTGCGAAACTCCGCCCGTATCTGTTCCGGCGTGGCGCTGGTGGCGACGTCGAAATCCTTGGGGGTGATGTTGAGCAGCATGTCGCGCACGCAGCCACCGACCAGGTAGGCCTGGTAGCCGGCGTTCTGCAAACGTTCGACGATGTTCACCGCATAACGGCTGAACTGGGCCTTTTGCAGCGAGTGCTGGCCGCTGTTGAGCACCTCAGGCGTGCTGCGAATGTGTTGCGTACGACGCAAGGGAGAACGGAATGACTGGAACAGCTTCTTCAGCATGGGATGCACTGTTTGAAGGAATATTCGGCCAAAAACGAAGAATGACCGCATGATGGGCGGGGATTCTAGCATTTAGTCGAGGGATGGTGTAGGACGCAGCAGTTTTGAGCTGCAAGCGACAAGCTTTGTAGGCTTCAGGGAGGGGGAAATGTCAGAAACCACAAGGGGAGCCGAAGCTCCCCCAGAATTAGTTGCGTGCTCTGTTTTTATTATTGGTTTCGGGCTTCTTGTTTTTGTTGAGTGCCCGCGCCACGAGGTTTTCCCTTCGTGACCCTCCCAATCGGGAGCCAAGAGCAAACGGATTGCTTTGGTCGCTGTGTTGCAGTGATCAATCGATCCAACCAGTTCAGGCACCTGTCTTGAGACAGTTTTTATTGTTCTCGGCCTGGTTGTGGGGCAAGCCCCAAATACAACGCCTCTCCAAAAGAATCAGTTAGCTGCGCCTCTCGCCGTCTTGTTTTTATTGTGCGTGAGTCGATTCGTCTTATTTTTATTGTCTTGTGCATTGCTTGTTATTGTTCTTGTACCAAAGCTATAGCAGGGTGCGTGCCAACTTTTGCGAAACCCAGGGAAACCGGGGGTTCTATGGTTATAGCCATTTTTCCGAGGCGAAAAAAAGCCGGGGTTTCGTTACCGTAAACCCCGGCTTCTGTTACGTGAAAAAGACTGAGGTAACAGTTTTTTCACATTCCCTGTGTACGCAGCGGGTTTCCCTTGTGGGAGCGGGCTTGCTCGCGAATGGGGAGTGTCAGGTAGCGTAAATTCGACTGACACACCGCATTCGCGAGCAAGCCCGCTCCCACACAGTCAGCTTTCGCTGGTCGCCCCGGTCTTGCGCCGTGGAATCCCCAGGCGCTGGCGCCGTTCCCACAGGCACTTGCGGCTGACGCCCAGCTTGCGCGCCAGTTCGGTCTCGGTCATGTGGTCCTGGTGTTCGAGGACGAAATGCTGGAAGTAGTCCTCCAGGGACAGGTCTTCGGTGGGTTCGTGGCTGGTGTTGTTGGCAGCGCCGCCCTGTTGTGGGGCCAGGCCGATGAATTCTTCGTCGTCCAGGTCGCTCAGTTCGATGTCGATGCCCAGCAGGTCGGCGGAGATTTCCGGGCTCTCGCACAGGATCACCGCCCGCTCCACCGCGTTTTCCAGCTCCCGAACGTTACCCGGCCAGGCGTAATGACGAATGGCCTGTTCGGCGTCCGGGGCGAACTTGAGGTCGGTGCGATTGACCCGCGCGCTCTGGCGGGCCAAAAACGCCTGGGCGATTTCATTGACGTCCGCGCCACGCTCGCGCAGGGCAGGGAGCTTCAAGGCGATCACGTGCAAGCGGTAATACAAGTCTTCGCGAAACTGGCCGATTTTCGCCAGGCTCTTGAGATCACGGTGGGTGGCCGCGATCAGGCGGACATCGACCTTCTGCGACTGCACCGAGCCGACCCGGCGGATCTCGCCTTCCTGAAGCACCCGTAGCAAGCGCGCCTGAGCCTCCAGTGGCAGCTCGCCGATTTCATCGAGGAACAACGTGCCGCCGTCCGCCGCTTCCACCAGCCCGGCGCGCCCGGCGCTGGCGCCAGTGAACGCACCTTTCTCGTGACCGAACAGTTCGGACTCGATCAGGCTCTCCGGAATCGCCGCGCAGTTCACCGAGATCATCGGTGCCTTGGCTCGGCGCGACAGGTTGTGCAGGGCACGGGCCACCAGCTCCTTGCCGGTGCCGGACTCGCCCTGGACCAGGACATTGGAGTCGGTCGGCGCCACTTTGCGGATCTTGCTGTAAAGGTCCTGCATGGGCGGGCAGGAACCGATGATGCCGATCTCGCCATTGCTGTTGCTGACCCCGACTTTCGCGGAGGCGCTGGCCTTGCCGACGGGTTCCGCCGGGTTGCTGGTCGCCGCCTGTCGGTCACGCAGGATGCGGGCCACGGCCTGGAGCATCTCGTCGTGGTCGAACGGTTTGGCAATGTAGTCCACCGCGCCCATTTTCATGGAGTCGACCGCCGAGCGCAGGCTGGCGTAGCTGGTCATGATCAACACCGGCGTGCCCTGGCCGAGCTTGATCAGCTCGGTACCCGGGGCGCCAGGCAGGCGCAGGTCGCTGACAATCAGGTCAAACGTGGGGATGCTGAAACGTTCTTGTGCTTCCTGCACTGAACCGGCTTCGCTGACCTGGTACTGGTTGCGTTCCAGCAGGCGGCGCAAGGCGGAGCGGATAATTGTTTCGTCTTCGACGATCAAAATGTGCGGCATTGATTCGATTCTCTCGACGGTCTCAGTTCACAGCGGACGTCGCTTCGACATGACGCGGCAAGGTCACCCGGATACGGGTGCCGCGTTGGCTCTGAACATCGGCCGGGCTGTCGATGGTGATTTGTCCATAATGCTCTTCAACGATGGAATAGACCAGTGCGAGGCCCAGACCGGTGCCTTCGCCAGGATCCTTGGTGGTGAAGAAGGGTTCGAACAATCGGTCCATGATGTTCTGTGGGATACCGCTGCCTTCGTCTTCGACGATCAGGTCGACCGTGTGTTCGAAGGCTTCGCTCTTGACCCGCACCGCGCTGCCGGCCGGTGAGGCGTCTCGCGCGTTGGAGAGCAGGTTGATCAATACCTGGGCGAGCCGCTGGGGGTCGCCATCGACCCAATGGTCCGGGTCGCACAGGTTGAAGAATTGCACTTCGAAATTGCGCCGGTTAAGGGCCAGCAGACCAATGGCGTCCTGGGCCACTTCGGCCAGGCAGACGGGTTCGTCATTGTGCTGGTGACCGCCGGCATGGGCGAAGCTCATCAGCGACTGGACGATGCGCGACACGCGCTTGGTCTGTTCGAGGATCTGGCCGCTGATTTCCGTCAACTCGCCGTCGTCCTCGCGCTCTTCGCGCAGATTCTGCGCCAGGCAGGCGATGCCGGTGATCGGGTTGCCGATTTCGTGGGCCACCCCGGCGGCCAGCCGGCCAATGCTTGCCAGGCGTTCGGAGTGGACCAGCTTGTCTTCGAGCATCTGGGTGTCGGTCAGGTCTTCCACCAACAGTACCAGGCCGCTGTTGCCCGGTGCCAACGGCTCGTCGATCGCCGCCTTGTGCAGGTTCAGCCAACGGGTCTGGCCGTCGAGGGCCAGGTGCTGTTTGTGCAGGTGCTCGTCAGGCAGGTCGATGAAGCCTTGCAGCAAGCCTTTCCATGGCTCGCCCAGGGTGCTCAGCCGCGAGCCGACCACGCGCTGGGCGGCGATCCCGGTCAGTTCTTCCATGGCCTTGTTCCACATCAGGATTTCCTGGTCCTTGGCCAGGGAACACACGCCCATCGGCAGTTCCTGCAGGGTCTGGCGGTGGTAACGGCGCAAGGCGTCCAGTTCGGCGGCCAGGCCGGTGAGGCGCGAGTGGTAATCCTCGAGACGGCTTTCGATGAAGTGGATGTCTTCGGTGACATAGTTCTCGCCGCCGGCCTTGTAGGGCAGGAACGTCTCGACCATGTCCTGGGCCACGCTGGGGCCCATCAGGCCGGACAGGTTGGCCTCGATCCGGTCCCGCAGGCGACGCAAGGCATACGGGCGGCGTTCGTCGAAGGGCAGGTAAAGGTCGCGCAGGGCCTGTTCGACTTCCTTTTGCGCGGCTTTGGCGCCCAGGGGCTTGGCCAGTTGCGTGGCGAACTCCTGGGGCGAGGCGGCGTGCAGCTCGCGGCGCTGTGGACGACGAACATTGTCGACCGCACAGGCTTCGGCGGCGCTGGCCTCTTCGCTGCTGGCGTTGGTGAACAGCGAGATCAGGGTGAACATCAGTACGTTCGCGGCCAGGGAAGCGATGGCCGCCATATGCCAACTGGTGTCGTCGAGCACGTAGATCATGTTCAGCAGCGGAATATAGAAGCCCTGCAAGTTACCCATCAGCGGCAGCAGCATCGCCACCAGCCACACCAGGATTCCCGCCAGCAGGCCGGCGATGAAGCCGCGGCGGTTGGCGGTCGGCCAATACAGCACCGACAGCACGCCGGGCAGGAACTGCAAGGTGGCGACGAAGGCGACGATGCCCAGGTTGGCCAGGTCCTGCCCGTCGCCCAGCATCAGGTAGAAACCGTAGCCGGCCATGATGATCGCGACGATCAGTGCCCGTCGGGTCCATTTCAGCCAGCGGTAGATGTTGCCTTCTGCGGGTGGCTGGTAGAGCGGCAGCACCAGGTGGTTGAGGGCCATGCCCGACAAGGCCAGCGTGGTGACGATGATCAAGCCGCTGGCCGCCGAGAGGCCGCCGACGTAGGCCAGCAACGCCAGGGCCTTGCTGTTGGCGGCGATGCCGATGCCCAGGGTGAAATACTCCGGGTTGGTGCTGGCGCCCAGCTTCAGGCCGGCCCAGAGGATCAGCGGCACCGCCAGGCTCATCAGCAGCAGGAACAGCGGCAGGCCCCAACTGGCGCTGACCAGCGAGCGCGGGTTGAGGTTCTCGGTAAAGGTCATGTGGTACATGTGCGGCATCACGATGGCCGAGGCGAAGAACACCAGCAACAGCGTGCGCCACGGGCCTTCCTGCAAGGGCGTGTGCAAGGCGGCGAGGGCGGTCTGGTTCTGCAGCAGCCACACTTCCAACTGTTGCGGGCCGTCGAACACGCCGTACAGGGCATAGAGACCGACACCACCGATGGCGATCAGCTTGATCACCGACTCGAAGGCGATCGCAAACACCAGGCCTTCGTGTTTCTCCCGCGTGGCGATGTGCCGGGAACCGAAGAAAATCGTGAACAGGATGATCAGCACGCAGAAACTCAACGCCACCCGGTGCTGTACCGGCTCGCGGGTCAGGATGCTGATGGAGTCGGCCACAGCCTGTATTTGCAGGGCCAGCAACGGTAACACCCCGACCAGCATGAAGATCGTGGTCAGGGCGCCGGCCCAGGTGCTGCGAAAGCGAAAGGCGAACAGGTCGGCCAGGGAGGACAGTTGGTAGGTGCGGGTGATTTTCAGGATCGGGTAGAGCAACACCGGCGCCAGCAGGAACGCGCCCGATACACCGAGGTAACTGGAAAGGAAACCATAGCCATACTGATAGGCCAGCCCGACCGTGCCGTAGAACGCCCACGCACTGGCATAGACACCCAGCGACAGGGTGTAGGTCAGCGGATGGCGGATGATCGCCCGGGGAATCATGCCCCGTTCGCTGATCCAGGCCACGCCGAACAGCACCGCCAGGTAGGCGGCGCTGATCAGGATCATCTGGGTCAGGCTAAAGCTCATCGGCATCTTTTTGGCTCTGCAGGATGAAGGTCACGACAATCAGGATCAGCCAGAGCAGATACGGCCGATACCAGGCACCCGTGGCATCGATCCACCAATCCATGATGGCCGGGGAGAACAAGTAAATCCCCACTACCAGGAGCAGGACCAAGCGATAGATATACATCCCGGCCTCTCTAATTTATGCGCGTGCCCGAAAACGTGCGGCGATGGTAACGGATGGGCGCCAAGCTGCAAGGGCCGTCAACGTATTTGCGCTTCGGGCAGGCTCAGTGTGCGCGGGATCTTGTCCGCGTCCCAGTGGCGAATGCCCCAGGCCAGCACTTCCCGTGGGCTGGCGTCGACCAGTTCGAGGCCCGGTTGCTGGCCCAGCGCGCGCAACGCCCGTAGCAGCAGCGGCGTGGCCTGGTCGGCCGCCAGTGGCGGTGAACGGTAGGATTTGCCGAGTTTGTGCCCGTCGGGCTGGGTGATCAGCGGCACGTGCAGGTAACGCGGTTGGGGCAACCCGAGCAGTTCTTGCAGGTAGAGCTGGCGCGGTGTGGAGTCCAGCAGGTCGGCGCCGCGCACGATATCGGTCACCCCTTGCCAGGCGTCGTCCAGGACCACGGCCAATTGATAGGCATGGAGTCCGTCGCGGCGGCGGATCACGAAGTCACCGACTTCACGGCCCAGGTGCTGGCGGAACTCGCCCTGGACCCGGTCAGTGAAGTGGTACTCGAGCTCGGGGACGCGCAGGCGGATGGCGGCGTCCTCGGTGCCGTGCCCGGCATTGCGGCACAGGCCCGGATAAATGCCCTGGTACGCTTCCAGTTGCTTGCGCGAACAGGTGCAGGCATAGGCCAGGCCTTGGCTGCACAGCCGGTTGATGACTTGGTCGTAGGCGTCATGGCGCTCGCTCTGGCGAACCATTTCGCCGTCCCATTCAAACCCGTAGCTTTCCAGCGCCTTGAGAATCGCGGCTTGCGCGCCCGGTTCTTCCCGGGGCGGGTCGAGGTCTTCCATGCGCAGCAGCCAGCGCCCGTCCACGGCCCGGGCATCCAGGTACGATGCCAGTGCGGCGACCAGCGAACCGAAATGCAGGTGGCCGCTGGGGGTGGGGGCGAAGCGTCCGATGTAGGCAGTCATAGGGCGAATGTTACTGGGTCCGGGCGGTGGGCGTGCAATCTCGACAAAAAAGCATATCCCCTTGTGGGAGCGAGCTTGCTCGCGATAGCGGCCTGTCAGTCACATCACTGTTGGCTGACCCACTGCTATCGCGAGCAAGCTCGCTCCCACAAGGGGGGCATCGAAGCTTGGAGAAAATATCGGAAACAAAAAACGGAGCGTATGAACGCTCCGTTTCGGTAACAGTCCCGGCGATTATTTGCCGACCTGTTTTTCCTTGATTTCCGCCAGGGTCTTGCAGTCGATGCACAGGTCTGCGGTCGGACGGGCTTCAAGGCGACGAATGCCGATCTCGATGCCGCAGGACTCGCACCAACCGTATTCTTCGTCTTCGATCAGTTGCAGGGTCTTGTCGATTTTCTTGATGAGCTTGCGCTCACGGTCACGGGCGCGCAGTTCGAGGCTGAACTCTTCTTCCTGACTGGCACGGTCGGCCGGGTCGGGGAAGTTGGCCGCTTCGTCTTTCATGTGATCCACGGTGCGGTCGACTTCCTGCATCAAGTCCTGTTTCCACTTGTTCAGGATCTTGGTGAAGTGCGCGCGCATGGGGGCGCCCATATACTCTTCGCCAGCTTGCGGGACGTAAGGCTCAAACCCGCTGAGCGACTGATTTTGATTTTGCTTTGCTTGGGTGGGCATGAATGGACCGCCTCTACTCTTGTAATCCACTACGCAGGATTGCTCCATCACCGACACCTGCCGGCCCTGCGGCTGCAAGCGGGCGAACTTACCAGATCAAATCGGGCCGCGCTACTCCCGGTTGTCGAGCCTGCGGCGGCCGGGGCCTGTAAAACGGGGCCGGGTTCGCTTCGGTGGGGATGTAAACCTGCTCAATGCTTGATTCTAGTCAAGCCTGGGCCAATCGCGGGAGTCATTTCCTGCAATTCGAGGGCTCAGACCGCTTTGGCCTCGAGCGTGTTCCCGCAGTTCTTCCCGAGTTGGGTAGAATCGGTTCTTTTTCCTCTGAAGGAAGGCCAATGGCTCAGCCCTACAGTGCGCGCAGCCGCGCCATCGAACCTTTCCATGTGATGGCGCTGTTGGCTCGCGCCAACGAACTGCAAGCCGCCGGGCATGATGTCATCCACCTGGAGATCGGCGAGCCGGACTTCACCACCGCCGAACCGATCATCCAGGCCGGCCAGGCCGCGCTGGCGGCGGGCAAGACCCGTTACACCGCGGCCCGTGGCATTCCCGAGCTGCGCGAAGCCATCTCGGGCTTCTATGGGCAGCGCTACGGGGTGGACATCGATCCTCGACGCATCATGATCACGCCGGGCGGCTCCGGCGCGTTGCTGCTGACCAGCGCCTTGCTGGTGGACCCGGGCAAGCATTGGCTGTTGGCCGACCCCGGCTATCCATGCAACCGTCACTTTCTGCGCCTGATAGAAGGCGCGGCGCAGTTGGTACCCGTGGGGCCGGATGTGCGCTACCAATTGACGCCGGACCTGGTGAACCGTCATTGGGACCAGGACAGCGTCGGTGCGTTGGTGGCCTCGCCAGCCAACCCGACCGGGACGATCCTCACCCGGGACGAGCTGGCAGGGTTGTCCAAGGCCATCAAGGGCCACAACGGCCATCTGGTGGTGGACGAGATCTATCACGGCCTGACCTATGGCACCGACGCCGCCAGTGTGCTGGAAGTCGACGACGATGCCTTTGTCCTTAATAGTTTTTCCAAGTATTTCGGCATGACCGGCTGGCGGCTGGGCTGGTTGGTGGCCCCTTCGGCAGCCATCGGCGAGCTGGAAAAACTTGCGCAGAACCTCTACATCAGTGCGCCGAGCATGGCCCAGTACGCCGCCCTGGCCTGTTTCGAGCCTGCCACCATCGAAATCTTCGAGCAGCGGCGGGCCGAGTTCGCGCTGCGCCGCGATTTTCTGCTGCCGGCCTTGCGTGAACTGGGCTTCGGTATCGCGGTGGAGCCGCAAGGGGCGTTTTACCTCTATGCCGATATCAGTACCTTCGGCGGCGATGCCTTTGCGTTCTGCCAGCATTTCCTGGAAACCGAACACGTGGCCTTCACCCCGGGTCTGGATTTCGGCCGGCATCAGGCCAGCCACCATGTGCGGTTCGCCTACACACAGAGCTTGCCGCGGCTACAGGAAGCGGTGGCGCGAATCGAACGTGGACTGCGGAGCTGGCAAGGCTGATGCGTTTTTCCCCTGCGTTGGAAGAAGGTCGTCTGATTCGACGTTACAAGCGTTTTCTCGCTGATATCGAGACCGTTCACGGCGAACTCCTCACTATTCACTGCCCCAACACCGGCTCGATGCTCAACTGCATGGCTGAAGGCGCGCGCGTCTGGTTCAGTCGCTCCAGCGACCCCAAGCGCAAGTTGCCCGGCACCTGGGAAATCGGCGAAACCCCGCAAGGGCGGCTGGCCTGCATCAATACCGCACGGGCCAACGCCTTGGTCGAGGAAGCCTTGCGCGCCGGGGTCATTAGTGAGCTGAACGGGTTCACCGGGCTCAAGCGTGAAGTGGCTTATGGCATGGAAAACAGCCGCATCGATTTTCGCCTGGACTACGCTCAAGGCTCGGCCTGGGTCGAAGTCAAAAGTGTCACGTTGGGTTTCGATGGCACCCAGGTGGCGGCATTTCCCGATGCGGTCACGCTGCGCGGAGCCAAGCACCTGAGGGAGCTGGCCTGCCTGGCCCGGGAAGGTGTGCGGGCGGTGCAGCTGTATTGCGTGAACCTGAGTGGCATCGAGGCCGTGCGCCCGGCGCACGAGATCGACCCGGTATACGCCGCAGCCCTGCGCGATGCGGTAGCGGCGGGTGTGGAAGTGTTGGCCTACGGAGTGACGTTGACGCCCGAGCAGATGTGGGTGGACCGTGCGTTGCCAGTGTTGCTTGAACCGCTACACCCAGATGCCTTGCTCGTCCTCCCGGCTGTCTAGCGCGGCCAGGAACTGACCGGCGCAGGGGCCGGCCACGCATTCACCGCTCTCGATCAGGAACAGCGCGCCGTGAGTGGCGCACTGGATCAGGCTGGCGCTGGGGTCGAGGAACTGGTCGGGTTGCCATTCCAGTGGCACGCCCCGGTGCGGGCAGCGGTTGAGATAGGCATACACCTGGCCGGCGCGTCGCACGACCAGCACCTTGCGCCCATCGAACTCGAAACCGCGACTGCCGTTGTCGGGCAGTTCGGCGGTAGTACAAAGAAACTTCATGTGTGTCTCTATATGTCTGTCGGAGTGAGCCTCTTTGGGCTTCATGTAGCAAAAGATCCACCCTTGACGGTCAAATGAAAACAATTATCAAATGGCGCCTCCTTCGCAGGTGGTTGAGGATACTTGGCCCGGCCCGGTCCTGCGAAAAACTTCTTTGAGGAAGCTGCCCGATGCGCCTGAACATCCGCGTTGTTGCGCTCTGTGTCGCACTGTTGCTCAACCAGGGGACCAGCGCGGCTGAATTGCCGCAGCGCTGGGTCAGCGCCGGCGGCGCCTTGTCGGAATGGGTCAGTGCACTGGGGGGCGAGTCGAAACTGGTGGGCGTGGACACCACCAGCCAGCATCCTGAATCCTTGCGGGCCCTGCCCAGCATTGGCTATCAGCGACAACTGTCCGCAGAGGGGGTATTGAGCCTGCGTCCGCAGATCCTGGTGGGCACCGAGGAAATGGGGCCGCCACCTGTGCTGGCGCAAATCCGCAGCGCCGGCGTAAAGGTCGAATTGTTCTCGGCCACGCCAGACCTGCCGACCCTACAGGGCAACTTGCAGCACCTGGGGCAATTGTTGGGGGCGCAGGCCGAGGCGACACGGTTGTTCGACCATTATCAGGAACAGCTCACCCAGCAGCATGCCCGGGTGACCGAGGCCCAGCGCAAGCAAAAGGCTCCCGGCGTATTGCTGTTGGTAGGCAGCTCCGGTGGCAAGCCGCTGGTCGCTGGCAAGGGCACGGCTGCCGATTGGCTGTTGCAGCAGGCCGGCGGTCACAACCTGGCGACCCACAGCGGTTACAAGTCTTTTTCTGTGGAAACCCTGGCCGGCCTGAATCCTGAAGTGCTGGTCTTCGCCGACCGAGCCTTGAGTGGTGAAGAAGCCCGTGCGGCGCTGTTCAGGGAAAATCCGATTCTTTCCTCGACCCGGGCCGCCAGGGACGGGCGCATCATGGAGCTTGACCCGACGCTGTTGGTGGGCGGATTGGGCCCGCGGTTGCCGCAAAACCTGGTGAAACTGACGGCAGGCTTCTATCCGGCTGAGCCGGCCGCGGCGCCATGACTTCGTTGGTCAAGCCACGCACTTTGTTTCTCGGCCTGGGCCTGCTGTGCTTGCTGGCGACCTGGCTGTCCCTGGCCCTGGGGCCGGTGAGCCTGCCGCTGCTGGACACCTTGCGCGCTGCTTTGCGCCTGTTGGGCTTGCCGGTGGCCGCCGATGGCCTGGAGCAGGCCGAACTGATCCTCGGCCAGATCCGTTTGCCGCGCACGCTGCTGGGCCTGGCGGTGGGCGGGGTGTTGGCGTTGTCCGGCGTGGCGATGCAGGGGCTGTTCCGTAACCCGCTGGCAGACCCGGGGTTGGTGGGCGTGTCCAGCGGTGCGGCGTTAGGTGCAGCCGTCGCCATTGTCGGTGGCTCGGCACTGGGTGGATTGCCCGAAGCCTTCGGCCCCTACGTGTTGTCGTTGTGTGCGTTCCTTGGCGGGCTCGGCGTTACGGCGCTGGTCTATCGTCTCGGTCGACGCAATGGCCAGACTCATGTCGCGACCATGCTCCTGGCGGGCATTGCCCTGACCGCGCTGTCCGGTTCCGCCGTCGGCCTGTTCACCTACCTGGCGGACGACGCGACCCTGCGCACCCTGACGTTCTGGAACCTGGGCAGTCTCAACGGCGCCAGCTACGCGAGGTTGTGGCCGCTGTTGCTGGTCAGCGCCGGCGTGGCGCTCTGGCTGCCACGCCGGGCCCGGGAGCTCAATGCGCTGTTGCTGGGGGAGTCGGAGGCAGCCCATTTGGGCGTCAACGTCGAAGCCCTCAAGCGTGAGCTGGTGTTTTGTACGGCCCTGGGGGTTGGCGCGGCGGTGGCGGCGGCGGGTATGATCGGTTTCGTCGGGCTGGTGGTGCCGCATCTGGTGCGCCTGGTGGCCGGGCCTGACCACCGTGTGTTGCTGCCCGCTTCAGTGCTGGCGGGGGCAAGCCTGTTGCTGCTCGCCGACCTGGTGGCACGCTTGGCGCTGGCCCCCGCGGAATTGCCGATCGGCATCGTCACGGCCTTCATCGGCGCGCCGTTCTTCCTCTATCTATTGGTACGAGGGCGCGCCTGATGTTGCGAGCACAAAACCTGCACATTCAGCGTGGCCGCAACACCGTGCTGGCGGACATCGATCTGCTGCTCAACCCCGGCGAAGTGCTCGGCGTGCTCGGGCCCAACGGTGCGGGCAAAAGTACCTTGCTGGCGGGCCTGTGTGGTGAGTTGCGGCCGAGCCAGGGGCAGGTCTGGCTCGAAGACCGTCCACTGGACCAATGGCAGGGTGCCGAGCGCGCCCGTCGCCTGGCGGTCTTGCCGCAGTCCTCGACCCTGGATTTTGCCTTTCGCGTCGAGGAAGTCGTCGGCATGGGGCGCCTGCCGCATCAGAGTGGTCGGCTGCGCGACGAGCAAATCGTCGTCGCGGCGCTGCAAGCGGCAGACGCCGCGCATCTGCACGGTCGCAGTTACCTGGCGTTGTCCGGCGGCGAACGCCAGCGGGTACATCTGGCGCGGGTGTTGGCGCAGTTGTGGCCGGGTGAAGCGGGGCAGACCCTGTTACTGGATGAGCCGACCTCGATGCTCGATCCGCTGCATCAGCACACCATTCTCCAGGCGGTGCGTGAATTCGCCGGTCGCGGCGCCGCCGTGCTGGTTATCCTGCATGACCTGAACCTGGCGGCGCGTTACTGTGATCGCCTGTTGCTGCTCGCGTCTGGTCGACCGGTGGCCCTGGACACGCCCCGGCACGTGCTGCGCCCGGAACCGCTCAAGGCGGTGTTTGGCCTGGATGTGCTGGTGCAAGATCATCCGGAGCGCGGGCATCCATTGATCATTGCCCGCTGAGGGCGCCCTGGAGGATACGGACGTGCGCCTGCTCCTGATTCTGGCATTGAGTGTACTGACGGCGTGCCAGAGCATCGCCCCGCCCCCGCTCGACGGACGGATCCGTGATTTGCACAACGGCCAGGCCGTGACGCCCCAGGCACTGGTCGAACGCCTGGCAAAGGCGCCTCGGGTGGTGGTGGGGGAGCGGCACGACAATCCTGACCACCACGTGCTGCAGCTATGGCTGCTCCAGGCCTTGGCCGGGCAGCGGGCCCAGGGCAGCCTGTTGCTGGAAATGCTCACCCCCTCCCAACAGCCACGCGTTGATTCGGTCCGCCAACTGCCCGCCTTGCCCAAGGACCTGCCCGACGCGTTGGCCTGGTCCCCCGGTTGGGATTGGAGCCTGTACGGGCCCGTCGTCGAGTTTGCCCTGGCGCAACGCTATCCGTTGCTGGCCGCCAATCTGGACGCCGCCGAGATCCAAGGTTTCTACCGACAAGCGCCCAGCTTGATGGGCGCTCGCGCCAATGCCGCCACGGTGAAAGACGCGTTGTTGGGACAGATCCGTGAATCCCACTGTGGTTTGCTGCCCGAGTCGCAAATGCCACCCATGCTGGCCGTGCAGCAACAGCGTGACCGGCGCATGGCCGAACGCCTGCTGCAAGCGCCGACACCGGCATTGTTGTTCGCAGGCGCCTGGCATGGGCGAAAAGATGTCGGCGTGCCGCTGCACGCGTTGGACCTTGGCGCCAGCGAGGCACCAATCGTCCTGATGTTGGCCGAGGAGGGCAGCGACGTGACGTCGGCCATGGCGGACTACGTGTGGTACACCCCGGCCATGCCGCCCCAGGATTATTGTGCGCAGATGCGCAAATCCAACCCCGCCCCGTAGGAGTTGGCGAAGCCTGCGATCTTTTGATTTTTCGCTTGGGATTCAAGTGTCTGGGGAAAGATCGCAGCCTCGTTGCACTCGACAGCTCCTACGCAGCTCCTACGGGGCGGTGTGTGGGAAAGAGGGTTTCTTCCAGGCAAAAAAAGACCCGGCAAGAGCCGGGTCAAATAACCGTGATTAGCCTGATGAGGAGATATCTGAGAGTCCGAACCAAGGGCTGTTCAAATATCGACCAGTCTCGCGACTGGATGTGGTAATCATAGCGATTCTCATTACCATGTCAAACATTGTTTTTGCGATTCGTCGAAATAACCTCGCAGCTAGGGTTCGCACTGGAAACGAAAGGGGTCTCAGACTTTGTGACGCGTCGAAATGGCGTCCAGCTGTTTATTCAGGGCTTCCTTGCGTTCAGCGGGAATGTCGTTCCAATGCACATCCATCAACGCCCCCTCGATGGCGTACAGCAACACCTTGGACGCCCGGAAGCCGCGCGTGCGCACGGCGCGATAGGCGTCTACCGCTCCAAGCCGGCGTAGATCGGAAGCACTGTGGATACCCACGGCGTGCAGCCACTGGGCCGATGTCTTGCCCAGATTCTTCAGGTGTTGCAGTTCATCATTCATCGAGCCTCCTTGCGACGGCCGACTGGTGCGGTGGGCAAGCTTCTGAGCAGTGTAGCGGTCAGTAGGAAAAGCGTGATTCTTTGGTGGGATTCGATGCAAAAGCTTCTAATGCATTACGCACGATGAGGAGGGAAAAGACTGCATTCTCCAGCGCAAGCGGGGGCGCTGGAGGTCCGTTCGGTCGTGGCAGGTCCGCGCGTTGGCCGGCGCGGTTCAGGCACTGTCAGCGGGTGCGGTAGCGCAGCCGGGTGCCGAAGTTCATCGACATCAAGATTTCATCCGCAGACAGCTCGGGCGGAAAGTAGGCGCCGGATATCTGCGCATGGGCCAGGCTCGCGCCCTCTAGTGACGATTTGCGAAAATCGATGCCGCGCAAATCGGCGGAGCGGAAGTAGGCGTCGCTGAAGTCAACGTCGTCCGCGTTCAGTTCCCGCAGATCAAGCCCTCGAAAATCGCCGCCGCGCATGTCGACCGGACCTTGTGGGCGTTCGTTGTTGAACCCGGCGATATCATCTTTGCGCAGCAAGGCATAAAGCGGGGTACCGAGAAGTTTGGGGAGGCTCATTTCATATCACCTGATGGTTTTATGATGCCAGTATAGTGCCACTATTTGGCAGCCGTGAAGCCGGACATCGCTTCACGGCCGAAATAGTGATCTACAGGCCTGGCAGGCGCTGGCGGATCTGCGCGACCACGATGTCGAGCGTACCGCTTTCGTTGGTTTGGACCCGTTTGCTGCAGAGAATTTCCGCCGGGGTCAGGGCTTCACGGCTGGACTGTTGTGCGGCGATGACCGCCAGGTTCGCATCGGAGGGGTCTTGTTGGTCGGCCTGGCGCTGTGCCAGCCGGCTTTCGATGACCGCTTGCGGTGCGTCGCAGTCGAGGATCAGGAACGGAGCGCCAGTGGCCTCGGCGACTTTTGCCGCGGCGTCGCGCTGATCGTGTTTGAGGTAGGTGGCATCGATCACTACTGGGAATCCGGCGCGCAGGATCGCTGCGGCGACTTCATGCAGGCGGGCGTAGGTGGCGCTGCTGGCGTCGCTACTATAGATGCCGGCTTGTGGATCGTTGGGAACCTGTTGCTGGCCGAACAGGCGTTTGCGCTCCACGTCCGAACGCAGGCGAATGGCGCCCAGTGCCTCTACCAGGCGCATCGCGACATGGCTTTTGCCAACGGCCGAAACACCGTGGGTGATGGCCAGGAAAGGCGAAGGAATGGTGCTGTAGCTTTCGGCCAGGTTGGCGTAGTTGCGGTATTGGCGCAGGGTGGTGGCGCGCTGCACCGGATCGGCTTCGGCCGGCATGCTGAACAGCGCGACTTTTGCCCGGACGAGGGCGCGGTAGGCTTTATAGAAGTTCAGCAGCTCCAGGCCCTGGTAGTCGCCGGTCAGTTCCAGGTACTGGCTGACGAAACGCCGCGCCAGGGACTTGAGACCACGGTCCTCCAGGTCCATCGCCAGGAAGCCGGTGTCGGCGTAGACGTCGGTGAAACGGAACGGTTCGTTGAATTCGATGCAGTCGAAAATCACCACCTTGCCGTCGATCACGGTGGCGTTGCCCAGGTGGATATCACCGTGGCACTCACGGATGAAGCCTTCGGCCTTGCGCTGGGTGAGCAGCGGCTTGAGGCGTTCGAAACTGCTTTCGGCCCAGGCTTGCAACGCTTCGAGTTGCAGCAGGTCGGCCTTGTCGTTGAGGAACGGGCGGATCTGCTCGAAGTTCTGCAGCACCGGTGCCATCACGCTTTGCGGAGTACCGGCGGCGTTTTCGGCGGGCACCTTGGGCGTGGAGAGGTGGAACTGGGCGATCTGGGCGGCCATCTCGTCGATGTGCGCGGTGGTCAGTTCGCCGTTGGCTTGCAACGTGCTGAGCAATTGGCTTTGCGGGAACTGACGCATCTTCAGGGCGTATTCGATGGCCGGACCGTCGCCACCCAGTTGTGGTGCTTCGACGCTACCGGTAATCGGCAGGACGTCCAGGTACAGGTCTTGGGTCAGGCGCTGGTTCAGGCGCAACTCTTCTCTGCAGAAATGCTGGCGTGCCTCGAGGCTGGTGAAATCGAGGAAGCCGAAGTTGACCGGCTTTTTGAACTTGTAGGCGTATGGCCCGGTGAGCAATACCCAGGAAATGTGGGTTTCGATGACCTGGAACGCTTCGACGGGATGCGGGTAGAGGGCCGGGTTTTGCAAGGCGGCGATCAGGGATTGGCTCACGGGCGGTCCTTCAGAGTCTGGGAAAATTCAAGGTCGTCATTATGGCGGCAAGCCGCGCTAACGCAAACCGCGTGGCGGGCTCATGTTGAACCGCAGCAAAGTGCGTATAATCCGCCGCCATGACTCGTACCCGATCCCCCCGTACCCCCAAGAAACCACCCGCCAGCCGCCTGCGGCCCTGGCTGGGCTGGGCCCTTAAACTCAGCCTGGTGGGCCTTGTCGTGCTCGCCGGTTTTGCGGTCTATCTCGATGCCGTGGTCCAGGAGAAATTCTCCGGCAAGCGCTGGACCATCCCGGCCAAGGTCTATGCCCGGCCGTTGGAGCTGTTCGTCGGACAAAAGCTGAGCAAGGACGACTTCCTGACCGAACTCGATGCCTTGGGTTATCGCCGTGAAAGCGTGGCCAATGGTCCGGGTGCGGCCTCGGTCAATGGCAATACCATCGATCTCAACACCCGTGGTTTCCAGTTCTATGAAGGCATGGAACAGGCGCAACCGGTGCGGGTGCGTTTTTCCGGTGACTATGTGGCTGCGCTGACCGGCGCCAACAACGCGAGCCTGTCAGTGGTGCGCCTTGAGCCGCTGCTCATTGGTGGCCTGTACCCCAAGAACCTCGAAGACCGGATCCTGATCAAGATCGACCAGGTACCGCCATTCCTGCTCGACACGCTGATTGCCGTCGAAGACCGCGACTTCTACCATCACTTTGGCGTCTCGCCCAAGTCGATCGCCCGGGCCATCTGGGTCAACACGTCCTCGGGGCATATGCGCCAGGGCGGCAGTACCCTGACCCAGCAGTTGGTCAAGAACTTCTACCTGACCAACGAGCGCAGCCTGACCCGCAAGCTCACCGAAGCCATGATGGCGCTGTTGCTGGAGCTGCACTACGACAAGCAGGAGATTCTGGAGGCGTACCTCAACGAGGTCTTCGTCGGCCAGGACGGTCAACGGGCGGTGCACGGTTTCGGCCTTGCCAGCCAGTTCTTCTTCAGCCAGCCGCTGTCCGAACTCAAGCTGCATCAGGTGGCGTTGCTGGTGGGCATGGTCAAGGGACCGTCTTCCTACAACCCGCGGCGTAATCCGGAACGTGCCCTCGAGCGGCGCAACCTGGTGCTCGACCTGTTGCAACAACAAGGTGTGGCGACGGCCGAGCAAGTCGAGGCGGCGAAGAAGATGCCGCTAGGCGTGACCAAGCGTGGCAGCCTGGCGGACAGTTCGTTCCCCGGCTTCATGGACCTGGTCAAGCGTCAGCTACGGGAAGACTACCGCGACGAAGACTTGACCGAAGAAGGCCTGCGCATCTTCACCAGTTTCGACCCGATCCTGCAGATGAAGGCCGAAGCCTCGGTCGAGGACACCTTCAAGCGGCTGGGCGGACGCAAGGGCGCCGAGGAAGTCGAAGCGGCCATGGTGGTGACCAACCCGGAAACCGGCGAAGTCCAAGCCATGATCGGCAGTCGCCAGGCCAGTTTCGCCGGCTTCAACCGGGCCCTGGATGCGGTGCGTCCGATTGGCTCGCTGATCAAGCCGGCGGTGTACCTCACTGCCTTGGAAAAACCGAGCCAGTACACGCTGACCAGTTGGTTGTCGGACGAGGCGTTCTCGGTCAAGGGCGCGGACGGCCAGGTCTGGAAACCGCAGAACTATGATCGTCGTTCCCACGGCACGGTGTTCCTCTATCAGGGGTTGGCGCATTCCTACAACCTGTCGACGGCTCGCCTCGGGCTGGAAGTCGGCGTGCCGAACGTACTCAAGACCCTCGCGCGCCTGGGAGTAAGCCGCGAACTGCCGGCCTTCCCGTCGATGTTGCTGGGGGCGGGTGGGCTGACGCCGATAGAAGTGGCGGCGATGTACCAGACGCTGGCCAACGGTGGTTTCAATACGCCGATGCGCGGGATCCGCAGCGTGCTGACCGCCGATGGCGAGCCGCTCAAGCGTTATCCGTTCCAGATCCAGCAGCGCTTCGACCCGGCCTCCATTTATCTGATCCAGAGTGCGATGCAGCGGGTCATGCGTGAAGGCACCGGCAGTTCGGTTTATAACGTGTTGCCCCGGACCCTGACCCTGGCGGGCAAGACCGGGACCAGTAACGACTCGCGCGACAGCTGGTTCGCCGGTTTCAGCCAGGACTTGTTGGCGGTGGTCTGGCTCGGACGTGATGACAACGGCAAGACCCCGTTCACCGGCGCCACTGGTGCGCTGCAGGTCTGGACCAGTTTCATGCGCAAGGCCGACCCGCTGCCGCTGGACATGCCGCAACCGGACAACATCGTCCAGGCCTGGGTCGATTCGCGTACTGGCCAAGGCTCCGACGCCAATTGCCCGGGGGCCGTACAGATGCCGTATATTCGCGGCAGCGAACCGCCGCCCGGTGCAGCCTGTGGCGGCACGAATCCCGCCGAGTCGGTGATGGATTGGGTCAAGGACTGGATGAATTAAGCAAAGAGGGTTTCAAGTGAACAAGTGGTTGATTCCAGCGGTAACGGCCGTGGCTTTGCTCAGTGGTTGCTCTACCGTACAACGCGGTTCGATTCCGGTCGTTGACTCCGGCACGGCTGTGTCCAACAGCGAGCGGGTTTCGGCCAACGGCGGTTTCCGTCAAACGACGGTGAAGCGGCCGGCACAGGGCCAGGTCCAGGCCATCCCGCAGGGTGACACCGGTGTCGTCGTGATGGTGCCTGGCGGTGGTGCGACAACCTCGGCGCCGATCAGCAGCACGCCGATCACGCCGGGCCCGATCACGCCAGGACCTATCGAAACTTCGCCGATCGATCAGGGCAGCTACAGCATGCCTTCGGCGCCGAGCAGCGTCCCGTCGGCAAGCTCCGGTGGTTTGTCCGCCGATGAACAACTGGACGGCCCAGTGCTGGCCCTGCTGACCACGGCACAACAGCAACAGGCCGGCGGTGACCTCAACGGTGCGTCCTCCAGCCTGGAGCGTGCCCAGCGTGTAGCGCCGCGCGAACCCCAGGTGCTTTATCGCCTGGCCCAAGTGCGCATGGCCCAGGGCGATGCGCCGCAAGCCGAACAACTGGCCCGCCGTGGCCTGACATTCTCCAGTGGTCGCCCGGCGCTTCAGGCCAGCCTGTGGGAATTGATCGCCCAGGCCCGTGAAAAACAAGGCGATTCCGCTGGCGCGGCGTTGGCCCGTCAGAAGGCCAAGGTTTCGCTCTGATGGATACGCGTTTTCCCCAAATCGCCGATCAGTTGCTGTTGATCGAGCGGGAGCTGCGGGTCCAGGGTTGGTGGAGTGAGGTATCGCCTTCGGCCGAGGCACTGGCCAGTGTAGAGCCGTTCGCGGTCGACACCCTGGATTTCGAGCAGTGGCTGCAATGGATTTTCCTGCCCAGGATGAAAGCCATCCTGGAAAACGACCTGCCGCTGCCCAACGCCTCGGGCATCCTGGCCATGGCCGAGATGGTCTATGCCCAGCGACCCGGGCAGGGCGTGGGATTGCAGCGGCTGTTGGCGCAGTTCGACCAGATGATCAGCAACGTCGGCTGACCGACGTTACTGGCAGTGCTCATCGATCTGCTTGCGGGTTTCCTCGATGCGCTGGCGCCGCTCTTCGTCATTGAGGCGGCGCATTTCCCCTTCCACGTCTTCACGCACCCGCGGGTTGTTCTGCAACTGCGCCAGGTTGGTCCTGGCCTGCTCGCAAAATGCCTTGAGCTGGGCTTCCTGCTCGGCAACCTGTTTCTTGACCTCTTTATCGATCGCCTTCTGGTCGCCAATGACACCGCCGGAAGGAGGCGCGGGCGGTTTGGTGGCGGACGGCGAGGACTTGATCACAGTCGTGGCCTCTGCGTCCTGGGGCGGCTGGGATCCGAAGTGGGTGACACCTTGGGCATCCACCCATTTGTAAACCTGGGCGGCCATGCATATCGGGCTCAGGCCAACCAGCAGGCTGGCCGTCAAGAAGATCATTCGCATGCTGTTTCCTTGTCTTGAGTTGCGCAATTGAAGCTAACACAGTTGCCGTTTAAGGGTTTTTTCTTGCGTTCTCATGCGCTTACTTCGAATAAAGCACATAGACGACTTGACTTGAAGGAGGCGAAACAGAAGAATCCAAAGTCCGCTGTAGAGGGACTGCCAGAAGCAGACCCACTCGGCAGATCATGAGGCGCACATCCGCGCCGACCTGTTACACCCGCAACGCGTTACCTCGCGCTGGGTGGGAAAGGCCCGCAACACTTGGGACGATCCCAATACTTGCTCAGTCAGTGCTGACGTAGTCGGCGACCACCGTCGCTCATGCTCTGCCGAGAAGTAAACCTATTAAGACCCGTCCCCTTTTCGTGGGTCGGTATTCTGGCGTTTTAGAGGTGAACAACGTGGAGCTTTTATCTGGCGGTGAGATGCTCGTCCGCTTTTTGCGTGACGAAGGCGTCAAATATATCTACGGGTACCCCGGTGGTGCTCTTCTTCATGTCTACGATGCCCTGTTCAAAGAACCGGAAGTGACCCACATCCTGGTTCGTCACGAGCAGGCGGCCACCCATATGGCTGATGGTTATGCCCGTGCTACCGGCAAGGCCGGCGTGGTCCTGGTGACTTCCGGTCCTGGCGCCACGAACGCCATCACCGGTATCGCCACCGCGTACATGGACTCCATCCCGATGGTGATCATCTCCGGCCAGGTGCCCAGCACCATGGTGGGCACCGATGCGTTCCAGGAAACCGACATGATCGGTATCTCCCGGCCGATCGTGAAGCACAGCTTCATGATCAAGCACGCGTCGGAAATCCCGGAAGTCATGAAGAAGGCTTTCTACCTGGCTGAATCCGGTCGTCCGGGCCCGGTCGTGGTCGATGTCCCGAAAGACATGACCAACCCGGCCGAGAAGTTCGAATACATTTTCCCGAAAAAAGCCAAGCTGCGTTCCTACAGTCCGGCGGTCCGTGGTCACTCCGGGCAGATCCGCAAGGCAGCCGAAATGCTGCTGGCGGCCAAGCGCCCTGTGTTGTACTCCGGTGGTGGCGTGATCCTCGGCGGTGGCTCCGCGCCGCTGACTGAACTGGCAAAAATGCTCAACCTGCCGGTCACCAATACGCTGATGGGCCTGGGCGCGTTCCCAGGCACGGACCGTCAGTTCATCGGCATGCTCGGCATGCACGGCAGCTACACCGCCAACCTGGCGATGCACCACGCCGATGTGATCCTGGCGGTCGGCGCGCGTTTCGATGACCGTGTGATCAACGGCCCGGCGAAGTTCTGCCCGAACGCCAAGATCATTCATATCGACATCGACCCGGCGTCCATCTCCAAGACCATCAAGGCAGACGTGCCGATTGTCGGTCCTGTCGAGAGCGTGCTGACCGAAATGGTCGCCATCCTCAAGGAAATCGGCGAGGTTCCGAACAAGGAGTCCGTGGCCAGTTGGTGGAAGCAGGTCGATGAATGGCGCGGCGATCGTGGCCTGTTCCCTTATGACAAGGGTGACGGCAGTGTGATCAAGCCGCAGACCGTGATCGAAACCCTGTGCGAAGTGACCAAGGGCGATGCCTTTGTGACCTCCGACGTGGGCCAGCACCAGATGTTCGCTGCGCAGTACTACAAGTTCGACAAACCCAACCGCTGGATCAACTCCGGTGGCCTGGGCACCATGGGCTTCGGTTTCCCGGCGGCCATGGGTATCAAGTTGAGCTTCCCGGATGCCGACGTCGCCTGCGTCACCGGCGAAGGCAGCATCCAGATGAACATCCAGGAGCTGTCCACCTGCCTGCAATACGGTTTGCCGGTGAAGATCGTGATCCTGAACAACGGTGTGTTGGGGATGGTTCGCCAGTGGCAGGACATGAGCTACGGCAGCCGTCACTCGCACTCCTACATGGAATCGCTGCCTGATTTCGTCAAGCTGGCGGAGGCCTATGGCCACGTTGGCGTGCGCATCACCGAATCGAAGGATCTGAAGTCGAAGATGGAGGAAGCGTTCGCCATGAAGGATCGCCTGGTGGTGATCGATATTGCGGTCGACACCAGCGAGCACGTCTACCCGATGCAGATCAAAGACGGCTCCATGCGCGATATGTGGCTGAGCAAGACGGAGCGTACCTAATCATGCGACACATTATTTCCTTGCTTCTGGAAAACGAACCGGGTGCGCTGTCTCGTGTTGTAGGCCTGTTCTCGCAGCGCAACTACAACATTGAAAGCCTGACCGTGGCGCCAACCGAAGACCCGACCCTGTCGCGTCTGACGCTGACCACCGTGGGGCACGATGAAATCATCGAGCAGATCACCAAGAACCTGAACAAGCTGATCGAGGTGGTCAAGCTGGTGGACCTGTCGGAAAGCGCTCACATCGAGCGTGAACTGATGCTGGTCAAGGTCAAGGCCACCGGCGCCCAGCGCGCCGAGATCAAACGTACTACCGATATTTATCGTGGGCAGATCGTCGATGTCAGCGCCAGCGTCTATACCGTTCAGTTGACCGGTACCAGCGACAAGCTCGACAGCTTCATTCAATCGATCGGCACTGCCTCGATTCTGGAAACCGTACGCAGTGGCGTCACCGGGATTGCCCGTGGCGACAAAGTACTGAGCATCTAACCAAATTAGCGAATGGCCTGAACGGCCGGATATAGGGGAAATTCATGAAAGTTTTCTACGATAAAGACTGCGACCTGTCGATCATCCAGGGCAAGAAAGTCGCCATCATCGGCTACGGTTCCCAAGGTCACGCCCAAGCATGCAACCTGAAGGATTCCGGCGTTGACGTGACTGTCGGCCTGCGTAAAGGCTCGGCCACCGTTGCCAAGGCCGAGGCCCACGGCCTGAAAGTGGCTGACGTGGCTTCCGCCGTTGCCGCTGCCGACCTGGTCATGATCCTGACTCCGGACGAGTTCCAGGGTGCTCTGTATCGCGACGAAATCGAACCGAACATCAAGAAGGGCGCGACCCTGGCCTTCTCCCACGGTTTCTCGATCCATTACAACCAGGTCGTGCCGCGTGCTGACCTCGACGTGATCATGATCGCGCCGAAGGCCCCGGGCCACACCGTGCGTTCGGAGTTCGTGAAAGGCGGCGGTATCCCTGACCTGATCGCGATCTACCAGGACGCTTCGGGCAACGCCAAGAACGTGGCCCTGTCCTACGCTGCCGGTGTGGGTGGCGGTCGTACCGGCATCATCGAAACCACCTTCAAGGATGAGACTGAAACCGACCTGTTCGGCGAGCAAGCCGTTCTGTGTGGCGGTACCGTCGAGCTGGTCAAGGCCGGTTTCGAAACCCTGGTCGAAGCAGGCTACGCACCAGAAATGGCTTACTTCGAGTGCCTGCACGAACTGAAGCTGATCGTTGACCTCATGTACGAAGGCGGTATCGCCAACATGAACTACTCGATCTCCAACAACGCCGAGTACGGCGAGTACGTGACCGGTCCGGAAGTGATCAACGCCGAATCCCGTCAGGCCATGCGCAATGCCCTGAAACGTATCCAGGACGGCGAATATGCCAAGATGTTCATCAGCGAAGGTGCTACCGGCTATCCTTCGATGACTGCCAAGCGTCGTAACAACGCTGCGCACGGCATCGAAATCATCGGTGAGCAACTGCGTTCGATGATGCCGTGGATCAGCGCCAACAAGATTGTCGACAAAGCCAAGAACTAAGTCGCGAACTTGAGTCGAAAAACGCGGCCTTGGCCGCGTTTTTTCGTTTGGGCGATGGCTTCTGGTATAAAGCTGCATCGTTTGCGGCCGAACCGTCGTCCCAGACATCTGTCGAACTTTTTTCACACCGTTGCAAGGTTATTGCCCATGAGCGAACGTCCCGACGAGCCAAGCCAGGCTCCTGACGCTGAAAGCCTGTTGCCCATCGATGAACACATCGAAGAAGGCCATGACGCTGAAGGCCGTAAGGTCCGGCATCGTGGCATCTATCTGCTGCCGAATCTGTTTACCACCGCGAACCTGTTCGCCGGTTTCTATTCCATCATCAACTCCATGAGTGCCCAGGCTGCCTTGAGCGCCGGTGATAGCGCAGGGGCGAGCCGTTACTTCGCCTTCGCCGCCATTGCCATCTTCGTCGCCATGGTGCTCGATGGCCTGGACGGGCGTGTCGCCCGCATGACCAACACCCAGAGCGCGTTCGGCGCCGAGTACGATTCACTGTCCGACATGGTCGCTTTTGGCGTGGCTCCCGCCTTGTTGGCGTTCGGCTGGGCGCTGGGAGACATGGGCAAGGTCGGCTGGATGGTTGCCTTCATCTATGTGGCGGGTGCGGCGTTGCGCCTGGCTCGTTTCAATACCCAGGTTGGCAAGGCTGACAAACGTTACTTCATCGGCCTGGCCAGTCCGGCCGCGGCAGGTGTGGTGGCGGGTGTGGTCTGGGCATTCAGCGACTACGGCATCCAGGGTTCTAAAATGTCGTTCCTGGTGGCGCTGCTGGTTGCCGCGGCCGGGATGCTGATGGTCAGCAACATCAAGTACAACAGCTTCAAGGAGCTGGATCTGAAGGGGCGTGTGCCATTCGTTGCGATTTTGGCAGTGGTACTGGTATTCGCGGTGGTGTTCAGTGATCCGCCGCGTATCCTGCTGCTGGTATTCCTCGCCTATGCCGCTTCGGGTCCGGTGCAATACTTGTTGCGTCTTCGCCGACGCTAAACGTTGCCTTAATGTAATTTCCCCCATACTCCGCAGTCTATTGGTGCATCTGCCCTCCAATACTGCGGAGTTGTCATGCTGATCAAGATCCCCAAGTCGTCCGACTGCCGTGAATCGGACGTCACGCCCGAATCCCTCTACCTATCCCGTCGTCAAATGCTTGGTGCAACCATGGCGGGTCTCGCCGTGAGCGGCTTGTCGCGATGGGCCAGCGCTGCCGACGCGGCGCGTTATGCCGAGGTCGAGCCGGGCAAGGCGCCGTCCTGGTTTGCCGAGAAATTGCCATCCGTCCGGTGGGAGGCGGTCACGGTCAAGAACGAGCCCATCACACCGTTCAAGGATGCGACCCATTACAACAACTTCTATGAGTTCGGGACCGACAAAGGGGATCCGGCTGCCAATGCCGGCTCCTTGAAGACCGAACCCTGGAGCGTGGTCGTGGACGGGGAGGTGGGTAAGCCGGGGCGCTATGGGTTGGAAGACTTCATGAAGCCTTATCAACTGGAGGAGCGGATTTATCGACTGCGCTGTGTCGAGGCTTGGTCGATGGTCATTCCGTGGATCGGTTTTCCCATCTCGGCATTGCTCAAGCAGGTCGAGCCCACCTCCAAGGCCAAGTACATCCGCTTCGAAACCTTGCAGGACCCCAAGGTCATGCCGGGGCAGCGTTCCGGTTTCGCCTTGATCGACTGGCCGTATGTGGAAGGCTTGCGATTGGACGAGGCGATGAACCCGTTGGCCATCCTCGCGGTTGGCATGTATGGGCGGGAGTTGCCGAATCAGAACGGCGCGCCGCTGCGGTTGGTGGTCCCTTGGAAATACGGTTTCAAAAGTGTGAAGTCCATCGTGCGCATCAGTCTGGTGAGCGAGCAGCCAAAGACCACCTGGCAAAGCATTGCGTCTGACGAGTACGGCTTTTATGCCAACGTCAATCCAACGGTCGATCACCCACGCTGGACCCAGGCACGTGAGCGTCGTTTGCCCAGTGGGCTGTTCAGTCCCAATGTGCGCGATACGCTGATGTTCAACGGCTATCAGGATGAAGTCGCTTCTTTATATACAGGGATGGACCTGAGGAAGGACTACTGATGCGTTTTCCAGTCTGGCGAATGAGCGTCTTCATCGCCGCGGCTGTCTGGCCGTTGCTCTGGCTTTACGAAGCCTTGATGAGCGTGTTGGGCCCTGACCCGGGCAAAGTGCTGGTGGATCGGCTCGGGTTGGGGACGCTGATTTTGCTGTTGATCACCTTGAGTATGACGCCGTTGCAAAAAATGACGGGGTGGGCGGGGTGGATTGCGGTCAGACGCCAGTTGGGGTTGTGGTGTTTTGCTTATGTGACGCTGCATTTAGGCGGGTATGCGGCGTTCATACTGGGGTTCGGCTGGTCGCAGTTGGGCGTCGAGTTGAGCAAGCGGCCTTACATTATTGTTGGGGCCCTTGGGTTTCTCGGTCTGCTGACGCTGGCTGTCACGTCCAATCGCTACAGCCAGCGTCGACTTGGCGTGCGCTGGAAGAAATTGCATCGCCTGGTGTATCTGATTCTGGGTCTTGGGCTGCTGCATATGCTGTGGATCGTGCGGGCAGATTTGAAGGAGTGGTCGATATACGCCTTTATTGGGGCCGTGCTGTTGATGCTGAGAGTCCCGCCGGTTATGCGTCGGATCCCGCGTTTGCTGGGTAGGAAAGCCCCTTCTGCAACAAAAGCGTAATTAAGGGTTGACGGCAGATTCTGGAAGTCTATAATTCGCCCCACTTCCGGCGCAGTCTAAGCGGAAAACTCCTTGAGATTCAATGAGTTAAGTAGGTTTCGAAGGCGCAGGGCTTCAGTTCATCGAAGTCTGGAAGGAGCAGATAGGGCGGTGTTGTTTGGCTCTATGTGCGGTTCGATCTTCTCGGTCGAAAGCGGTGAAAAAGAGGTGTTGACAGCAGCGAGTAACGCTGTAGAATTCGCCTCCCGCTAACGAGAGATCGGAGGCGCAAGTGGTTGAAGTTGTTGAGGTTTCCGAGGCGAAACTTTGAAAACTTCTTAAAATAACCGCTTGACAGATGCACGGGGC